>SKKH01000212.1 GCA_007121555.1 Gemmatimonadota bacterium | reverse complement strand
GGAGCTCCCGGAGGGTGTGCAGGTCCCGCTCCTGCCGGAACGAGCAGACGAGGGTCACCTGGTCGAAGGTCTCCACTCCCCCTTCCCCCTTGGACATCCGCCGCCGGAGGCCTCGGGCCATCACCGAAAGGAGGCCGTGGTCCGGGGTCAGGAAGCGGAGCACCCTGGAGGTCTCCGAATAGGGATGAGACCGAAGGAGGATCCCTTCTTCGGTGAGGATGCTCACGGGTCAGGGGTCGAAGGACCGGCAGTGGAAGCCCGCCCCTCCTCGCCCGTCCCACCTCCCTCGTTCAGGCGCCGCAGAAGCTCACTGCGCTGCGTCTCGTATCGGCGTCGCTCCGCCTCAGACGGGTTTGAGATTCCGGCGAATGCCTCGTCCAACTCGGCGATCTCCAGTAGGATGCGCCTCCGCATCGGGGTCGGAGACGGGGCTGCCCCTCGATCGACGGCGGGGGATGGGTCGCCCCCCCTCGGTTCGACGTCCCCGCCAGGGGGCCGCCGCCGGACGGCCCATACCCCGAGTCCCAGGAGAAGGAATCCCAGGCCCACCCCCACCCAGGGAAGGATCGAAGACGTGCCCTCCTCGCCCGGGGCCACCCGAACGGTCCGTCCCTCGACCCCTTCGGCGGCCCAACGGCGGTAGAGGGAGCCCGGCTCCATCTCCACGGGCTGCGCCGGCGTCAGACCTTCCATCCTCAGAGGGGGCGCGGACTCGTCCACCAGGACCTCGATGATCTCGGTCCGTCCCGGGAGGGGAAGTGAGAACTCGAGCGCCTCCAGCTCGTACTGGATCACGAAGAGCCGCTCACCCGGAGGCATGGGACTGAGTACCTGCATCCCTCCCTCATCGAAGCGAACCGCGTCAGGCGACAGGTCACTCTGCCCGACCCTGACGCTCCGGGCCCCGGTGGGCAGGGGGTGCTGCCAGACGATCCCCTCTTCGCCCTCCCCCACCCAGGTGCGGGCGGAGTCGTTGCGGACCTGGAAGAGGTCGGTGACCCGCCAGCCCATGGGGCCCTGATCGATGAAGACGTTCCGGACCTCCACCGTGAGGGGGACGCCTTGCGGGGGAGCGGTTCGCGTCGAGTACGTCCGGATCGTGTAGAAGGAGTCGACCTGGGCCGGTTGGGCCACCGCCCCTCCGAAATAGAGGATCTCCTCGTAGCGGGACGAAGCGAAGTACACCTCTCCGCCGCCGGGAATGGGCAGGCCCGGCAGGGGAAGGGCGAACTCGCCCCCGGCGCCGACGCGCACAGAATCCACAGGGCCGGCCTCTTCGGGCGTCACGCGGTGGAGGACCACGGTTCCCGTGTCGGCCGGGAGGGAGTCCAGGAGGAGGCGTCCCCTGATGGCGGCGTCCACAGCTTCCAGGGTGGCGACGGTGGTGTCGCCCTCGGGGAGGGAGGGGGTCTGGAGTGCGGCCCTGCTCGTCGAGGTGGGGGTCTGCGCCGCATCCGACTCCAGCCCTCCTCCCCATAGGAGAGTGGCCCCGAGAAGCAGGCTCCCGAAGGGCCGCAGGGTCCAGTGCTTCAACAGCCTTCTGGGCCTCAAGGAGAGAAGCGGCCGAAGTCCTCGGGATTCAGCCGGCGGAGGTACTCCTTCAGCTCATCCGCGCTCATCACCGACTCCTCATCCTCTTCCAGCTCGGAGCTTCCGCTCGCTCCCGCGGCCGTGCCGGTGGTGGGAGACCCCGGGCTCACCTCTTCCTCGGAGATCTCGATGGATGCTCGCTCCAGGAGAGCCTCGTTGGCGAAGATCCTCGCATCGGTGCGGAGCGCTACCGCAATGGAATCCGACGGTCGGGCGTCGACGCTCACCGTGGCCCCGTTCGTCTGGATGATGAGCTCGGCGTAGTAGGTGGATTCAGCCACCCGGGTAATGACGACCCGACTCAGCTCGCCTCCCAACCCCCGGAGCACATCCAGGAGGAGGTCATGCGTCAGCGGCCGGGAGAACTTCATGTCGGCCAGCTGCATCGCAATGGCGCTGGCCTCGCCCGGTCCAATCCAGATTGGCAGGACCCGTTCACCATCCACCTCCTGGAGGATGACCACCGGCGTGTTGGACGCCCGATCCAGTCCCAGGCTCTTGACTGTCACCTCGACCAGCACAGGGTCTCCTCCTCGGCGGGGGGAAGGATCGGCCGGCTCCAGGAAACCTTCCCGGGAATCTTCGGCCTCCCAGGAGCATACTCCGAAGTGACGGGCTGGTTCACAGACTCCGGAATCGTGGGCTCACCCCATCCCCAGCGCGTCCTTGAGCGCCGCGACCCGAGGCGTCGACTCCCAGGGGAAGAGGGTGACCTGGCGGCCCAGCCGCGAGACGGATCGGGGCTCCCGTCCGAAGTGACCGTAGGTGGCCGCCGGTCCGTAGATGGGGTTTCTGAGCCCCAGCTCGTCGATGATCCCCGACGGCTCGAAGTCGAACACCTCCCGAAGGGCCGCTGCGATCCGCTCCTCGGGTACGGTGCCCGTCCCGAAGGTGTCCACCCAGAGGCTGACGGGCTCGGCCACCCCGATGGCGTAGGCGAGCTGGATCTCGCACCGGCGGGCCACACCGGCCGCGACCACGTGCTTGGCGGCCCAGCGGGAGGCATAGGCCGCGGACCGATCCACCTTGGTGGCGTCCTTCCCGGAGAAGGCCCCGCCTCCGTGGCGCCCCATCCCTCCATAGGTATCCACGATCACCTTCCGGCCGGTCAGCCCCACATCGCCCTGGGGCCCGCCGGTCACGAAGCGACCTGTGGGATTCACGTGGAGGCGAACGTTCTCGGGGTCGAACAGCTCGGGGGGCATCTGGGGGCGGATCAGCTTCTCCCGGATGACTTCCTGGATCCTGGTCTGGGAGACCTCCGGATCGTGTTGGGTGCTCACCACCACCGCGGTGACCGCCACCGGAACGTCGCCGTCATAGGCCACCGAGACCTGAGCCTTCCCATCGGGTCTCAGCCAGCTCACCTCGCCACTCCGGCGGAGGCGCGCCAGCCCCCGGGTCAGGCGATGGGCCAGGACCACGGGCATGGGAAGGAGGGCCTCGGTTTCGTCGGTGGCGTACCCGAACATCATCCCCTGATCGCCGGCGCCCCCGGAGTCCACCCCCTGGGCGATGTCCCTGGACTGCCGGTCCAGGGCGATGAGTACCGAGCAGCTCTCGCCGTCGATCCCGTACTCAGCGTTGTCGTACCCAATGTCCAGCAGCGTTTGGCGCACCAGCGGGCTGATCTCCAGCTGGGCGTCCGAAGAGATCTCGCCGGCCACGAGGGCGAGCCCAGTGGTGACCAGGGTCTCACAGGCCACGCGGGAACTGGGATCCTGCGCCAGGAGGTGGTCCAGGACGGCGTCCGAGATCTGGTCGGCGACTTTGTCGGGGTGTCCCTCCGTCACGGACTCGGAGGAAAAGTGGCGTAGGCTCAAGGAGAACTCCCGGACGGTTCGTTTCAGGACGAGCGCAGGGCTCGCCGGAAGGAGAGTGGAAGAGGAGGACGGGGCGAAAGCCCGCTACCTTAACGGAGTCATGAAGGGATGGACAAGCTCCATCGGCCCGAGAACGCGCTCAGGTCCACGGCGTCGCCGAGTCCCTCCACGAGACAGCTCGTCACCGCGGCCGAGGTCGGGGCGGCCAGGGCCTTGCGGGCCGCCTCCCGGGCGACCTCGATCCGAAACGAGCGAATCACCTTCTTCACCTCCGGAAGCGAGGGCCACGCCACCGAGAGAGCCGTGATGTCGAGGCCCAGGAGGAGAAAGGCCCCCAGGGGGTTGGCGGCCAGCTCCCCGCAGACGCTGACCTCGATCCCCGCCGCCCGGGCCACCCGGGAGACCTGGTGGATCTGGCGCACCACTGAGGGATGGAACGGGTTGTAGAGGTTGGAGAGCCGGGCGTTGGTCCGGTCCACTGCGAGGGTATACTGCACCAGGTCGTTGGTCCCGATGCTGAAGAAGTCGCAGTGCCGGGCCAGCTCCGCCGCGTCCAGGGCGGCCGCCGGGGTCTCCACCAGGATCCCGAGCTTGTACCCGGAGTGGAAGGGAATCCCGTCTCTCCGGAGTCGATCCTCCTCCTCCGACAGGAGCTCCCGCACGCGGACGACCTCCTCTACGTCATTCACCAGCGGGAGGAGGATGCGCACGTCTCCATGGGCAGTTGCCCGGAGGATGGCCCGGAGCTGGGGGCGGAAGAGCTCCAGCCGGTCCAGGCAGACCCGGATCGCGCGCCAGCCCAGGAAGGGGTTCTCCTCGGCGGGCATGTGGAGGAACATGGGAAACTTGTCTCCTCCCAGGTCGAAGGTCCGGATCACGACGGCCCGATTCGGGAAGGCGTCGGCCACCTGACGGTACGCCTCGTACTGCTCCTCTTCCTGGGGCATCGAACTGCGGCCCACGACCAGGAACTCGGTCCGGAAGAGCCCCACCCCTTCGGCCCCGTGCTCGACGGCCCGGTGGGCCTCGGCGGGGATGTCCAGATTCGCCCGGAGCGCCACGGGCTGCCCGTCCAGGGTGACGGCGTCCAGGCGCGCGATCGCGGCGAGTTCGTCTTCCCACTCCCGAATCCGCACCTTGCGCTGCTGGTAGACACGGCGGTCCCGCTCGTCCGGGTTCAGGACGATACGGCCGATTCGGCCGTCCACGATGGCCTGCTCTCCGTCCTCGGTCAGTCCGGTGAGGTCCACGAGTCCGGCCACCGCAGGGATGCCCATGGAGCGGGCGAGGATGGCCCAGTGGGAGGTTCGGGTCCCCTGCTCGGTGGCAATCCCCAGGGTGTGTTCCGGATCCATCTGGACCGTCAGCGAGGGGGTGATGTTTCGCGCGACGAGGATGGCGGGATCCCCGTTTCCGGTCATGTCTCCCGGCTCGGGAAGACCGAGAAGGCGTCGCAGGACCCGGCTCATGAGGTCCTCCAGGTCGTTGAGCCGATCCAGAACCATGGGATTGGCCGTCCGGACCCAGAGCGCCTGTAGTTCGAGCATGCGCCAGTGGAAGGCGCGAGCTGCGGTGAGGCGGTTCTCGCGAATGTATCGCTCGGTCCCCTCCAGCACCTCGGTGTCTTCGAGCATGAGGAGCTGGGGCTCGAAGATGCGGGCCTCCAGCGAGCCCAGGCGTTCCTCGGTCCCCTCCTGGATCTCAAGGAGCCGCCGCTGCGCCCAGTCCCTCGCCTCGTGGAAGCGAGCGACCTCGGATTCGATCTGCTCCTCCCCGATGGTCTCATGGGGGACGTCGGGCACGCCCCACCTGAGAATCCGAACGGGCCCGAACGAGATGCCCTCGGAGACCGGAAGTCCGTCACGAACCGTGGACACTTCAGGCCTCCCCGAAACCGTTCTGGATCAACGACGCGAGGGCATCCACGGCGGCCTCGGCATCCGAACCCCGGCCTCGGACCACCATCTCGGAGCCCTGCTCGGCCGCCAGCATCATGACCCCCATGATGCTCTTCCCGTTCACCTCCAGATCTCCCTTCGCCAACGTGATGTCGGAACTGTACTTCCCCGCCAGCTTCACGAACTCAGCTGCCGGACGAGCGTGGAGGCCCATTCGGTTCTGGATGCGGACCCTACGTTCCTCGGTGTTGGGTTCGCTCATGTACCTTCCGTGTCAGAGAGAGTGCAATCGTCCACGACGCCCAACCTTCAGCCGGAGATCCAGCCCCAGCCGAAGAGTGCGACAATGACGAACAGAATGAAGGCGGGAGGCCAGCCGGTGCTCTCGCGGCCCCGGAGGATCCCCGCGACGAAGAGAAAGCCTCCCGACCCGACGAGCAGGATCGCGGTCCCGGTATGCATGAGATCCGGATCCAACGCCCGAACCACGACCCAACCCAGGACCAATCCGAGAAGCATGACCCCTCCCCTGCCCGTCCGTTCCGCATGGTCGGGCAGGCCCATACGGGCGAGCCCCTCCGCCACCCCTCGGCCATGGATCCAACCCGCCTCCAGCCCCTGCCAGCGGACGACCAGATGAGCGGCGTTGTAGACGCCCAGAAAGAGGAAGATGGTCAGGGGAGCCGGGAGTCCCATGAGCCCCGCGGCTCCGGCGAGCAGGATGGTGGTCGGGAGCCAGGCCGCCCAGAAGAACCGGTCCCCGAGACTCCCGAGGGGCCCTCGGATCACCTCGCGGAAACGCTGGATCATGGAGCCAGGTTCCCGGTCCACCTCCATGCGGGCCAGGGCGCCTGCTGCGAATCCGGCGAGGTACGGGTGGGCATTGAAGAGACCGGAGTGTCGCTCCAGGGCCGCCTCCAGCGCCTCGGCATCGTTCCGGTACTCGGATCTGAGGAGGGGAAGCAGCGCCCAGAGCATCCCCGGGCCGAGGAGGGTGCGATAGTTCCAGAGGCCCTGGATCAGGAAGAGCCGTCGAAAGAGTCGGGCCTTCATGGCGTCGCTCCCGAAGCCAGAAGCAGCGACAGGAGGATCCCGCCGCCCAGACCCAACAGGAGGAGGGGGGCGCGTCGACGCCGCGTGGGGAGGTTCGAAAGAAGCGTGCCGGCCGAGAAGGCGGAGAGGATGACCAGGAGCGCCACCGTCTCCCTGGGACCGAGGGGCCATGCGCCTTGTAGCACCGGGGCCAGACTCAGGGCCAGAGCCGTACCGGCCCAGGTGAGCGTGAGCCCGCGAAGGCCGTCCAGCGCCAGGGCCAGGACCAGTCGACGCCCCACGGTCTCGGGAACGACCGCTCCGCCTACGGCACCGTGCACGAGCCGGCCCTGCCAGCGTCGCTGAACCACCACCGTCCATCCACCGACCACGGCCAGGGCCACGCCAAGGGCTGCACCCAGCGCCAACCCTTCGCCCCCTCCCAGGATCATCGCCGCCACGGTGGCGGGGATCGCGGCCGGCCCCGGTTCAGGGAGTTGCACGGCACCCACCGGGAGTCCCGCCAGGTGCACGACCTCCAGGAAGAGGCCCAGGACGAATCCTGTGGTGGGATCGCCCAGGAGCCAGCCCGTCAGGGTCGCGGTGACCAGGGGTCTGGACACCATGAACTGGCCGGCGGAGACGCCGTCCAACGCGGCCCAGGCGCCCAGGAGCCCCAGAAGTGCCCAGCTCAGAGGATCCATCAGACCGACGAGGCGCGGGGGGCTGGGAGCCCCTCAGG
>SKKH01000223.1 GCA_007121555.1 Gemmatimonadota bacterium | reverse complement strand
TGAAGGGGCCGGTCTTCGCCAACGTCGTCCTGGCCGACGAGATCAATCGGACTCCGCCCAAGACCCAGGCGGCGCTTCTCCAGGCCATGCAGGAACGGACCGTCACCGCCGGAGGAGAAACCCACACCCTTCCCCGCCCCTTCTTCGTCCTGGCCACGCAGAACCCCATCGAGCAGGAGGGCACCTACCCCCTGCCCGAGGCCCAGCTCGACCGGTTCATGTTCGAGCTCCGGATCGGGTATCCCTCCCGGGAGGAGGAAGAAGCCGTGGCGATGCGGACCACCGGGGTCGAAGCGCCCGAGGTCAAGCGGGTGATCACGGGCGCTCGGCTCATCGAGTTCCAGCAGCTCGTCAGGCGGGTGCCCGTGTCGCCCTCGGCAGCGGCGTTGGCCGTGCGGCTCGTCCGATCCACCCGTCCCGACTCCGACGAGGCCTCGGACTTCATTCGCAAGTACGTGGCCTGGGGCGCCGGACCTCGAGCTTCCCAGTACCTGGTGCTGGGGGCCAAGGCTCGGGCCGTCCTCAGGGGCGAGCCCGTTCCCAACCACGACGACATCCGGTCCGTGGCACCCCTGGTCCTCGCCCACCGCATCGTTCCGGGCTTCGAGGCCGAAGCCGACGGGATCAGCGCCCTCAACGTCATCGAGAAGCTGCTCCAGGACAGCGAAGAATGGAGCTGAGCCGAAGTAGCGGCCGAAGTAGCGGGGAGGGCGACGACCACCCTCCGAGTCCCCGGGCAGCATCCACAAGAAGGCTGTTGAGGAACTGGTGTGCCCTCCGTTGGGAGCGCCAGGCCGCTGGAGCCAACGCGGCTCATCGCAGACATAGCGAGGGAGGGTCGCGGTGACCCTTCTCCTCGTGGTCGGCGGGGTGCTCCTCGCCCTGTCCGCGCTGGTGTCGGCCATGGAGGCGGCCGCGTTCTCGGTGGGGACCTCCCGGATCCGCACCATGCAGGAAGAGGGATTCCTCAGAGCCGATTCCCTGGCCCGAATTCGCTACGAAAGCCCGGGCATTCGGCCTACCTTGTTCGCCGTGAATACGACGCTCAATGTGGCGGCCGTCTCCCTGGGCACCCTTGCCGTGGTGGAGGTGCTGGGGCGTGCCGCCGCCTCATGGGCCATCCCAGCGGGTATCGTCATCATCATCCTGGTGGCCGAGGCCCTCCCCCGGCTCCTGGCCTCCAGAAGCCCCATCCGAATGGCCCTCCTGGCGGCGCCCGCCCTGGGGGCGCTGGAGCGGGCGGCCCGTCCCTTGGTCTTCCCCCTCCTTCGAATGGAGGGACTCCTGGGCGGAGGCGGGAACGGCGAGAACGGAGGCGACGGAGGTGAGCGGGAGCTCCACGAAATGGCGACCCTGGGCCTGCGTCAGGGAGTGGTGGAAGAAGAGGAGCACCGGCTCGTCGAGCGGGCCTTCCGGATGGACGAACTCACGGCCTGGGATATCATGACACCCCGTGTGGACGTCTTCGCCTGGGACGACTCCCGAAGCCTGGAGTCGGTGGTTCCCCTCCTCCGAGAGGTCCCCTACTCCCGGGTTCCGGTGTATCGGGGCTCGGTAGATGAGATATCCGGCGTTCTCTACGTGCGCGAGGCCTACGAAGCCTACGTCGCGGGCCGGGGCGAGCTCCCCCTCTCCCGCCTCTGTCGGGACCCCTTCTTCGTGCCCGGCTCGCTCCCCCTTCCCCGCCTCCTCAGGGCCTTCCAGCACCGACGGATCCACATGGGGATCGTGGCCGACGAATTCGGAGGAACCGACGGGCTCGTGACCCTGGAGGACGTGATCGAGGAGCTGGTGGGCGAGATCGAGGACGAGACCGATGTCCGGGAGGAATCCATCCGGCGCACCTCCCGGACCGAGGCCGAGGTGGACGGGGGTGTGGAGTTGCGCGAGGTCAACCACACCCTCAATGTTTCGCTCCCCCACCTGGAGCACCGATCCCTCAACGGCTTCGTGGTGGAGGAGCTGGGTCACGTGCCCGAAGTCGGAGAGACCCTGGAGCTCCCAGGCCTCGAGATCGAGATCCTCGAGGCCACGGACACCCAGGTGGTGCGGGCCCGGATCCGCAAGACCCAGCCCCGTCCCGGTGGCGAGGACGACTAGAAGGCTGCCGCCCGCCCCCCCCTCCGCTGGTCATTCCCTCCGTCCCAGGTGTTTCACCGGTGAACGACGACGATCCATCCCTCACCGGATCCGCGATGCCGCCGGCTTCCTCACATGCGAGAGTTCGCTCCTTCGCCTCCCCCGAGGGGAATGAAGCCGCGGAATTCCTTTCCGTGTGGTTCCGGCGGGTCGTGGGCTCCGACGAGTCCGCATTCGAATCGCTCTTCCGGGCCCTTCACGACGATCTGCTCTCCCATGCGGTCCGGATCCTGGGAGATGCCGCGGCGGCCCGGGACGTCGTTCAGGACGCCTTCGTGAAGTTCTGGGAGCGACGAAGAGAACACGATCCCACCGGATCCGTTCGAGCCCTCCTTCACCGAACGGTCCGGAACCTGGCCCTGAACCAGATCCGGGACGGTCGCCGCCGGGACGAACTCCTGGCGGAGAACTTCGACCCGTCCCGCTCCCGCCCTCCCGAACCCGACGCCTCGCTGGCGGGCCGGGAGCTGGAGAGTCGGATCCAGGGCTGGATCTCGGAGCTTCCGGATCGCCAACGTGAGGCGCTGACCCTGAGTCGGTTTCAGGGACTCAGCCACGAGGAGATCGCCCGGGTCATGGAGGTCACGCCCCGGACCGTGAACAATCATCTGGTCCGGGCGCTCCGGACCCTCAGGGACCGGATCGACGCGCAGGATCCGCCCCGTCCACCCAACGGATAGCCCGATGGTGAGAGATCAAAGCCCCCATTCGTTCCCCCCCGAGCTGGGTGACGAGGACGACGCCGACGAACTGGAGCGGGTCTGGGACCTCCTGACCGAGCCCCGGGTGGGCTCATCCCCCGAGGAGCTGGATGAAGCCTGGGCCCTCGTGCAGGATCGGATGGGCGAATCCGAGGCTCACTCTTCGGAGGCAACCCCGCCCGGCGAGGGGGCTGCTCCCTCCGAGAGAACCACACCCGTCGCATCCGCTGCCAGGTCCCCTGCCCGATCGGCCTCCCGTTGGTGGGTTCGGGGACTCCTGGCCGCGGCGGCCGTCGCGGCGCTGGCGCTGGGCCTCGGGCCGTTGACCTCGATCACGGTAGAGGCCGGACCCGGAGAGAGCCGGTCGGTGACCCTGGAGGACGGGACCGTCGTCGAATTGAACAGCGGCTCCTCGCTCACTCAACCTCGGTGGGCCCTGCCGTGGACCCCCCCGTCTCGAGGAGTCGTCCTGGTGGGAGAAGCGTTCTTCGAGGTGGCTCCCGACGAAGTGCCCTTCCTCGTGGAGACCTTCAACGCCCGGGTCACCGTACTTGGGACTCGCTTCAACGTGCGAGCCCGGGACGAGATCGGAGGCGGCACCGAAGTGGTCCTGAAGGAGGGCCGGGTCCGGTTGGAAGGCGCTCGAGGCCACACGGGTGTGGAGCTGGATGCGGGTCAGATGTCCTCGGTGGCGCTGGGCGCGGCGGAGCCCGCACCCCCTGCGCCCGTCGAGGTCGAGCCGCTCCTGAGCTGGAGAGCCCGGGGATTCGCTGCCGTGGACCGGCCCCTGGGGGCCATCCTGGCGGAGCTGGAACGGCGCCACGGCGTGGAGATCCGGATGGGAGCCGACGTGGATCCGGAGGACCGACTCACCCTCCTCTACCAGGAGACCCGGGATCTTCGGGGGATCCTGGGGGATATCGCCACCGCCCGGGGACTCCGCTTCCGGGAGACCAGCCAGGGTTTTGAGATCTACTGAGGCCTCCGCCGTGAAACGGCTCCATCCCATCGCCCTCCTCCTTCTGGCCGCCCTGGTGGTAGGCCCCGGAGAGCGGGCCTCCGCCCAGGCACCCCCGTCCGAGGGCCAGACCCACACCCTGATCCTCCGAGACGTCCTCCTCTCCGAGGCGCTCGAACAGGTGGCCGCACTCACGGGGATCGATCTCCTCTACGGCGCCGAGGTCTCGACGCTGGCCCGGGAGCGGCGAGTCTTCTGCCGCGCCGAGGATCAGCCCGTGGAGGAGATCCTTTCGTGCGTAGTGGAGTCGGCCGAGGTGGACTACTACCGGCTGTCTTCCGGCACCTACGTGGTGATCGCCGGACCGGAGGGACTCCCCCAATACGCCTCCCTGACCGGCGTCGTGACGGATCGGTGGACGGGGCAGCCCCTCCCGGCGGCCCGGATCCGGATGGAGAACCCCGGAACCTGGACCCGAGCCAACGAGGCCGGAATCTTTTCGCTGGCCGCCCTGCTCCCGGGCCGCCACAACGTCCTCGTCTCGTCGTACGGATACCGTCCGTTGAGGACGACGGTGGAGGTGCCGGAACGAGGGCTCGGCAGGGTCACCTTTTCGCTGGAGCCCGAACCCTATCGGGCCCGCCCCATCATCGTCGACGGCTTGGACCCCGGCTGGCGGGGTGCCCGGTTGGCCGCAGGTGCGGTCTTGGATCGAGACGAGCTCCTGGATGAAGCCCGGGCTGGGCGAAGCTACGAAGAGGCCCTGCCCCGGATCCTGGGGGTGGCCCGCCGGCCCTTCCTCTCGGACGTGCTCATCCAGGGGGGCGAGACGATGACGCAGCAGCTCCGTCTGGACGGGGTTCCCATCTACAGTCCGCTCTCGGTGGAAGGGATCGTGGGGCCGTTCAGTCCGCTGGCGCTGGAACGACTCACGGTCCGGAAGGCGGGATTTCCGGCTCGCCACGGAAGCGCCACCGCCGGCATCCTCGACCTGGAGCAGGCCACCCATCCGCCCGATGGACGGAGATACGAGATCCAGGTCGACCCCTTCAACGTGAACGGCCGGGTCTCTCTGCCCCTTCCCGGAGCGGGCGGGCTCCCCGGCGCGTTGACTGTGGCGGGACGAAGCTCGCTCTGGGACGTTTTCACCGTGTCGGCCCTGGACCAGACCCTGCGGGAGTGGAACCAGGTGGACCCCCTCCTGGCCCGGGCCCTCCAGGGCGCTTATCCCTCTGGAGAAGGCATCGCGCCCAGCGAAGCCGTGGACTATCGCGGTCACGATCACGGGTCGGACGTGGGCTCCACCGACCTCCACCTGGCCCTCAGGATCCCCACCGGCCCGGGTCGGGCCCTCCGGGGCTCCCTCTACCGGGGGGCCAGCGACATCTCGACCCGACTCCTGGCCGCCGGCCACCACGAGTCCAACCCGGTCGCCGACCGCCTCATGATCTTGGAGGACGGCTACGACTGGTCGAACCTCGCCGGACGGGTCCGATACGACGGACTCCTGGGTGACCGCACCACCACCGGAGTCCAGCTCCACGCCAGCCGACACCGCTTCGCCAGTGGGAACAGGATGGCCCAGGCGGCCCCCGAAGGATCGAGCCTCCCGGAGGTGGAACAGGAGCTGAGGTGGATGATCGACGGCCAGCCCTTCCTGACCGATGCCTCGGGGATCCAGGAGGTGGGGGCCGAAGCCTCCCTGGAGCGGGCCCTGGGGCCCGGGCATCGGCTTCTGGGAAAGGTGGAGGTGGCGCGCGTCGAAGCCGATCTCTCCCTGGACGGGGGCGCCTTCCCCCACCTGCGAACCGAGGCGGCGCACACCCGGGTGACCGGTGTGGTGGAAGATCGCTGGAACCGAGGTCCCATCACGCTGGAGGGAGGGCTCCGCTCGACCTGGCTCCCGGGGTCGGAGACCCTGGTCCACGAGCCCCGGGCGGCCCTCGAAGTACAGGGCGAGGGGGCGGTGCCCGTCACGGCTCGACTGGCCGGAGGAGTCTATCGTCAGTTCGTGAGCGAATTCGAGCTCGCCAACCCCGGGCCCAGC
Organism: Gemmatimonadota bacterium; assembly: GCA_007121555.1. Classification (GTDB taxonomy): domain Bacteria; phylum Gemmatimonadota; class Gemmatimonadetes; order Longimicrobiales; family Gaopeijiaceae; genus PWLA01. The sequence continues at coordinate 1,246 of SKKH01000223.1, read as the reverse complement.
GCCCTGGTGCCCTCGATCCGGTTCTGGCTCCCCTTCGATGAGGCGCTTCCCCTGCCCAGCTCCAAGCACCTCTCCATGGAGGTGGCGGCGCTCCCCGCTCCTGGATGGGAGCTCCGCGGTGAGCTCTTCGGACGCTGGACCGACGACCTCCCCGTGGTGGACTACGCGAGTCTGCTGGCGGGTGGGTGGGGCGACGGCGTCACACGCCCGGATGAGGTCGTCGCCCCCACCTCGGGCGAATCGATGGGCGTCGGGCTTCGGGTCAGCAGAACCGGAGACATGGTGCGAGTCCACGCGGGATACGACGGAACCCGGAGTCGGCGCACCTTCAGCTCCCGGTTCGGAGGCGAGGCCGTCCCGGACCCGGCCGATGCGCCCCACCGGGCGCTGGCCCGTATCGAAGTGGCGCCCATCCCCGGGATCACCCTTCGAGCCCGGGGAAGCGGGACCTGGGGCAGGAGCTGGGCCTTTCGCCGTGCCTATTACGACCTCCTCACCCTCCACGAAACCCGGTCCGAGCTCCAGGTCGGTCGTCCAGGGGACCGCACCCTCCCGGCGCTCCTGGAGCTGGATGTGGGGGCGTCGTGGGCCGGCCGGATGGGCGATCTGGATGTGGAGCTCTCGTTGGACCTCCTCAATGCCCTGGACCGGAGCAATGTCCTGGACTACGGGCTCAGGCGGGTGGCCGACGCCTACGACGACTTCGAGCTCGTGCCCCGCCACCTCACCGGCCGATCCCCGGCCCTCACGCTGCGGGTTTCCTTCTGACCTTCCGACCGGACTGGTCACTCCCTCAGAGTTACGTGTTGTAGCCAGTGGAAGGACCGCGGAGGCAGCCCGAGGGGTTACTCTCCGCAAAAATCATTCAAGCACGATCCGTTCACCTGTCAACAGAGGTTCATTCATGATTCGTCGATCCCGCCTGGGCATTCACCGCCTCATGGCTCTCTTCGGGATGATGGCCGTGGCCATTCTCCTCACCGCCTGCGATGACAGCACCTCGCCGGACCCACCGCCGGCCGAAGAAGACCCGACCATCGCTGAGATCGTGGCCGCGGACGGCCAGTTCTCGACGCTCCTGGGCATCGTGCAGGCCGCCGGACTGGTCGAAGCGCTGGACGATGAGGACGCCACCTTCACCGTGTTCGCTCCGGTGAACGCCGCCTTCGCACCCTACAATGTGGACGTTCTGGCCGCAGACGAGGCCGTCCTGGGTGACGTGCTCCAGTACCACGTGATCGAAGGG
>SKKH01000153.1 GCA_007121555.1 Gemmatimonadota bacterium | reverse complement strand
CCCCCATCCACTTCAGGTACTGGATGGGCACCGGCTGGTCCAGCCCGAGATTCTGGCGCATCTGCTCCATGATCTCGGGACTGATGGTGGGATCGAAGTACCGGGTGGTGGGATCCCCCGGAGCCAGGTGCATGAGGAAGAAGATGAGGGTCAGGATCCCCAGGACCAGGGGGATCGCCCCCAGCAGGCGGCGCGCCAGGAAGCGGACCACCCCGGGTCAGCCCCCGCCCTGCACTTCGCCCGACGCCCCTGCGTGTTCGCTTCCCTCACCGGTTGGCACGATTCGCCACTCATGGAGGTTCTGGAGTTCTCCCAGGGTATCGATGAGGGTCTCCTGGACCCGGTCCCGGACGCCCACCAGAGAGTCCATGTAGAAGAGCCAACTGTAGGGCTGCTCCTCCACGATCCGGGCCGCCGCCTCTCGCCAGTAGGGGGCGGCGGCTTCTTCGGTGGGTTGGGCCATGGCCTCCGCCATGATCCGGTTCACCTCCGGATCGTCGAACGAGGTGAAGTTGAAGGGCGAGTCCAGCTTCCAGAGGCTCGTCATATCCACGAAGAGGCCGATGGACCAACCGGCGATGGCCGCCTCGAAATCCTTCCGGGAGAGTGCGTCGAAGAAGGTATTGCTCTCCCGGGTCTGGAGCTGGGCATCCACGCCGATGCGGCGCCACTGTTGCTGGACGATCTGACCGATGTCCGCTCGACGCTGGTTCCCGGCGTTCGTGGAGAGGACGAGGCGAAGGGGCGTTTCGTCCTTGACCCGGATCCCGTCGGGCCCGGGCAGCCATCCCCGTTCGTCCAGAATGCGGGCGGCCTCGTCGGGCCCAAAGGGAAGGGGCGTCTGTGCCACCGGGTCGTAGTGCAGGGTCTGGATGGGCGAGAACGGTCCCCCGGCCGGCTCGGCGAAGCCCTCCATGCTCAACGCCCGGATCATCCCCTCCCGGTCGATGGCCAGCCCCAGAGCCCGGCGCACCTGGGGATCCGCGAGTGCGGGGTGGGCCAGTGGGTTGTATGCGATGTAATCGTAGAACCGCCCCCGGCGTACCTCGACCCGCATGTCCGGGACGCCTTCCCGCACCAGGTCCACCTTGTCGAACGGAAGGTCCAGGACGTCTGCGTTCCCCGTCTGGAACTCGATGAGGCGGGTGGTCTCTTCGGGGATGATCTGGAAGACCACCCTTGGGATGTTCGGCTGGGGTTGAAACTCCGGATTGGGAATCAGGGTCACCCGCTGTCCCCGGCGCCACTCCCCGATCGTGTAGGGGCCGCTCACCACCAGGTTGCCACCCTCCGGGCGGGTGAGCGTGGGGTGGCTCCGGAGGTCTGCGGGATCGCTCCCCTCGAAGACATGCCGGGGTGCGACCGCCACCGCACTGTGGGCCAGCATCTCGGGATACCGCCGGGAGAAGTGGACCACCAGGGTGGAGTCGTCCTCCGCCACCACCTGCTCGATGAACTGGCTGAAGTTCCTTCGGGGCGAGGCCACCCGGGGATCCGCCCGCGTCTCGAGGGTCCAGACCGCGTCGTGGGCGGTGAGGGGGACTCCATCGGACCAGCGTACGTCCCCTCGCAGGTGATACCGGAGGGAGGTGGAGTCGGGGCCGAAGAGCTCGTAGGACTTCGCCAGGACCAGGGCGTCCTGGTCCGCGGTGCGGGCGTGGAGTCGTCCATCCTCCCAGACCGCCCCCAGGATCGACATGTACATCTGGCCCACCACCCCTCCGTCCAGCACGGTCTCCGACAGGAAGGGCATGGGCTTGGAGATGTCCGCCAGGCTCAGGATCGTGACGGTGTCATCCCGGTAGGCAGTGCGTTCTCCATCCGAACCGCAGGCGGAGGACACCAGGAGGACCAGCAGGATCGGGAAGGCAAGCAGCCGGTTTCGCACCCTCGTGCCGGCGTCACGGGAAACGTCGCCGGAGCACGAGGAGGTGGCGGCGAAGGGCGGGATCCGACGCAGGGGCGACCGACCTGGCAAGAGGAGTATGAGGGATTCGTCCCCTCCCCTTACGTGAAGCAGGTCGGCAAGGGGCCATGGCCCTTGCGGGGACTACCAGTTAGCCGTGGATCGGAAATGGGACAGGAGCGGTGCCCAGAGGGGATCGGCCCGGAGGTGGCCGCGTGAGAAGACGCTGGGGACGGAAAGGAGCGATTCGAGTTCGGCGATGGCTTCTTCGAACTGGCCGTTGAGGACGTAGACGGCGGCCAGGTCCTCCATCCGGAACGGTGCCAGGACGGCGTCCCGGCCCAGGGGAAGAATCTCCTTTCCTCGCTGGGCGGATCGGACGGCCTCGTCGGGCCGGCCCAGGGTGGCATAGACACGGCCCAGGGTGCCTTGGGCCCGGGCATCGTTCGGGTCTGCCTCCACCCGCGCCTCGAGGAGACGGAGCGCGATCTCCTCCTGTGCACCCGTGCTGTCCGCCTGGCCCAGACCGCGGTACGCCGCGGCGCGCAGCCACGCCACCGGCACGTACACCATCTGGCCATCCAGCACCTCGGTCTCCCAGGTGGCCGTCGTCCAGAGCACCTCCTGGTAGCGGCCTGCCATGAGATCCAGGTGTGCCTCCAGAAACCGTGTCTGATCGTTGTCCACCGCGGCTCCACTCCCCTGCGCGAGCGCGCTCCGGGCGTCGGTCACGGAACCGGTCAGACTGAGCCTCAGGTGGGCCCCGATGAAGTAGAGCATGGGGAGGTCCGGGGCACGCCTGAGCAGGGACAGGTGGAGCCGTTCGGCCTCCGTGTAGTTCCTGAGGAGCTGTTGGGTAAACGCAACCGACAAGACGTGGTTCGCATCCGATGGATCAAGCGCGGCCAATTCCTGGAACCTCACGAGAGCCTCCTCCATCCGGCCCTGGCGCCGCAGGACGTTCGCCAGCCCGTAGAGCGCCCGGACGTGGTTCGGCTGAAGCTCGAGCGCCTGCTCGAAATACTGCTGCGCCTGGCGAAGGTCGCCTTGCCCCTGGTACTGGAACTGGGCCAGGGCGTAGTAGGTGTCGGGCAGCTCGGGGTGGTTCTGAAGGGCTCGCTCGGCCGCCTCGCGGGCCCAGTCCAGCCGCTCCCGGGACGGATCGAAGCGGTGGAACCAGAGCTGTGTGTGTACGGATGAAAGCTTCGCCCAGGCCTCGCCGAAGGTGCTGTCACGGGCCAGCGCGACCTGGTAGGACGCCTCGGCCAGTCGAAGGCGCTCCTCGTTTTCGTTGAGACGGATGAAGTCGTTCCCGCGCAGATAGAAGCGGTACGCTTCGAGATCGGCGGTGGCTGCGGCGCTTCCGCCCGCCCTCGCCATGTCGGTCCCGTTGACTCGCAAAGCGCTGGCGACTTCGCGCGCGATGACGGACTGCAACGCGAAGAACTGGATCATGGTCTGATCGAAGGTCCGGCTCCACACCACGCTGTCATTCTCGATCCGTATGAGCCGAGGCGTTACGACCACCCGTCCGGAGGGCTCGGTGGGTCGCTCGAAGTCCACACTCCCGGCCAGAAGGTACTCGACGTCGAGCTGGGAGCCGATTTCCCGAGCCGAACGGGCGGGGCCTTCCCGGGGCGCGGAGGGGCCGGGGGACACCACTCTGAGGCCGGGCAGTCCGGCAAGATGCGCGTTCAGCACGTCCGTGAGGCCATCGGCGAAGTACTCCTGGCCCTCCGGCCCGGTGTAGTCGAAGGGCAACACGGCGATGGCCAGCGGATCCTCGGCGGCGGCTGCGGTGGCGGTCGTGGGCGCTGCGCCCTCGTGGCGGAGAAGAAATCCCACCAGTCCCACGGAGAGGCCAATCACCGCCACCAGGAGCGCAAGGGTGACCACACGCCTCCGTATGAGGGTGCGAGCGCGATACTGAAGGGAGTCCCCCCGAGCCCGGACAGGGTGGCCCGCCAGGAAGCGCCGAATGTCGTCGCCCAGCTCTCCAGCCGACCCATACCTGCGATCCGGCTCCTTCCGGAGGGCCATGAGGACGATGGCCTGGAGTGCGGCAGGAAGGGGCCTTCCCTCGTTCGTGGGCGTCTCCGGGGGAGTCTCGCAGATGACCCTCTCCAATTCGGAGATGGGGAGGCCACCCAGATCATGAGGCCTGCGCCCGGTCAGCAGTTCGTGGAGGACGACGCCGAGGCTATACACGTCGCTGGCCGGTCCGATGGCTCCACCCGTGATCTGCTCGGGACTGGCGTACTCGGGCGTCATGAGGCGGGAACCCGTATGGGTGTGCGCCACGGTCAGATCCAGGCCGTCGGGCTCCAGAACCTTGGCGATCCCGAAATCCAGGAGCTTCACGGTCCCTTCGGAGGACGAGGCCCCTTCGCCCACGACGATGTTGCGCGGCTTCAGGTCCCGGTGGACGATGCCGAGTTCATGGGCATGCTCCACGGCCGAACAGGCCTCCGCAAAAAGGCGCAGTCGGGATTCAACGGACAGGCTCCGCGTGTCGCAATGGGTGTTGATCGGTGATCCGTGGACGCACTCCATCACGAGGTAGGGGCGTCCGTCGGTCGTGATGCCGCCATCCAGCAATCTGGCGATGTTGGGGTGAGCGAGCCGGGCGAGGATCTGTCGTTCGGCACGGAACCGGCGCAGCACGTCCTCGCTGTCCATCCCCCGGCGCAGGAGCTTGAGGGCCACATCCCCTTCGTCGGAGCGGTCGGCTCGGCGGGCCAGGAGGACCTGACCCATCCCGCCCCGACCCAGGAGGCGGAGGATCCGGTAGGGTCCGATCCACGTGGGGAGGGGTTCACCTGTCGGGAAGAGGTCGTCCGCGAGCTCGTCCGGAGAGCGGTCCAGAAGCGGCTCGGAGGTCCGGTCCGCGGCAAGGAGCTTCGCGAGCAGATCCCTGTCCTCGTCCGGGACTGCGGCCAGCAGATCCGGCCACGCACCCGGGTCGAGCTCCACGGCCTCCTCGAACAGGGTCCGCACTCGGAGCCAACGCACACGCTCCAACGGCTCCGGGGGCCCGCCTGGAGGTGCGGACTGCGGATCGAGCCAGGGCTCATCGCCCCGGGCGCTCACCCCTGCTCCTCCGCGAGTTCCGCAGTGAGGAGTGCCCGAGCGACGCGCCAGTCCCGCTTCACCGTACGAGGAGCGATGGCCAGGGCCGATGCCGTTTCCTCGACGGTGAGGCCGGCGAAGAAGCGACACTCCACGACCTGCGCGGCCCGGGGGTCCACGGCGGCGAGGCGGTCCATGGCCCCGTCGAGAGAGAGCAGCTTCGCCGCCGGCAACGGGCCGGGATGAAGGGCGTCGTCGAAGGTGACGGGAAAGAAGTCGCCCCCCCGCTTCCCCGCCAGCTTCCTGCGTGCGGCGTCGACCAGGACCTGGCGCATGACACGAGCCGCCGTGCGGAAAAAGTGGAGGCGGCTCTCCGGATCGAGGCCCTTGCCGGAAACGAGCTTGATGTAGGCCTCGTGCACCAATGCGGTCGTGCCCATGGTCTCGCCGGCCCGCCCATGTCGGACGCGCTGGGCCAGACCGTGCAACTCCTCATAAAGAGCGTCGAAGAGCCCCTCGGAAGCCGAGGCACCTCCCTCCTTGATCGAGCGGAGAAGCTCGGAGGTCTGATCTTCCGGATCAACCATCGCCTTGCCGTAAGAGGATCCGCCCGAATCGCACGAGGTGAGCCACGGGTGGCAGGACCGGAAAACACGCACTCAAGGTCGCTTCAGACTTACCATCAAGTTACGTGCCTGAGCGATGCCAGGACAGGTTGGGAGAGGGCGGAACCCGCGGATGGCCCCCTTCGCCGGACTTTCTCGTAGGGGTTGGAGCCGGGGCTCCCGTGCTCCTGATCTCGTCCTCGAAATGTGAGCCTCGGCGCACGAGGGCGGGACCTCATCCGTCGCACCGGAGTCCACCGTGCCCCTGTCCAGGTTCACCTCCCGACCCGCTCCGAGGCGGGTGAGGCTCGCCCCCCTGCCGATGGCCCTCCTCTTGGCAGTCCTTCCATTCTTCGGCCCGGCGCAGGGACTCCTTCATGCCCAGGAATCAGATCGAACGCGGGCCACAGCCACACCCGCGTCGGGAGCGTCCACCCCCGGCGTCTCGATCCCGATCCAACTGGAAGGACTGGAGGATGCACACACGGCGTACCTGACCGCCTGGCACGGTGAGGATTCCTGGAGGGTCCTGGATTTCTTCACCCCGGGGGCCATGGCGCTCACCCGGTCCGGGATTGTGGACGCCTCGGCGCTGGAGGCCCTCGTGGACGCTACGGTCCCCCGGCTCCGCATTCACGCCGCAACCGTCTACCTGGTCGACGCTTCGGATGGCTGGGTGACGGTGGGGACCTCCCTCCAGATGGAGTCCGGTCTGGACGAGAACGTCGAGCAGCTGGTGGGCTCACATACCACGGTGTGGGAGCGGGGTCCCGACCTTCAGTGGCGGGTGGTGTTCCTGGTCGCGCTCTGGATCGATCAGGAGGAGATCCTGGGCATCCGGAAGAGGTTGAGTCCCACGGGGCTCTGAAGTTGTGATCTTGCCACCTCGGCCACTGAAGGGCTGTTGAAGAAGTAGGGGGTCCACCGGGAAGGGGGGTGCCTTCGGGGTGTGGGGTCGGGCAGGGGCCCCTCGCCCGACTTTTCCCCCCGTGCTATCCTGATCCACTCATCAAGACGTCCCGTTCCCCTGCTTCTGGGATCCCCATGCGCCCAGCTCGCCCGGCCCTCCTCAGCGGCTCTGCCACCCGACTCACCCTCCTCACTGCGGTCGCTCTGAGCCTGGCAGCGTGTGCCGTGGCGGCGCCCCAGCCATCACCGGCGGCGGCGCCCGAAGGGGAGATCTTCGACATCGTCATCATCGACGGGCGGATCGTGGACGGCACCGGGGCCCCCTGGTTCCACGGCGACATCGGAATCCGGGGCGACCGGATCGTCCGGATCACACCCCGGACCATGCTCCGGGATGTGACCGCGGAGGATCGCATCGATGCGGGCGGTCACGTCGTCGCGCCGGGGTTCATCGACATCCAGAGCCACTCCCGCAGCGCGTTCACGGGCGGCGACGGCCGGGTCATCAGCAAGGTGACGCAGGGGATCACGACGGAGATCATGGGCGAGGGCACGACCAACGCGATCGTCAATGAGCGAAGCTTCGGCGGCGAGGAGATCACCGCTG
>SKKH01000117.1 GCA_007121555.1 Gemmatimonadota bacterium | reverse complement strand
TGGAACGGCAGAACAACGAACATCAGCTTCGGCGGGAGGAGTTGGATCTGCGCTCCCGGATCGGCCAGGGCCTCATCCGGGCCGAGGTAGCGTGGGAAGCACTGGAGTTGGAGGCTGAGAACCAGGAACTGGCCGAGGACCAGCTCCAACTGGCCAGGGAGCAATATGAGCTCGGAATGGTCGATTTTCTCCAGCTCCTGGATGCCCAGTCCATTCGGGCGCGGGCCGACCGGGACTACCTGGCGGCCGTATTCACCTACAAGGAAGCCCTGACGAACCTGGAAGGGATCGTGGGCCTCCGTCTACTGAACCGCTGAGGTCAGCTCGATGAAAGGCAGCCGAAAGATCATCCTGGGAACCGTGGTCGTGGTCCTTCTCCTGGCAGGTGTGTCGGTAGCCCTGGCACGGAGCCAGGACCGTGGCGTGGAGGTCCGGGTCGAGGAGGTGAGGGAGCGGGACCTGGTGGCCACGATCACGGCTACAGGAAGCGTTCGGGCTCGCCGACAGGTCAACATCTCCTCCGACGTCATGGGGAGGGTCATCGAACTCAACGTGGAGGAGGGAGACGAGGTGGAGAGGGGGGAGGTGCTCCTCCGGATCGACCCCAGCCAGTTGCGAGCCCAGGTGGCGCGGGCCCAGGCCAATCTGAGCCAGTCCCTGGCCGAGGTGGCCCAGAGACGAGCGAATCTCCTCCAGGCCGAGCGTGAGTTGGAGCGGCAGGAGGGTCTCCGCAGCCGGGACGCCGGACTCGTCAGCCGCCAGGTCCTGGAGGAGTCCGAGACCCAGGTCGAGGTCCAGCGATCGCTCCTGGAGTCGGCGCAGCACGGGGTTGAACAGGCCCGGGCAGGACTCGAGGAGGCTGAGGATCAACTGGCTCGCACCACGATCCGGGCGCCCATCTCAGGGCGGGTCACACGCCTGGACATCGAGGAGGGAGAGACGGTGGTGGTGGGGACGATGAACAACCCCGGGTCGCTCCTCCTGACCATCAGCGACCTCTCGGTGGTGGAGGCCGTCCTCGCCGTCGACGAGACCGACGTGCCCAGGGTCTCGGTGGGAGATTCGGCTCTAGTGGAGCTGGATGCCTTCCCGGGTCGGGAGTTCACCGCCGCAGTGGCGAAGATCGGAAACTCAGCGATCAGAGACCCCTCGGGGAGCACGGGAGGACAGGGAAGTTCGGTGGATTACGAGGTGATCCTCACCCTTCTGGATCCTCCGGCGGAGCTTCGTCCCGACCTCTCCGCCGCCGCGGACGTGGTGGTGGATGCCAGGAATGGGGTCCTCTCCGTTCCCATCATCTCCGTGACCCTGCGGGACCGGGAAGACGACTCGACGGAAGCTGACCGTTCCGGCCCGGTCAGCCGGGAGGGGGTCTTCGTAGTGCGCGATGGGAGAGCCGAGTTCAGGGAGGTGGACCTGGGTATCACCGGTCGGGAATACTTCGAGGTCATCGCCGGGGTGGAGCTAGGGGAGTCCGTGGTGAGCGGTCCCTTCCAGGCCATCCGTTCACTGGAGGACGGCGCTGCGGTGCGGACCGGTGCGGCCCGTCCCCCGTCGCGTTGACCCGACAGAGGACGACGCACAGTGCATTTCCGCGAAGGGATCCGACTTGCATTCCTCCAGATCCGTCAGGAGAAGCTGAAGAGCGCCTTCAGCCTCCTGGGGGTCGTGATCGGCGTCATGTTCCTCGTGGTGGTCGTGAGCGTCGTCGAGGGCATGGACCGATATATTCAGGAGGACTTCGCCGACCAGGTGTTCGGGGTGAATACCGTCCAGGTGATGCGGACCCCGTCGGTCCAGGTCGCGACCACCCCATCGCAGATCCGGGAATGGAGACGGCGGCCCCGTCTGACGCTGGCCGAAGCCGATGCGATCCGCGAAGGCCTTTCGGTTCGCGCCCGGGTCGGTGTGGAGTCGAACCTCATGGGCGAGGTGCGCAGCGCGGGTGGCGTTCGCGCCGACGGGATCCGGATCTCCGCCATCTCCGAGGAGGTCCTCGAAATCCGAACGCTCCGCACTCAAGAAGGGCGTCCCTTCTCTCCCCAGGAGGCGGCCCGGGGCATTCCCGTGGTCATTCTGGGAAGTCGCGTCGCCGAGACCCTCTTCGAAGATGCCGGTAATCCGATCGGCCAGCGAGTCCGGATTCGGGGGTTCCCCTTCCGAGTGGTGGGGGTTCTGGAGGAACAGGGCTCGATCCTGGGCATGTCCATGGACAATCTGGTCCTCGTGCCCATCCGCTCGCCGATCAACCGGTTCTTCGCCGAGCGGGGAAGTGTGGGGAACATCGCGATTCAGACCCTGGATCCAGGTGAGATCCGGATCGCCATGGCAGACGCCGAGGCGGCGATGCGAATGAGCCGACGGCTGAGGTCGGGCGAGGCCAGCAACTTCGAGGTCGAAACCTCGGAGGAGGCCCTGGCCTTCTGGGACCGGATCGCCACCATCCTCTTTCTGGCCCTTCCCGGGCTCGTGGGGATCTCTCTCGTAGTCGGAGGGATCGTGATCATGAACATCATGCTGATGTCGGTCACCGAACGAACCCGGGAGATCGGTGTGCGAATGGCCATCGGGGCCCGGAGGCGGGACATCGTGAACCAGTTCCTCGTGGAGGCCACCACCCTGTCAGGGATCGGAGCGCTCCTGGGGGTGGGGATCGGACTTGGATTGACATGGGCCGTGCGCTCTTTTACGCCCCTTCCCGCCGCCGTGGCCCCCCACTGGATCGCCCTGGGTGTAGTCCTGGGAATCGGTGTGGGAATCCTGGCCGGGGTGTACCCCGCCATCCAGGCATCGAAGAAGGATCCTGTGGAGGCCCTCCGCTATGAGTAGGCTGCGAGCGCTGGGTCGGGTGTTCTATGGGATCGGAGAGGGGATCCGCATCGCCCTCTCGTCGATCCGGGCCAACCTCTTCCGGTCGAGCCTCACAATCCTCGGAATCTCCATCGGAGTCATGGTGGTCGTGGTGATGGCGGCGCTCATCACGGGGATCAGGGGCTCGGTGTCCGAGGGGATCGAATCTGCAGGCCCGCGAAACTTCTACGTCATGCGATTCGACCTCTCGGACATCCAACTGGTGCAGGACGGAACGGGTCGCCCCCCCTGGTGGAATCGTCCCCCCATCACCCGGGAAGAGGCCGGACGCCTGAATACCCTCCCTGGGGTGGAGCGAGCGACGATCACCATCGCCCTCCAGGATCCGGGCAGCGAAGGTGGCCTCACCCTGGAACACCGGGGGACTCAGGTCACCGGGGTTCAGGGCGCAGGCGAGGACGCCACCTGGCCGGACCATCGTCAGGCCGACTTTCTCGAGGGCCGCAACTTCGTTCCCGCCGAGGTCCGAGAGGGACGAGGTGTCGTGGTGATTTCGAAGCGCCTTGCGGAGGACCTCTTTCCCGAGGAGGTGGCAACGGGCCAGCGGATCCGGGCCCGATCCGGCAACCGTCGGGCCACGCCCCTCACCGTGGTCGGAGTGTTCGATCCGGGTGAAAGTCTCTTCGAGGGACAGGCCTCCCACCTCGCCATCGTGCCCTACACTACGGCCGTCCGCGGACTCCGGGCCTCGGAGGCCTGGCTCCAGGTGGTGGTCGTGCCCCGCGCGGAGGTCGACCAGGCCGTCGTCGAAGACCAGGTCATCGGCGTCCTTCGCAACATGCGCGGGCTCGCCCCCGACGAAGCCAACAATTTCGCAGTGATGCGTTCGACCCAGCTTCTGGAGTTCTTCGATCAATTCACCGCCGTCTTCTTCGCGGTCATGCTGGCCCTCTCCTCCATAGGCCTCCTCGTCGGCGGCGTCGGGGTGGTAGGGATCATGATGATCTCGGTCACGGAGCGGACCCGTGAGATCGGCATCCGTAAGGCGGTGGGAGCCACCGGGCCCGAGATCCTCTGGCAGTTCCTCGTGGAGGCGGGTGTGTTGACCCTCCTGGGGGGCGGCCTGGGGCTGCTGGTGGGGGCCGGTCTCGCCTGGACGGTGACGCTGATCACCCCGATCCCGGCCGCGATTCCGCTCTGGGCCGTGGTGGCGAGCCTGGTCATGGCGGTGGTGACCGGAATGCTCTTCGGGCTGATCCCGGCCCTCAGGGCCGCACGGATGGAGCCGGTCCGCGCCCTCCGAGCGGAGTGAGGTCACCCGGCGGGGTGAACCCCGGTCCCCCGGGCGGGTAGGCGGCGTGGACAGGCTCCCGGCCTGAAGGCCCCCGCCCTTCCAGTCCATAGGATACGCCGCAGACTCCATCTGCGGGTTCGCAGTTCCACTTTGCCTCTTTCCCCGCGTCGCATGTCCCCTTCGCCTGCCCCCTCCGGACCCGACTCCCCATCCGAATCGCCAAGGGGAGAAGGGGAGCCTTCCGCCGATTCGAGGACGACGCCGACCTCTCCGTCCGCCCAGGCCGAAGAGGCCCTGGACGTACTGGCCATCTTCGCCCACCCCGACGATGCGGAGTTGCTCTGCGGAGGCGCGCTGGCGCGGAGCGTGGCGGCCGGAGAGCGAATGGGCCTCCTGGACCTCACCCGTGGCGAGATGGGATCTCGGGGCACGGCGGAGATTCGAGCCGAGGAGGCGGCGGCGGCGGCCAGGACCTTGGGCGCTGTCACTCGCCGCTGTGCCGGCCTTCCCGACGGGGGGTTGGTCAACACCCTGGAGTATCGACGCATCGTAGCCGGGTGGATCCGGTCCCTCCGGCCCCGGATCCTGGTCACCCACTGGCTGCAAGGTCGCCACCCGGATCACACGGCAGCGGCTCGATTGGTCCGCGATGCCGCCTTTCTGGCCGGTCTCCGTCGAGCCCCCCTGGCGGGCGACGCCCATCGTCCCTTCAAGGTGGTACACACCCTGACCTTCCAGGAGGATGCTCCGCCTCCATCCTTCGTCATCGATGTGACCGACCACATGGAACGCCGGCTCGAGGCCATGGCCTGCTTCGCCTCTCAGTGGAGTGATGCCAGAGGGGCCGGAGAAGCCTTTCCAGGGGGCGACCGGCCCCTCGAAGACCAGGTGCGAGCCCAACTGGCCCACTACGGCTCGAAGATCCGGGTGGCATACGGGGAGCCCTTCTGGACCCGGGAGGCGATGGAGTGGAACACCCTGGGCTCACTGGGCGTCTCCACCTTCTGAGCTCGGGCTGATGGGCTCAGGCGCAGGAGACTTCCAGGAGGAGTCGGCGCCAGGAGGGCACATCCGGACCCGATGCTCTCAGCACCTGGGCCCGCGCCCCACCCCCTTCGAGAAGCCAGGGTGCCAACCAGGAACCGATCTCCGCGGGGAGATGGCCGAGGGGCTCCCCCGAGTCGAGGTGAACCCAGACATCGGGCTCCTCCTGACCGGGAGGGTCGGGGATCAGGGTGAGGGGATCCCCCGGCTGGAGGCCGGGGAGGTGGCGCTCCCGGTCTGCGAAGATCGTTCCATGGACGGTGGCCCGGAATCGGCGGGGGCGCCCGGAAGGAAAGGCGGGACGATCCAATGCTCTCATGTGCGACCTTCGTTTGGTCTGGTAAACTCGTGTGGAGGATGCGGAAGGTGGCCGGGTGCCGACCGCTGGAGGGAGCCAGGGCGGAGCACGCACCAGGGAGCCGCATCCCGCCGTCCAGGACGGCGGACCTTCGAACCCGTACACTGTTAACTTATCCGTTGCGTGAGATCCCGATCAACACCCACGGTCCGAACCACGCGCAAGCCTCCGCCTGGACTCGAATCACCTTCAACCCACCGTACCTTGGAGCCCATCTACCTGGATCATGCCGCCGCCACTCCCCTCCGCCCCGAGGTCGCACGGATCCTGGGTGGAGAGGAAGCGCGCAGACCTGCCAACCCTTCATCTCCGCATCGGTGGGGCCGGGACGCCCGTCGAAGGCTGGAGAGGGCAAGGGACCAGGTGGCCGACGCGCTCGACGTACCGTCATCAAGGGTCCGCTTCGTGCGGGGGGGGACCGAGGCCAACAATCTGGCCGTCCTGGGGCGATTCGAGGCGGCGCGACGAGAGGGAGCTTCGACCCGGGTCGCCCTCTCTGCAGTGGAGCATTCTTCTGTCCGGGAGGCCGGGATGGAGGTCACGGCTCTGGGAGGAGAGGTCGTGACCCTCTCGGTGGCGCCCGACGGTACTCTGGACTCCTCTGCGACCTCGGATCTCCTGACCGGGTCGCCGGACGGCGACGTGCCCGCCCTGGTCTCCTGCATGTGGGTCAACCACGAAACGGGCTCGATCCTCGCGGTGGAGGACCTCGTGAAGGAGTGCCGCCGGGTCGGAGTCGTGAGCCACGTCGACGCCACCCAGGGAGCACTCAAGTTCGCGAGTTTCCCTCTTCCGCCCGCAGACCTCGTCTCCCTTTCGGCCCACAAGTTGGGGGGGCCTCTGGGGATCGGGATCCTACTGGTTCGAGATGCTTCGGTGCTTCACCCCCGCCACTTCGGGGGAGGCCAGGAGGGGGAGCTCCGGCCGGGGACGGAGGATGTGACGGGCGCGGAAGGCACGGCCGTGGCCTTTCAGGAGGTTCGAGCCTCCCTTCCCCGGGAGGAGGTGCGAATCCGGACGTTGAGGGACCGACTGGAAGAGGCCCTGGTGGAGGCGATTCCCGAGCTGCAGGTGCACGGACGGGAAGGTCCCCGAGCGCCCCACCTCCTGAACGTCGGCTTGCCGGGCCTTCCCCTGGATCTCCTGCCCGGGGCGCTGGACCTCGAAGGGGTCGCGGCGTCCGCAGGAGCGGCATGCCGGAGTGGGGCCGGAGGTGCGAGTCAGGTGCTGAGCTCCCTCTACGGTGAGGCTCACGCCGAACATACGGCGCCACTTCGCCTTTCTCTGGGTTGGACCACCACCGAAGAGGAGGTGGAGGCTGCGGCCGGGATCATCCCCCAGGTCATCCATCGGATCAGGAAGGCTGGGATCGGGCCGTGAGGGCCAGGGTAGGTCCGGTGTCGAGCGATCGACCCACTTCGGTGTACACAGAGGTCCGAGACCCATTGTGGTGGGTCAGAGATGCGGCAAGCAGGGAGACTCACGTGATGACGAAGAAGCGAATTCTGGTGGCCATGTCGGGTGGAGTGGATTCCTCGGTGACCGCGGCCCTCCTCGTCGAAGCCGGCCACGAGGTGGTCGGGGCCACCATGAAGACCTTCTGTTACGATGAGACCCCGGGACATTCCAGGACCTGCTGTGGCCTGGACGGGATCA
>SKKH01000132.1 GCA_007121555.1 Gemmatimonadota bacterium | reverse complement strand
TTGATGGCGTTGCCGAGGAGGTTGCCCACGACCTCGTGGAGGCGGTCTCCGTCTGCCATCATGGGCGACGGTGGAGCCTCGTCACCCTGGACCAGCTCCACATCCAGCTCTCGCTCACGGGCCAGGGGTGCCAGCTCCTCCATCACCATCCCCACCAGCTCGACGGGGTCGACCCAGCCGGCGTCCATGGCCATGGCCCCGCCCTCGATCCGCGAGACCTCCAGGAGGTTGGAGATCATTCCCGAGAGGCGGGTGGCGCTCTGCCTGGACAGGGCGAGGAGCTGTGCCTGCTTCTCGTTCAGGGGCCCGGGGATGCCTTCCAGGAGCACGAGGATGGTTTCGTGGATCGCGGCGAGTGGACCCTTCAGCTCATGGGACACGTGGGACACGAAGTCCCGCTTCATGTCCTCCAGCTCGTCGAGCTTCTCCGCCATCCGGTTGAAGTCCTGGGCCAGGTCCGAAAGCTCGTCCCGTCCCCGGGCCGGAAGTCGGTGCTCGAAGCGGCCCTCGGCGATCTCCCGGGTGCCCCGGGTGAGACGGCGAAGGGGGCCGGAGATTGAGAGATACAGGACGAGGCAGATGAGAAGCCCCAGGGCCCCTGCCCCCACGGCCGCTGCCCGGGAGATCCGCGTGGCCCGCACTCCGACCGCGGCCGAGGCCTCCGCCTGACGGGCCACCTCGGCCTGGTTGGCGTCGATGACCTCTTCCACACTGACGCGAAGCTCGCCGAGAAGCTCTTCGATCCGGTCCAGGACCGGGAGCAGTTCCGCCCCCGAGGGTCGGGCCTCCTCATCGGTCCGGAGAGGAGCGATTTCCCGAAGGTACCCCCGCCACCCCATGGCCAGGTCTCGGTAGGCCTGTCGTTCCTGGGGACCCAGCTCGAGGGTGGCGAGCTGCTCCAGGTCCTGGTCCACCGCCTCCTCCCAGGTCCTCCACTGCTCCACGTAGTCCGTATCCTCCAGGACCAGCGACTTCGCCGCGAACTCCCGGACTCCCTCGAGCTCCTGGACCAGTCGGATGGAGATCCGGGCCGCCTCCAGATTCGTGAGACTCAGCTCCTGGTTGATGCTCTGGAGCTGATGGACCGTCCGGAGTTGGTATCCCATCACGATCACCGTGAGTGTCGTGAGGAGGGCCAGCCCCAGAGCGATCCGGGTCGTGATCTTCATCTCTTGATTCCGTAGGTCTTGAGCTTGTTCCGGATGGTACGTACGCTCACCCCCAGCCGTCGGGCGGTTTCACTCTTGTTGTTCCCGGTGGCGTCCAGGGTCTGGAGGATGAGCTCCTTCTCGGCCTCCTCGGCCGTGGCGTCAGCGGGAAAGCGGTAGCTGCCCTCCATGGCCCGGTCCGGTTCCCGGAGGTAGACCGGCAGGTGGCGCGGCTCGATGGTGCCTTCCCTGGCCAGGATCACCGCTCGCTCCACCACATTCCGGAGCTCCCGAACGTTGCCGGGCCAGAGATACCCCTCCAGAAGGGTGAGGGCGTCGTCGTCCCACTCCCGCGCCTCGACCCCGTGCTTCTGCGAGAGAGTCGACGAGAAGTGCCGCGCCAGAAGGGTGATGTCGCCGTCCCGATCCCGGAGTGGCGGGAGGCGGAGCGTAAGTACGTTGAGCCTGAAGAAGAGGTCTTCTCGGAGCGTCCCGTCCTCCACGGCCTGGCGAGGGCTTCGGTTGGTCGCCGCGATGACCCGAACATCGAACGACATCTCCTTGCTTCCACCCACGCGGCGGAAGGGACTTCCATCCAGGACGCGGAGCAGTTTGGGCTGGAGGGCCAGGGGCATTTCACCGATTTCGTCGAGGAAGAGCGTACCTCCGGCAGCCATCTCGAAGCATCCCTCGCGCTGGCGCGCAGCCCCGGTGAAGGCACCCTTCTCGTGACCGAACAGTTCGCTCTCCATGAGCTCCGAAGGGATCGCCGCAGTGTTCAGGGGCACGAACGGCCCGTCTCGACGCTGGCTCAGGGCATGGACGGTCCGGGCCGCCAGCTCCTTCCCGGTTCCGCTCTCGCCGGTGATCATGACCGAGGCGTCGGAGTCGGCCACGGACTCGATCATCTCGAAGAAGTCGTTCATGGCATCGCTTCGGGCCACGAAAGGTCCCATCCCGTCTTCTCGTCGTTTGGGCCCGCCACCCTCGCCCTCTTTCTCCTGCGGGTCGGGCCTCGCGACGGGGGCCAGCGACTGGGGTGACTCCAGCACGTCGGTGAGGACCGACTTAAGGTTCCGATAGTTCACCGGCTTGGTGAGGAAGTCGACAGCTCCGACCTTCATGGCGTCCACGGCCATCTCGACGGAGCCGTGGGCGGTGAGAAGAATGACGGGACGGTCGGGCCGATCCTCTCTCAAGAATCCAAGCAGCTGGATCCCCGAGGTTTCGGGCATGACGACGTCGGAAAGGATGAGGTCGGGGTCCCAGGAGGAGGCGAGCTGCCGCGCCCGTTCGGCGTCGGCAGCCACCTTCACATGATACCCCCAGCCCTGGAGTCTCATCTCCAGCACATTGCGGAAGGTCGGATCGTCATCGACGACGAGTACCCGAGCGGGATGTTCGGTCATGGAATCGGATCTGGAGTGGATGGGTCCGAGGCGTCCCTATGGTACACAAGATAGGGCCTCAGGAGGCGTTTCGCCTCAAGAAAGCTGTTGGAGAAGCAGAGGGCGCCAACGTTGGGCGCCGCACACCTCTTCGGATGTCTCGTCGAGCTCGGCTCGGAGCACAAACGACGGTCGGGGGACACCCGCATCCACGCAGGTGCCCCCCGAGCCGAAAAGCCAGCAAAGGACATCGAACACGCCTCTGGAACGAACGTCTCCCTCCCTCAGCGGACTCCGCCGGTCGCCACCTGGGGGCGCTCTCCATCAGCCGAGGAGAAATCGATGACCATGGCCACGCGCCGGTTCTGCCAGCCGTCGGTTCCGGGGCCGTAGATGCCGGGGACGATCTGGCGATTCTGATCCTCACCGTAGCTCACGGCCCGCAACTGGTCCGCCGAGAGCCCCTGGTCGATGAGGAAGTCTCTCACGGCCTCGGCCCTCTGCTCACCCAGCCAGAGGTTGTACTCGGCACTTCCAGAGGAGTCGGTGAAGCCTTCGACCGTGACCGTGGCCCCTGCGTAGTAGTTCTGGACCACGGAGGCGAAGCGCTCGAGCAGTGCCTCGTCCTCGGACCGCACGGTGGCGTCATCGAAGGCGAAGTGGACCGGCGTGTTGAATCGGATCGCCGATTCCAGCCGCTCCACGGTCACATTGTAGTCCTGCCTCAGATCCTCCAGGTCCGTCTCCAGACCTGCGAGGCGGCTCTCCATGTCCGAGATCTGACGTCCCAGCCGTTCCTCCACGGCGCGATCACCCTCCCGAATCTCCTCCCGGAGTTCGGCCTGCACCCGGTCCAACTCCCTTTCCATCTCGTCGGGCTTCACGTGGGCACACGCCGAGGCCAGAAAGAGGGTGCCAGCCAGTGCCAGGCCAAGCCTGGCGCCGTGTCCGCCGCGATATCGCATCATGAATCGTCATCCCCTGTGTCTGGTGCAAAAGTGGCCTCCGGATCCGGGTCGAAGTCAGATCCAGGCCCTGAACTGGTACCTCCAAAGTGGCAAGGCTGATGCCACATGCTCGAGTTCGGTGGGAAGGGCAGGTACGACAAGGGGCCCGGCCAGGCTTTGCGCCTGGATCCGGACCCCTGAAGGTGATGAAGGGAAGAGGTTTCTTCCCTCTACACGGCAAGAAATTCCGGGGTCAGCCGCCCCCTCCCGACCCCTGGTTGCGGGGGCGGGCCCGACGCTCATCGCTGCTGCTAGATCCCGAGGAGCCGGAGGAGCGGGCGCCCTGGGGGCTGGGCCGGGTGTTCGAAGGTCTCGAGGACGCCGCCGGGTTGTTCGTGTTCCGTGGCGTCCGGTTGGCGGCCGAGCCAGACTGGTTGCCGGAACGGGCTCCCCTCTGGGTCGCGCTGCGGTCCGATCCCGAGCTTCCGGGCCTCACATACCCAGACTCGGGATCGAGGATTCCACGGCGGCGGTCGATCACCTCAGGTCGGACGATGATGACCCGGCCGGGCCAGTATCCCCCACCGCCACGGAATCCGGGCCCGAAGTAGGGATTCCACGAGGAGTATCCGTACATGCCGTAGTAGCGGCTGTGGAGGTACCAGTCCCCTGCGAAGGGGGAGTAGCCCACCACCCGCCGGGTCGCTGGCCAGGGCGCCACGGCCCTCGCCTGCTGTTGGGCGGCATGCTCGGAGGCTTCCCAGGACCCACCGGCGATGTCGAAGCGCTCGGGGTGGGATACGGCGACCATCACGTCCAGAACGTCAGCAGGGACACCTCGGTCCCGAAGGTCACGGGCAACGGAGGCGCTCAGCTGGAAGGGTTGTCCCATCTCAGCGATGAGGGCCCGGGTCACGTCGGCACCGGTACGATCCACCAGTTCCACCACGTCGTCGTGGTCCAGGGGGCCCGACTTGGCTGTGCGCGCGGTCTGGATGGCCAGGTCCCGATCCCGGACGGCCGGCTCGACGCCCTGGGCCTCCAGGGTCCGGGTCGAGGCCGGTACGAAGCTCCGAACGCCGAGGACCGGCTCCCGATCTCCCGAGCGGACGGCATGGATCTCGAGCCATTCCCTCCCCTCGTCCGTCAGCGCCATCACTCCCGAGGTCGTCCGGTGCACGCCTTCACCACAGGCCAGATCGGAGCCGATGAAGACCCTGTGCCCATCGGCGGACCATTCGGCCCATCGGTCTCCGGTGCAGCCCCCATCCTCGGCGGGTACCGGCGCGCCGTCGGCCACGATCTCCTCGACCGCTACGACGTCACCGTCCACCAGGGTCCGCACCTCCACCCCGCCGCGATCGGCCAGGGGTGAGAAGCAGACCAGGAGGGCATTCTCATCCTGACCTTGGGCGTCGGCGGCTTCCCAGCAGCCCATCCACGCCATCCAACGGGAGTCCTCGGCGGCCGAGTCCTGGGCCTGGGCGGCCGCAGGTGCGGCTACGGCCAGGAGCGGCACGATCAGGAGGGCTGTAAGTCGGGGGTGCAGGTTTCTCATGGCGTATTCCTCAGAGTCTGAACGAGAGGCCGGCGGTGACGCGGAGCCCGGAGAGATCCAGGGGGCGATCGAATTCCCGGTAGTCTCCCCGCATCCGATCCTCACCCAGAATATACCGGGTATCCAGAATGAATCCCAATCGCGGGCGGAGGGTGACTTCGAGTCCACCCCCGATGAAGGACATGAAGGTGACGTCTTCGTGGTTGAACTCATCGCTGAAGATGAGCCCGATGTCCTCACCCGATTCCACGACCCAGTCCCCCCACTGCTCCACCTGATACCCGATGGCTCCCACTCCAGCGGAGAGATAGGGGGACCAGTCCGCCGGCACCCAGATGAACTGACTGATCTGCTCACCCCGTCCCAGGGGAAACCCCTTCACACCCAGGCTCACGGAGGGCCCGTAGCGGAGTCGGGTGGTCTGGGTGATGGGCAGTTCGCCCAGGTCGGTCTCTTCGACCCAGTCCCGGTACTCCGAGTCCTGGGTCACCGAGGCCATGTCCACCGATCCGAAAACCTCCACGTGGTTGCCCATCCAGATGCCCAGGTCGGCGCCGCCGGTGAAGGTGTTCAGGTCGCCCCGATCCATGGTGAAGCGCTCGAAGGTGGAGTCGTAGAACTGCCCCTCGGCACGGGGCATGAAGGCTCCGCCCCGCAGGCTCACCGAGAAATGGGGGCGCTGGAAGAAGAAGTCCCGGTCGGCCCCAGCGGTTTCGCCGGAGGGCGAGCCAGGCGATTCCAACGAGCTCTGGGCCTCGGCCTGGAGCGGAACGCCCAGGAGTCCTGCAACGATAAGGCCAGTAGTCAGGCCGGCCATCATCTTCTTCATGAGTCCCTCCCGGCGGAATCGGGCCTGAGAACCCGAAGGAATGCCCGACGGCGATCGGAGCCGTCCGGCCGGCGTGGAAATGAGTACGAAACCGTGGTCTCTTCCCCGCCTATACGCACCGGTAATAAAGCAGGAGAGCCCGGGAGGTTCCTCCCGCGATCCCAGCAGCCTTCGCTATGCCTTCGACGGGCCGCCTCCGATTCAGCGGGCACCGCCGTGAAGCGGTGGTCTGGCGCTCCCAACGGTGGCGCCTCCACTTCTTCAAGAGCCGTCGAGTCCTTTACCTTACTCTCCTTCCCCCGGTGGCCTTCGCACTCCGTTTCATTTCGACCCGGCCCGCTCCATGTCCCAACCTACCCACCACGATGCCCTCAAAGCCTGGTTCCTGGGACCACGGGGCGAGAACGCGGAACTCCTGGAGCGACTTCTCACCGAGGCCCTCCGGGACCACGTGTTCTGGCGCAGGAACTACCACCCGGAGGATGGATTCACCATCCAGGAGCTGGACAAGCGCCGGGAGGGCTACGATCGGACCGTGGCCACCCTGACCCAGGAACTCATGGGGCTTTTGGCCGAGCTCAAGCGCGGTGTGCCCTTCTTTTCCGGACGGTACAAGGGGCACATGGCCTTCGAGCAGACCATCGCGGCCCAGGTGGGCTACTTCGCCGCCATGCTGTACAACCCGAACAATGTGGCCATCGAGGCCTCTCCGGTGACCACCCGCCTCGAGGTGGAGGTGGGCTCCCAGCTCGCCGGCATGGTGGGATACGATCGGGATCGAGCCTGGGGGCACCTCACCTCGGGGGGGACGGTGGCGAATTTCGAGGCCCTCTGGGTGGCGCGGAACGTGATCTACCTGCCCATTGCCGCACGGGGGGCCGCCGACGAGCTGGGGGTGCAGGTGGAGGTGGAGAGGGCCGACGGGAGCCGAGCCCGGATCTCCGAGCTGGATCTCTGGGAGCTGGTGAACATCCATCCCGATGCAGCCCTCGACCTCTGGGATGCTCTCTGGAAGACCGCCTCCAAGGCCCGGGTCCACGACGCGCTCCAACGCCATTCACTCCAGGCCCTGGGGTACCAGGACTATGTACGCCGGTTGGAGGAGGGATTCGGCGATCCCCTTCCTCCCTCCGTAGTGCTGGTGGCCTCCTCCGCCCACTATTCATGGGAGAAGATCGTCCGCGCCCTGGGAATCGGCTCGAACCAGCTCGTCTTCATCCCGGTGGACGAGCGCTACCGAATGGATCCCGACGCGCTCTGGGACAAGGTGAAGGAGTTGACCGACCGCCGGATCCCGATCCTGGCCTGCATCTCGGTGTGCGGAACGACCGAGGAGAGCGCGGTGGATCG
>SKKH01000290.1 GCA_007121555.1 Gemmatimonadota bacterium | reverse complement strand
CTAGAAGGCCGTTGAAGAAGGGCAGGGACCACCGGGACGGGGTCTTGCGTGTTCTGGTCGAGGAGGGTCGCTGAAAGCGATGCACTAGCATCGGTGAAGCGGCCCAACGAAGACCCAGGGCCGCAACCCCCCGTCCCCCTTCGGGTTGGGGCCGCCAACGGTGGCGCCCTGCCCTTCTTCAACGGCCTTCTAGAAGGCGGTTGAAGAACACCCGGGCGCGTCCGCGCCTCGGTGTTCGCTCCGTCAGCTCCCGTCCCCCTCCTCGTCGGCCACCGTAGCTCCAGCCCCGGGCGCATCCTTCACATAATGATCGAACCATTCGATCCATCGGGCCCACATGTCCAGGTTGTTCTCGATGGCGCGGGGCGTGTGCGACTCGAAGGGATACGTGTACAGGACGGCGTCCTTCCCCAGCGTGGTCAGGGCGTGGATGAGTCGATCCGACTGCATGGGCCAGGTCCCGGTGTTGTTGTCGTCGGCCCCGTGATACATGAGGAGCGGGGTCTCCATCTGGTGGGCGTAGAAGAAGGGCGACATCGCCACGTACGTGTGGGGCGCCTCCCAGAGGGTCCGGCGCTCCGCCTGGAAGCCGGCCGGAGTCAGACTCCGGTTGTACGCTCCATGCCCGGCGATCCCGGCCCGGAAGTACGGGGTGTGCGAGAGGATGTTCACCGTGGCGAAGGCCCCGTAGGAGTGGCCCCCATGGCCGATGCGCTGGATGTCCACCACCCCCAGGTCATCGGTGGCCTGGATGGCGGCGTACATGGCGTCGCTCAGGTTCGCGATGTAGGTGTCGTTGTAGTTCTCCCCCACGATGGGAATGTCGGGATAGACCACGGCGTACCCCTGGCTGAGCCAGATGTCGGACCAACGCAGCCAGGTCACGTGGTGGAAGGCGTTGTGGTTCCGGGCCCGGATCGCCGCCCGCTCGTATCCCTGCGCCGTGGTGTACTCCCGGGGGTACGTCCAGAAGACGGCGGGCACCCGGGTGCCCGCCTCATAGTCGGTGGGGAGTGAGACCCGGGCCTGCACCTCCAGCCCATCTCGCCGGGTGAAGGAGAAGTCGATGCGCTGGGCCGCGGTGAGCTCGGGGAAGGGGTCCTGGTTGCGCGTCAGGTTCTCAGCGAAGCTCCCGCCGCCCCCCGAGCGCTCCCAGAGCCAGCTGTCGGGAAATTCGGTCTTGGATTCCCGGCTCACGATCACCTGGTCGAAGTCGTCGTCCATCGCCACCAGGGGCCGCTCGAAGCGATCGGTGCCGCCCTCGAAGACTCGTTCGGTGGCCCCGTCCGCCAGGGCGATGGCGTCGACGAAGGGGCGGGGCCGGAAGTCATCCCGGAAGCCCGGACCCTGCAGGTAGGCCCGATTACGATCGGAGGAGAGGAGGAGGTACTCGAGTCCTCCGTGGGTCCGGCGGGTCACCACCTGTCCGCGCAGCGCGGTGGGGTCGTCCTGCCGGGCGAAGTCCAGGAGGGTGTGGGGTTCGGAGTCGGGGGTGGTGAGATCGAAGTGCACGAGCCCCACCTCACTCCCTCGTCCCAGCTCCACCAGGGCGTGCTCGCCTTCCAGGTCGTAGTGGACGCTTCGAACCGTGTCCTCGGTTCGGGCCACCACCTGCGCCTGGGCCGTGTCGAAGGGTGCGGTCAGGAGGAGGATGCGCTCCTCGGACTCCTCTTCATCCTTCTGGATCAGGTGAAGGCCGGCGCCGCCGGGGCGCCAGACGAAGTTGCGAAGGGGGCCGTCCTCTTCGGATTCCCTCCCCTTCCGGACCCCCACCTGCCGGAGGGTGGCCACCTCCACTCCATCCTCCCGATCCAGGATCAGGGTCCGGCGGGGGAAGGTGCGCCAACTCGTCAGGAAGGAGAAGGGTCGCTCCACCACGGTGGCCAGGACGTAGCGGCCGTCGGGGCTCAGGGAGATGGATTCGTACATGGCCGGGGGGCCGATGGGACGGGGTGTGCCTTCCTGCGAGAGCTCCATCAGCTGGGCGGTGGCGTAATGCTCGAAGAGACGTTCATCGTGCTCATCTTCGAGGAGATAGGGGAAGGTCCGGATCTGGGCGCTCTCGTCCAGGGTCCGGCGGATCCCCGGGGCCTCGGGGACCGTGGGGCGCTGGGGCTCGGACCCTCGGGTCTCCGGGACCATCAGGGTGAGGAGGCTCCCCTCCGGCGTCCATTGGACCATGTGGGAGGGGCGGCTCCCCTGCCCACCGGCACTGGTCCCGAGGGTGGCCAGGATTCGGGCGGGAGCCACCGGACCCATCTCCGACCCTTCCACCTCGGCGGTCCAGAGCTCCGTTCCCCCGCGCAGATGGGCCAGGAAGGCGATCCGTTCCCCGTCCGGCGACCACATGAAGTCGCTGGCGACGGTCTCCTCGGGGAGCTCGAAGTCCCGGAAGGCCCGCTCTTCCATGGAAAAGACCTGAAATCCGTAGATCCCGTAGGTGTCCAGATGCCACAGCCGATCCGTGCCGGGGCGGAGCTCCAGTTCACCCAGGCGATAGGTGGTTTCTCCCATCCGTTCCAGGGTGGAGAGCTCGGTGCGAAGGGGGATCAGGAAGTGGCTGCCGTCAGGGCTCGGGCTGTCCAGGGTCGCGTAGTTCGGATCCCGCTCGAAGAAGGCCTGGACCTGCTCCGGGGGGAGGACGTACCCTCCCTCGGGCTGAAATCGCTCACTCTCCTGGGCCAGGAGGCCGCTGCCGGGAAGCGCGGGAGCCCCCAGGGCCGGCCCCAGGAGGAGAGCTGCCGAAAGGATGACGGTGCCCACCAGGGGCAAACCACCGATCCGGAAGAACCGAGATGACACTGGGGAACGTGGGTCGGAATGGGCTCGAACTGACATGGCGATCCTCTGGGACGTTCGGGGCCGGGATGGCGACCGGCTCTCGGGGATGATCCCCGAACGGAGTGGGAAAGAATTCCGTCCAAGGTACGGCAGAGCGTGCGCCTTCACCACCGAGGGGTGCCAGGGCCACACGGACCGGCTCCCCATCCGAAGCTCTAGCAGTCTGATCGGAAAGGGGGGTGCGGCCGCACGTGGGGGTCTTGCGAGTACCGGAGTAGGAACGACGACGAGGCGTAGCCGCAGAGCTACGGCGAGCGAGGAGTGACGACCTCGGGTGCCGCAACCCCCCCGCGCCCAAAGGGTTGCGGCGGCACGGAGTCCCCTGGGGCGGTGGGCAGCTTCGACGATGCGCCTGAGGCATCGCCTTCGGCTGCCCGCCTACCGGGGAACTCCGTGGCGCTCGCAATGCGACTCGCCCCCCTTTCCGATCAGACTGCCAGGTGACCGGGGTGGGGAGATGCGCGGCCACCGGAGGACGCATATCTTGTTCGGCTGTGGTCATCGTGAGGCAACAGATCCAGAATTCTGACGAACCCTCGACCCGAAAAGGAAGGCCCATGCGTGGATTCAATGTGTGTGGAGAGGCCCGGTTCCTCCTGATGAATCGGACGATGTGGACCGTGGCCGCGGCAGCCCTGCTCCTCCCCCTCCTCCTGGGTGCCTGCGCCGTCGGCGGGGGCCCCCACAAAGAGGTGATCAACCCTGCCGGCGGCGAGGTCACGACCCCCTTCGCCCCGATCGTGCGGACCGGCGACCTGTACTTCCTCTCCGGCGTGATCGGCCGCAGTGACACGAATGACATCGGCGAGGCGACCCGTCAGGCCCTGGAGGGGATCCAGCAGCGGCTGCAGGCCGTGGACGCAACCCTGGATGACATGGTGAAGTGCACCGTGTTCCTCATTGACATGGATGACTACCAGGGGATGAACGCGGTCTACTCCGAGTTCTTCCCCTCGAATCCGCCGGCCCGATCCGCAGTGGCGGTCCGGGCCCTTCCCGCCGCCGCCCAGGTGGAGATCGAGTGCATCGGAGCTGCCCGGTAGGAGGCTGTTGCAGCCCCATGGAAGAGGCAGCGACAACGGACGTCGAGCACGGAGATTGGTCGTGAGTCACGATGGCAAGCAGCGGTCCAGCGAAGGTGAGATCAGGGAGCACGACGCGGTGGAAAGCGGTGTGAAAGGAGACGACCCGACCAGGAGGAACACCTCCATGGACCGGCGATCCTTCCTTCGCACCACCGGTGCCGGGGCCGGCGCTCTGGCTCTCGCCGGAACCCTGGGAGGCGCCCTCTCGGGGTGCCGGGGGACCGGGGCTTCAGCTTCGGCAGTCGCGCCGGGAACCGGGCCGGAGGTGGTGGTCATCGGGGCCGGTGCCTTCGGAGTCTGGACCGCCTACCATCTCCAGGAGATGGGCGCCCGGGTCACCCTCATCGACCTCTACGGGCCCGGGAACTCACGGTCCACCTCGGGTGACGAGACCCGGGGCGTTCGAAGCTCGTACGCGGGCCGGGAACTCTGGACCTCCTGGGCCAATCTGGCCATGGAGCGGTGGCGAGCCTTCGATGAGGAGTGGTCGCCGGCCATGGGCGACCCCCTCTTCTATCCCACCGGGGATCTGATTCTCAGAGACACCTCCGAGGGCCAGATCGAAGAGGTGCAGGAGATCTGGGATACCGTGGGAGTGCCCTACGAGAGTCTGACACCGGACGAGGTGCGGGCCCGCTGGCCCCAGATCCAGATCGAGGGGATCGAGGTGGCCCTCTACGAACCCGGGGCTGGGGTGGTCCGTTCACGAGCGGCCTGCCGACGAGTGGCCGGGATCTTCCAGCAAAGGGGAGGTGAGATCCGGATGGCCAAGGCGACCCCTGGCCCGATCCAGGGGGGTCGCATGATCTCGCTGGATCTGGACGACGGCCAGGACTCCATCTCCGCGGATCGCTATGTGTTCGCCCTGGGACCCTGGTTCCCCAAGGCCTTCCCCGACATCATGGCCGATCGGCTCCGGATCACCACAATGGGGCACGTCTTCTACTTCGGAACCCCTCCCGGCGACTACCGGTTCAGCTACCCGAACCTCCCGAGCTGGGGATTCCCTGGAGTGACGGGGTGGCCCACCCTCCCCCCCGATAACCGGGGATTCCGAATCCGGACCGGAGGGCGGATGGGCGAGGATCCGGACACCTCGGTCCGGTGGATCCCCGAGGAGTTCCACGAGCGGCCCATGGAGATCCTCCTCGAGCGTTTCCCGGTGATCGCCGAGCAGCCCATCGTGGAGACCCGGGCCTGCCACTACGAGTCCAGCGCCACCCGGGACTGGATCATCGACGAGCACCCTGAAATGGAAAACGTGCTCCTGGCCGGGGGAGGCAGCGCCGAGGGCTTCAAGTTCGGGCCCATGGTGGGCGAACTCATCGCCGCCCGGGCGCTGGGAGATGACCGGTTTTCGGAACTCGACGAAGAGTTCAGACTCATCGATCTGGATGACATGGAGGAGGACCAAGACTGATGAATGCCATTCTTCTGATGGTGGTGGGGCTGGGCGCCTTCGTTCTGGGTTACATCTTCTACTCGCGGTTCATCGCCAACCAGATCTTCCGACTGGATCCGAACTTCGAGACCCCGGCCCACGCTCAGGAGGATGGAGTCGACTTCGTGCCCACCAATCGGTGGGTACTCTGGGGACATCATTTCACCTCGGTCGCAGGGGCGGCCCCCATCGTGGGGCCGGCCATCGCCGTGGTGTGGGGTTGGCTGCCCGCCTTCCTCTGGGTCGTCTTCGGCACGGTCTTCTTCGCAGGGGTGCATGACGCCGGGGCCCTCTGGGCCAGCGTCAGGAACAAGGGACAGTCCATCGGTGCCCTGACCGAATCGGTGGTGGGGGCCCGGGCCCGAGCCCTCTTCATGATCGTGATCTTCCTCCTGCTCCTCATGGTGAACGCGGTCTTCGCCATCGTGATCGCAGGGCTCTTCGTGGACTTCCCGTCCAGTGTGATCCCATCTTGGTTCGTGATCGCAGTGGCCCTGGGGATCGGGTGGCTGCTCTACCGGCGAGGTGTGGGGCTGCTCTGGCCTTCCGTCATTGCCCTGATCCTCCTCTACGCCTCCATGTTCGTGGGAGACCAGGTGCCCGTCTCCCTTCCGGCCGAGTTCATGGGGCTTGGAGGTGCCGGGCAGTGGGTGATCCTGCTCTTCGCCTACGCCGCAGTGGCGTCACTTTTGCCGGTCTGGGTGCTCCTGCAGCCTCGCGACTACATCAACGGCCTTCAGCTCTTCATCGGACTGGCCATCTTCTTCACCGCGGTGCTCCTCTTCAATCCGACGGTGGTGGCGCCGGCGTTCAACACGGGGCTACCGGCCGATGTACCACCCCTGCTGCCTCTCCTCTTCGTGACCATCGCCTGTGGGGCCATTTCGGGCTTCCACGGGCTGGTGGCCTCAGGTACCACGTCGAAGCAGCTCGACAAGGAGACGGACGTCCGGTTCGTCGGATATCTGGGGGCCGTGGGCGAGGGAGCCCTGGCGCTGGCGGCCATCCTGGCCTGCACGGCGGGGTTCGCGACGCTGGCCGACTGGGAGGGCTTCTACGACTCCTTCGCCGCCGGTGGGGTGCCCGCCTTCGTACAGGGGGGTGGGGCCATCATCGCCGGGGGACTCGGGCTGCCGGTCCACTTCGGTGAGACCCTCCTGGCCGTGATGGCCGTTCTCTTCGCGGCCACCACCATGGACACAGGAGTTCGGCTCCAGCGGTACATCATCCAGGAGTGGGGGGTGATCTACAAGATCAAGGCCCTCACGGGTCGGGTGCTCTCTACCCTCCTGGCCGTGGCCGCCTGCATCGCGTTGGCCTTCGGCGCCGGAGGGGGCGCGGGCACCGGGGGGCTGATCATCTGGCCCCTCTTCGGCACCACCAACCAGCTCCTGGCGGCCATCACCCTGCTGGTGCTGAGCGTGATCCTCATCAAGAAGGGACGAAGGACCGTCTTCACCCTGGCTCCCTTCGTCTTCCTGATCACGATGACTGTCCTGGCACTGCTCTACCAGCTGGCCCAGTTCTGGAGGAACGAGCAGTACTTCCTGGTCTTCATGGATGTCCTCATCCTGGTCGCCACCATCTGGGTCGGACTGGAATCGCTGGGTACGCTCTTCAGGGCTCGCCGGGACGGCCCGGATGACGAGCAAGGGGAAGGGATCGGCGCCGAGGTCCCGGCGGCGGAGCGGGGCGGATAGCCATGCAGGAGGAACAGGCGGAGGGATTCGTGCAGGCGCTGGAGCTGGCCGCCGGCGCCCAGGAGAAACTCCTCCTGACCATCCTCGCCGTCATCTTCGTATGGATCACGCGATGGCTCGTCCTCCGCGTGGTGAACCAGCGGATCGAGGAGCCCCGGGTACGCTACCAGTGGGGGAAGGGGTCCGGGTACGTGGCCTTCGCCCTGATCCTCGTGCTCCTGAGCCAGATCTGGGTCGACGCCCTTCGGGAGATGGGGACCTTCCTCGGGCTTCTCACGGCGGGGCTGGCCATCGCCCTGCGGGACCTGGTCTCCAACATGGCCGGGTGGGCGTTCATCCTCTTGCGGCACCCCTTCCGGGTGGGCGATCGGGTGCAGATCGGGGAGCAGGCGGGAGATGTGGTGGACATCCGGCTCTTTCAGTTCTCACTCCTGGAGATCGGGAACTGGGTGGCGGCCGATCAGAGCACGGGCCGGGTCATCCATGTGCCCAACGCCCGGGTGTTCTCGGAGTCCCTGGCCAACTACACCGCGGAGTTTCCCTTCGTCTGGCACGAGATCCCCGTCCTCGTGACCTTCGAGAGCGACTGGAAACGGGCCCGAGCCCTTCTCCTGGAGATCGTGGAGAGGGAGAGCGCGCATGTGGTCGGGGATGCGCAGGCCGCCGTCCGAGCCGCCTCGCGAAAGCTCTTCATCCGCTACGGGACCCTGACCCCCACCATCTACACCTCGGTCTCGGCGAGCGGGGTGCTCCTGACCCTCCGGTTCATCTGTCCGGCACGGCAGCGCAGGGGGCTCAGCCAGACGATCTGGGAAGCGATCCTGGACGCCCTGGCCTCGGAGAAGGGAATCGACCTGGCCTACCCCACCCAGCGGATCTACAGCAACCTTCTGGAGGGGAAGGAAGAGGCCCGGGCCGACTTTCCAGAGGGATGGGGACCCGATGGTTATAATAAAAACACATAATTCGGGTTGATGCCCAGGCTCATACGGGATGCTCCTTCACCACACTACCCCTTGAGCACACCCAGGGGGCGGAGCCGGGCCACCATCCGACCAATCCCGGCCCGGTCCACCACCCGGACCACATCCGCCACATCCTTGTAGGCGTCGGGCAGCTCCTCCGCGATGGTGCCCCCGGAGGAGGCCCGAACTTCGATGCCCTGCCGTGCGAACTCCTCTCGCAGGTTCCGTCCCCCGGCGTCGCGCTTGGCCTGTCGGCGGCTCTTCCTCCGTCCGGCCCCGTGGCAGGTCGAACCGAAGGTCTCCTCGTACGCCCCCGCGGTTCCGACGAGCACGTAGGAGTACCGCCCCATGTCGCCGGGAATGAACACGGGCTGGCCCAGATCCCGGTAGGTCTCGGGTAGATCGGAGTGGCCCGGGGGGAAGGCCCGGGTGGCCCCCTTCCGATGGACCCAGAGCTGCCGTTCCTGCCCATTGACACGGTGGCTTTCGAGCTTGGCGTTGTTGTGGGCCACGTCGTAGACCAGATCGAGTTCCATGTCTCTGGCGGAACGACCGAAGACCTCCTGGAAACCCTCCCGAATGCGGTGGCCCATCATCTGCCGGTTGGCGAAGGCGTAGTTGGCCGCGGCCCGCATCGCGCCGATGTAGCGAATGCCCTCGGGGGATCGGATCGGGGCGCAGGCCAACTGGCGATCCGGGAGGTCGATGTCGTATCGCTTCACCGCTCCGGCCATCACGTCGAGGTAGTCGTCGCAGACCTGGTATCCGAGTCCGCGAGACCCTGAGTGGACGAAGATGGTGACGGTCCCCTGGGGGAGCCCCAGCGCCTGGGCCGCGGCGTCATCGTAGACCTCGTCCACGTAGCCCACCTCGATGAAGTGGTTCCCGCTCCCCACCGTGCCCACCTGGTCCTTGCCCCGGCGGATCGCTCGATCGCTCACCTCGTCGGGGTCGGCATCCGCGAGCGCCCCGCCATCCTCGATCCGCTCCAGGTCCGAGTCCCAGCCGTACCCCTCCCGGACGACCCACCCGGCTCCCTCCCGGAGGATGGCGCGGATCTGCTCCGGCGAGAGGACGAACTTCCGGTACCCCTGGCCGACTCCGGCGGGAATCCGGTCGTAGAGGTCGTCCATGAGGGAAGCCATTCGGGGGCGAACCTCGTCCACGTGCAGCCCCGAACGGTGGAGGCGAACCCCGCAGTTGATGTCGTAGCCCACGCCGCCCGGCGAGATCACGCCGCCTTCGTCCGGATCGAAGGCCGCGACCCCGCCGATGGGAAAGCCGTATCCCCAGTGGATGTCCGGCATCCCCATGGAGTGGCCCACGATCCCCGGGAGGGTGGCCACGTTGGCCACCTGGGTCACCGAGTCGTCGTCCTGGATGTCCTGGACCAGGAGGTCGTCGGCGAAGATGAGTCCATCCACCCGCATGGCACCCTGACGGGGAAGGCGCCACCGGTAGTCGTCAACGCGTTCGAGCTTCATGGGTCTCACCTCCATCGGGACGGGTGTTTCGTGCGATGCGGCCCGCAGTGACCGAACGGTCCCCGGGCCCTGTATCTCTACACTGCACCGGGGCGGGGTATCCGGAGGCGACAGAGGAGGTGGGACCGAGGGGGCTCCCTCGCCGCCGTTCCATCACCCCCTCGTTTCCCTTTCGTTACCCCGAAGACACGGTCCCATGGATGGAGTGTGGGAGATTGATCCGGAGCCTCCTGATCTTCCTCAACCCGAGTCCAACCATGTCCGAGCCCTTCAATCCTCCGAGTCGGCTGGGTCGAATCCCTCGCCGCGAGTTCCTCCGCCGTGGGGGTCTCCTCGGCGCCGCGGCCGCCCTGCTTCCGGGTCGCCTCCTCGCGGATCCGTACGAGCCCTACCGGATTCCCTCGCCGCAGCGGCGACCCGTCCGGATCCAGGGGGTGGTTCGGGCCGGTGGTCGAGGGGTCGGGAGGGTGGCTGTGACCGATGGGATCCGCATCGTGGACACGGCCGACGACGGGACCTTCGACTTCATCTCCAGCACCGCCCGGGAGCATGTCTACCTGAGCCTCCCGTCGGGCTATCGGATTCCCACCAACCCCACGGGGACCGCCCGCTTCTACCAGGCCATCGAGCCCGGATCCAGCGACGAGATGCAGGCCGTCTTCGAGCTGGAGCCACTGGAGGCAAGCGACGAGAACCATACCGCGCTCCTCCTGGCCGACATCCAGACCCAGGATGCCGACGAGATGGCCCAGTTCCACAGGGAGACGGTGCCCGACCTGGAGGAGAGCCTGCGGGGATTGGGTGGGGAGGAGGCGTTCATCCTGGCGTGTGGGGACATCATGTTCGACGACCTCTCCCTCTTTCCCGACTACGAGCGGGCGGTCGAGCGGCTGGCGATCCCGGCCTTCCAGGTGGTGGGAAACCACGACCTCGACTTCGACGGACCCACCGAGGAGTCCTCCACCCGGACGTTCCGGCGTCGCTACGGTCCCAGGTACTACTCCTTCGATCGGGGGCACGTCCACTACGTGGCCCTGGACGATGTGTTCTGGCACTCGGCCGGCTACGTGGGCTACCTGGACTCGGACCAGCTCGCCTGGCTCGAGGAGGATCTGAAGCGCGTGGAGCCCGGAAGCCCGGTTGTCATCTCGCTGCACATCCCGGTCGAGGGGACACGGGACATCCGGTCCGGCGTCTCGTCCCGTCCCGTCCTCGCCGGCTCCGTGGCCAACCGGGACTTCCTCTACCGGATCGTGGAGCCCTACGACACGCACTTTCTGGCGGGACACACCCACGACGGCGAGCATGTCTTCGAACAGGGAACCCACGCCCAGATCAGCGGCACGGTCTGCGGGGCGTGGTGGACGGGGCCAATCTGCGGGGACGGGACGCCGAACGGATACGCCGTCTACGAGGCCCGGGGCGAGGAGGTTCGCTGGCGTTACAAGGCCACCGGCCATCCCGACGACCACCAGATCCGAGCCTATGCCCGGGGCTCCGTACCGAGATCTCCCGACGAGGTGGTAGCGAACGTATGGAACTGGGATCCGGAGTGGGAGGTGGTGCTGTACGAGGGACCGGACCGGCGGGGACTCATGGCGAGCCGGATCGAGGTGGACCCCCTGGCACAGGAGCTCTACGGCCCCGAAGGGATGCCGGAGAAGCGACCCTGGGTGCGCCCCTACCCCACCCGACATCTCTTCTTCGCACCCACGGATCCCGGCGCCAGGGAGCTCCGGGTCGAGGCCACCGATCGGTTCGGGCGCAGCTACTCGGCGGCCATCCCCGAGGTCGGGGCATGAGAGGTGCACTTCGGGCCGGTGGGGTGGCCCTCGGGCTGGTCTGGCTGCCCCTTCTGCTCGGCGGGTCCCTGGTGGGCGCATCTTCGGAGCCGCCACAGGAGGACCCCTTCGCCGAAACCCCGGCCCGTCACGTGGTGCTCATCTCGGTGGATGGGCTCCGGCCCGAGTTCTACCTGGAGGACCGCTGGCCTGCGGTCATGATGCGGCAGATGGCCGCCGAGGGGGCCCATGCGAAGGGGGTTCGGGGTGTGCATCCCTCCGTGACCTATCCCTCCCACGCGACCCTGGTGACCGGGGCGCTCCCCGCCCGCCACGGAATCTTCTACAACTCCCCCTTCGACGAAGGCGGGCAGACGGGCCGGTGGTACTGGGAGTCCGAGCACCTGACCACCCCGGCCCTCTGGGATGCGGTCCGCGCCGCCGGCGGAAGATCGGCGTCCCTCTGGTGGCCTGTGACGGTGGGCGCTCAGATCGACTACAACCTCCCTGAGGTCTGGCCCCTGGATCCGGATTCGGTCTTCACCGACGCCGTGCGCGGGGCCGAATCCCCTCCCGGGCTCCTGACCGAGCTCGAGACCCAGGCGGTGGATCGAGGAATCGCCCGGATCGTCGAAGCCGCGGAGGAGGCCGGGATCCTCGACCAGACCACCTTCATCATCACCGGGGACCACGGGTTCTCCGACATTCACATCGTGGTGGCCCCCAACGTCTGGCTGGTGGAGGCGGGGTTCATGGAGGATCGTTCGGATCGGGGCGATTGGCGGGCCACCTTCCATTCGTCCGGGGCCTCGGCCTTCCTGAAGCTTCGGGATCCGGAGGACGAGGGTGCGGTCGAAGGGGTCCGAGCTCTCCTGACGGACCTTCCAGTCGGCACCCGACGGCTCTTCCAACCCATCGACGGGGACCGGATGGTGGAAGCGGGCGCGGATCCCGACTCTCCCCTCAGTCTGTCAGGGGTGGATGGGGTTTCCATGACCTCCGCCCGCTCCGGAGCCGCCGTCCGGCCCGGGAGCGGGGGCACCCACGGGCACTTCCCCGACTTCCCGAACATGGAGACCGGCTTCGTGGCCTGGGGCGCCGGGGTCCAGGCCGGCGCCCGGGTGCCCCTCATGGGCATGGAGGACATTGCGCCGGTGGTAGTGGAACTCCTGGGGCTCGAGATGGAGACCCCCGACGGGGTCCTCCTTCCGGGCCTCGTGGAGGGGAGGTAGGGACGGGGATCGCCTCGAAGGTGAAGGGCTGTGGGATCACCGGGGGGGGCGTGTGCCCCGGGGCGGGCTCCGGTGTGCCCAGGACGGCACGCTCGGAATCGCAACGGGGAACTCCGCCGGCGCTCGATGGTGGGAAGAGGGCATGGACCCCTCTCTGCCCGAGCTCCCGATCCGCCCCCTCCTGCCCGAGGTCGTCGACACCCTGGGTCGGGACGGGGCCGCCGTCCTGGTCGCTCCACCGGGGGCGGGGAAGACTACCCTGGTCCCCTTGGCCCTCCTGGGGGCGGATTGGCTCTCCGGCACCATCCTGGTCCTCGAGCCCCGACGGCTCGCCACCCGGGCGGCGGCCCACCGGATGGCCCAGCTCCTGGGGGAGGAAGATGTGGGAGGGACCGTGGGATACCGGATCCGGATGGAGACCCGCGTGGGGCCCAATACCCGGATCGAGGTGGTGACCGAGGGAATCCTGACCCGCATGCTTCAGTCCGACCCGGCCCTGAGTGGGGTGGGGGCCGTGATCTTCGATGAGTTCCACGAGCGTTCCCTCCACGCCGACGTGGGTCTGGCCCTGGCCCTCCAGACCCGGAGTCTCTTCCGGGACGACCTCCGTCTCCTGGTCATGTCGGCCACCCTGGAGGCCGAGCCCGTGGCCCGGCTGCTGGGTGGAGCCCCCGTGCTCGAGAGCAGCGGACGCACCTTCCCCGTGGAGACCCGGTGGCGGGAGCGGGCCGTGGAGGGGTGGATCGAGCCGGCGGTGACGGCCACCGTGCAGGAGGCGCTCCACGAGTCCGGAGACATCCTCGTCTTTCTTCCGGGAGCGGGGGAGATCCGCCGCACCCGGGAGCGGCTGGAGGAGGGGGGACTCCCCCCGGATGTGGAGCTCCACACCCTTCACGGGAGCCTTCCCAGGGAGGCTCAGGACCGGGCGGTGGCCCCCAGCCCTCCCGGCCGGCGGAAGGTGGTGCTCTCCTCGGCCATCGCCGAGACGTCCCTGACCATCGAGGGCGTGCGGGTGGTGGTGGATGCCGGACTCATGCGGGTCCCCCGCTTCGATCCCGGCACGGGGATGACTCGCCTGGAAACTGTGCAGGTGACCCGGGACTCGGCGGACCAACGAAGAGGTCGGGCGGGGCGTGTTGCGCCGGGCGTCTGCTTTCGGCTCTGGACCCCGGGGGAGGATCGAGGGCTCGTCCCGGCCCGCACCCCGGAGATCCTGGACGCCGACCTGGCTCCGCTGGCCCTGGAGCTGGCCAGCTGGGGGGCCGAGCCCGAAGAGCTCCAGTGGTTGGATCCCCCGCCCCGTGCGGCCTTCGCCCAGGCGCGGGAGCTCCTGGAGGCACTGGGTCTGATCGACGCTGAAGGGGGCCTCACCCCTGCGGGGCGTGAGGTCTCGGAGCTGGGGCTTCACCCTCGCCTGGGTCGAATGCTCCTCAAGGCTCGGGAGCTGGGGCTGGAGCGGCTCGGGTGCGAGCTGGCGGCGATCCTGGGCGATCGGGACATCCTGCAGGGCCCGGGCCGGGCCCCGGACGCCGACCTTCGGCTGAGAGTGGAAGCGGTTCGCTCGGGGCGCTCGCCCCTGGGGGGGCACCGGCTCCATCGGGGAGGGCTGGCCCGGGTCCGGAGGGAGCTCAAGCACTGGCGACGCCGCATCCGGGGGGGAGAGGGCCGAGGCAGGGGCCCGTCCTCGGGGAACCGAGCTCGGGCCGGAGCCTCGCGCCGAGGCGAGGCCTCGTCGGAGATGAAGTCGGGGGATCTGGGCTGGGTCGGCCTCCTCACAGCCTTCGCCTACCCGGACCGGATCGGACAGCGGCGGGAGGGGCAACGGGGCCGCTTCCTCCTTCGAAACGCCCGGGGAGCCGAGTTCAGGGAGAGCCAGAGCCTGGAGGCCGCGGAGTGGATCGTGGCGGCCGCAGTGGAGGCCCGGGGAGCCGAAGCAAGGATCTTCCTGGCCGCTCCGCTTACCGAGTCGGAGGTGGAGGAGCACTTCGACCACGCCGTAGAGGAGGTGGAGCAGGTCGAATGGGACGAGGAGGCGGGGCGGGTACGGGCTCGCCGGGTCCGCCGACTTGGCGCTCTGGAGATCTCGACGGCGCCGCTGCGACGGCCCGCTCCCCATCTCCTGGCTGAGGCGCTTCTGGAGGGTGTTCGGAGTCGGGGCGCCCATGTGATCCCCTGGTCCAGGGAGTCAGGGCACCTCCGCGACCGGCTCCAATTTCTCCATGTCGTCGACCCGAAAGGCTGGCCCGATACCTCGGAGAAGGCTCTCATGGACACCCTGGAGGAGTGGCTCCTGCCCTTCCTCTCTGGCGCCCGTTCTCTGGACGCCCTCCGAGGTGTGGATCTCCAGGAGGCGCTTCTTTCGAGGATCCCCTGGGAGGCCCGGAGTCGGTTGGAGGAGTTGGCGCCCTCGCACATCCAGGTGCCCAGCGGATCCCGGATCCGGGTGGACTACGAGAACCCCGAAGCCCCGGCCCTGGCGGTCCGATTGCAGGAGGTCTTCGGTCTGGACGAGACGCCACGGATCGCCGGAGGACGGGTCGCGCTCACGATGCGGCTGCTCTCACCGGCGCAGCGGCCCGTTCAGGTGACCCGGGACCTGGCCAGCTTCTGGAGGGAGGGATACTTCGAGGTCCGGAAGGATCTTCGAGGACGATACCCCAAACACTACTGGCCCGAAGATCCACATTCCGCCACTCCGACGCGCCGCACCCGACCCCGGTAGGCGTCGGGTGCGGCGGGGGGCGCAGGAGGCCCTTCGAGACGAGCTGAAAACCTACGGAGGAACTCCGAAGGCGTCCTTCGGGCGACCTTCAGTTCGAGATGGGCTCGAGCCGCATGAGGAGCCGGCGGCCTTCGATCTTCCTGGAGCGATGCTCGACCGTGGCCAGATCCTCCGTGGCCTCCTCGACCCGGTCGAGCATGGCCTCGCCCACCTCAGGTCTCCGGAGCTCCCGCCCTCGGTAGCGGAGCACCACGCGAACGATGTTTCCGTCTTCCAGGAAACGGCGAGCCCGCTTGATCTTGGTCTGAAAGTCGTGGTCTTCGGTGACGGGGCGGAGCTGAACCTCTTTGATCTCCACCACCGTCTGGTTCTTCCGGGCCTCCTGGGCCTGTTTCTGCTGCTCGTACTGGTACTTTCCCCAATCCATGATCTTGATCACGGGGGGACGCGCCTGGGGCGCCACTTCCACCAGATCCAGGTCGAACTCCGCCGCCTTTTCCTGGGCGACCTGGAGCGAGACCACGCCCAGCTGCTCGCCATCGGGATCGATGAGACGGACCGGGCTGATCCGGATCTGGTCGTTCACTCTCGGCTTCTTGGAAATCTCGGGTGCCTCCTTGGGACCTGAGGGTGGATGCCGCGGCACGTCGCCGCGGTCAACTGTTCCGACGACCTCTACACATGGGATCGATCTCGCCGGTACGATCGGTACCCGGCACGGCGAAGAAAGTCCCGGAAGCCAGCCGGGTCTCCATTCCAGTGCGGTGGGCCGGGCCTCACCATGCTTCCACAGCCTTCTAGCGGCCTCCAGCAGCCTTCCAGATCTTCAGCCTCAACCCTCCGCGATCCGCTTCAGGAAGTCGGCGCCGTAGCGCTCCAGCTTGGTGGGCCCCACCCCTGGCACCTCCAGGAGTTCAGCCTCGGTCCCCGGACGTCTCGCGACCATCTCGCGAAGCACCTGGTCGTTGAAGATGATGTAGGCGGGAACGCCTCTCTCCCGGGCCAACTCCAGACGTAGCTCCCGGAGGCCTTCGAAGAGGGCCTCCTCCTCCCCCGTGGAGGGGAGGGGAGCCGCTGAGGACGAACGTTCGCCGGCGCCGGAGGGAGTCGGGGCCCCGGATCTCGGTCCGCGTGCGGTCGACGCCCCCCCCGCCCGGGACCGATTCGTTCCTCGCCGTGCAGCAGTCCGCTCGGCGATGGAGACTCCCAGACACTCGTCGCACGAGCTCCCGCAGTCCTCCATGGCCTCGTCGAAGTGGGCCAGGATGGACCGGTGTCGGCAGCCACCTCCCTCCACCATGCGGAAGAGGTCCACCGTGCCCCTGGCCTTCTCCCGACGCAGGGTCGGGTCTTCGATGTCATCGAGGAAGCGCTCGTGCATCTTCACGTCGGCCCATGAATAGAAGAGGACACAGTCGCTCTCCAGTCCGTCGCGTCCCGCTCGGCCCATCTCCTGGTACCAGGACTCCACATCTTTGGGCATGTCCCGGTGGATCACGAAACGGACGTCGGGCTTGTCGATCCCCATCCCGAACGCGACGGTGGCCACCACCACGTCCACCTCGTCATGCTGGAAGGCCTCCTGGCTCCGGGTTCTCTCCTCTGCAGTGAGGCCGGCGTGATAGGCTCGGGCCCGCACCCCCTTCTCCCGAAGAAAACGGGCGGTGCTGTCCACCCCCCTGCGGGAGAGGCAGTAGACGATGCCGCTCTCACCCTCCCATTCCCGGATCAGTGAGAGGATCTCCCTCCGGGTATTTCCCGAGCCCTTCTTCCGGCACCCGACGCGGAGATTGGAACGGAAGAACGATCCCTTGTATCCGGCCGGCTTCCGCATCCCCAACTGCCGGAGGATGTCTCGGGCCACGGGCCGGGTGGCCGTGGCGGTGAGGGCCAGGATGGGCACGTCGAGCTCGGCCCCGAGCCCCTTGAGTTGACGATAGGAGGGCCGGAAGTCATGGCCCCACTGGCTGATACAGTGGGCCTCGTCCACCACGAGAAGGGAGATGGGGCACCCGGTCACGAAGTCCCGGAGGGTTCCGTCCAGGGCCTCTGGAGCCAGGAAGGCGATCTCCAACTCTCCTCGCCGGAGTCGGGCCAACCGGTGGCGTCGCTCCTCGAAGTCCAGCGTGGAGTTGATCTCAGCCGCATCGAAGCCCAGGGCCAGGAGCCCGTCGACCTGGTCCTTCATGAGGCTGATCAGCGGCGACACCACGAGGACCACCCCGGGGAGGATGCGGGCCGGGACCTGATAGGTCAGCGACTTGCCCGCCCCGGTGGGCATGAGGGCGATGCAGTCCCTCCCCTCCAGGACGGCGTCGATGACCGTGCGCTGTCCTGGCCGGAAGCTGGGGTACCCGAAGACCTCCTGGAGCACGGCCAGGGGATCGGTGGCGGAGGGAGGAGGTGGCATCATGCGTCGTGGGGGAGGGGCGGAGCGGGAGTCATGCCTGGTCGGATAGGATCGCGCCGAGGGTGTCGAGGCGCTGGTCGGGTGACGTCGCCTCATCGGGGAGGACGAGGCCCTCTCCCAGCGTCCGGTACAGGTAGCGTGCCTTCCGGAGGGCGTCCAGCCCCTCACCCGGCTCCCCCTCGGCCCGAGCACGGATCCCGTCCAGGAAGAGGACCTCCGCCACCGCCCAGACCTTTCCGGGGTCCCCACCCCCCTCCGGAGCCAGCACATCCAGCACTGTGTCGGGATGGGCCAGGCGCACGATCTCCAGGTCCACCCCCACCCGCCGTGCCACCTCCTCCAGCCCCTCCCGGATATGGGTCGTATCCCCGCTCCCGGCTTCGAGCCGTCGCTGGAGGGCCAGGAGCTGCTGGGCCAGCTGTTGCATCCGCTGGGCCTTGAAGAAGATCATCTGTGCCGGAGCATGGCGGTCGGGATGGCAGAGGGGGCGGAGGTGAGCTACGAGGTCGGTGTCGGGTCCTCGATGAACCGGGGTTGCCCCCCGGTCATGGCGTGACCCTGTGGAAGCGAAGGTCGTGTACCCGGGCCTGGGCCAGGCTGAACTCATCGACCGGGGTGGCTCCCCCGTCTTCCCGGATGAATCGAACCGTGCCCAGGGACCCTTCGAAGGTATGGTCCTCGGAGGTGGGCGTCAGGGTCACTCGGGTGGACGGACGCCGGAGGAGGATCACCTTTCCCTCCTCCACCGAGACCTCGAAGGTGGCTTCGGCATCGGGGCTGTGGTACATGCCCACGTAGGCCTCCAGATCGGCCGAGGAGGGCGCAAAGGCCGGAGCCTCCTCCTCTTCCGCTTCCTCTTCGGAAGGCTCCTCCTCGACCTCGGGGAGGAAAACCGCGGAGATCTGGCCTCCCAGACTTCCGGGGTTGGCGTGGCTCGTGTTGCAGAGGAGCGCCACGGAGAGTTCCTCCGAGGGAAAGAGCCCCAGATAGGCCCGATACCCCGAGGTGGCTCCCGTATGGCTGATCCGCTCCACCCCGTTCTGGGACCCGAACTGAAGCCCCCCCGCGTAGTGGATCTCCTCGCCGTCGTTGAGAACCCCTCGGGTGTGCATCTCCACCATGAACTCCTCGCCCAGCGTCCCGGTGCGAAGGTGTTCGTTCCATCTCAGAAGATCCCCCACCGTGGTGAGAAGTCCTCCATTCCCATGGACGTGCTCGATGGGTCGATTGATCCGAAACCCGGCATCGTCGGGAGAGTAGGCGGAGGCTCGTCCGGGCACGACCGTTCGGTAGTCGTCCCTCCAGCTGGTGTGGTGGAGCCCCAGCGGCTGGAAGAGCTGCTCCCGGGAGAAGTCCGCGAAGCTCGTGCCCGAGACCCGCTCCACGATGATGGCCAGGAGGTTGAATCCCGTATTCGTGTAGGAATACGCTTCGCCCGGGGTGTAGTTGAGGGCGCTCTGCCGCGCCGCGATCTCCAACACATGGTCATGGTCGTGGGTGCGGTCCGAGCGCCCCCACCCGGAGATGTCCGCCACCGCGCCCCAGTCCCGCAGCCCACTCGTATGGGTGATCAGGTGGCGGATGGTGATGGGGGTTCCGTAGTCCGGGAGCTCCGGTACGTGGCGCCGCACGTCGTCGTCCAGGGAGAGTTGGCCGTCCAGAGCCAGGCGGACCACGGCGGCGACGGTAAACTGTTTCGAGACCGACCCCGCCTCGAAGATGGTGCCCACCTCGTTGGCGATGCGATGCTCCAGGTCGGCCATTCCGTACGCCCGCTCCAGAATGGGCGTCCCGGCACGGGCCACGCCCACGGCGCAGCCGGGGCTTCGGACCGAATCCAGCTCGCGAAAGATCTCATCCACCGCAGAGACGTGATCGGCGGAAGCCTGGGCCGACAACTCCCCCGAGCCCAGGGCCAGCGCGAGGAGGGCAAGGATCGGGATGAGGTGTCTTCGGGGTAGAACGGAGGCGATGGCCATGGGCGCACCCGGCTCGGAGTGGGATCGAAGGTTTCGGGGATTCGAAACGTGCTCCGCCTGCATGCCCTTCGTCAATACGAGAACCGGCCGGGGGGAACGCCCCGGGGTCAACGGGGGTTGCGGTAACAGGCTCCATGCATGCCTGAGCACAGTCCAGGGGAGGTCGTTGGATGGCGGAAAAGACCGGAAAGGGGAAGGGAAGAGGCTCACCCGGAGGCTTTGGGCGTGCCCAGGGCCAGGGTGGGAAGTCACCGGCGGCGAACCTGGGCCGGAATCGGGCCTTCTTCTGGTTTCTCCTCCTGGCGCTGGCGGCGATCTGGATCTTTCGGCCGTACGGTCCCGAGAGCGAGTGGCGCTCCATTCCCTACAGTGAATTTCGGGCCCTCGTCGCCGACGGCATGGTGGAGCGGGTCGTGGTGAAGGGTTCGGAGATCCGGGGCGAGCTCAGCGAGGAAGTGGAGCGCACCGTCCCCGAGGCCGAGGAGCCCGTCGTCTTCGACCGGCTCATCACCCACGTCCCGTCCTTCGGCGACGACGAGCTTCTGGCCCGACTGGAGGCCCAGGGGGTGGAGGTCCGGACCGAGCCCGAGTCCGACTTCTCCTGGTGGCTCATCCTGATCTACCTCCTCCCGGTGGCTCTCATCGTCCTCCTCTTCATCTTTCTGTACCGGGGCATGCAGTCCCAGGGCCAGAAGATGATGTCCATAGGGAAGAGCCGCGCCCGAGCGTACGAACGGACCGAAGAGGCCACCACCTTCGACGATGTGGCCGGCCAGGAGGGGGCGAAGCAGGAGCTGGAGGAGCTGGTGGCCTTCCTCAAGGACCCGACCCGCTTCGAGCGACTCGGAGGTGAGATTCCCAGGGGGTTCCTCCTCGTGGGGCCGCCCGGGACGGGAAAGACACTGACGGCGAGGGCCGTGGCAGGCGAGGCAGGAGTCCCCTTCTTCCATATGTCCGGCTCCGATTTCATGGAGATGCTCGTGGGGGTGGGGGCCTCCCGGGTCCGGAACCTCTTCGAGGAGGCCAAGGAGGCGGCACCCGCCATCATCTTCATCGACGAGCTGGATTCGGTGGGTCGAAAGCGAGGGGCCGGTCTGGGCGGGGGGCACGACGAGCGCGAGCAGACGCTGAATCAGCTCCTCTCCGAGATGGACGGGTTCGAGCCGAACCAGGGCGTGGTACTCCTGGCGGCCACCAACCGGCCCGACATCCTGGACCCCGCCCTCCTGCGTC
This sequence comes from Gemmatimonadota bacterium, assembly GCA_007121555.1. Lineage (GTDB taxonomy): Bacteria > Gemmatimonadota > Gemmatimonadetes > Longimicrobiales > Gaopeijiaceae > PWLA01. The sequence continues at coordinate 1,276 of SKKH01000290.1, read as the reverse complement.
CCGGGAGATTCGACCGTCGCGTTACCATGGATCTCCCCACCCGAAGTGATCGGGAGGACATCCTTCGAATCCATGCCCGACACAAGCCGCTGGCCCAGGACGTGGATCTCGAAGCTGTGGCTGGGGGCACCCCCGGGTTCAGCGGGGCGGATCTGCGCAATCTGCTGAACGAGGCCGCCCTCCTGGCCGCCCGGAAGGACAAGAGTGAGATCACTGCGGGCGAGATCGACGAGGCCCGGGACAAGATCATGATGGGGCTGGAGCGACAGGGGGTCGTACTCACCGACGAGGAGCGAAAACTCCTGGCCTACCACGAGGCGGGACACGCGGTGGCCGCGGCCCTCCTGCCCGGAGCCGATCCGGTCCACAAGGTGAGCATCATTCCCCGCGGTCGGGCCATGGGTGTGACGCAGCAGATGCCGGATCGGGATCGGTACCTGTATTCCCGGACCTTCCTCCGGAACCAGCTGGTGATCCTCCTCGCGGGACGGGCCGCCGAGGAGCTGGTCCTCGACACCATGACGAGTGGTGCGGAAGACGATCTGAGGCGGGCTTCCCAGTTGGCACGGAAGATGGTCCTCTCCTGGGGAATGAGCGACACCTTCGGCCGGATTGCCCAGGGAAGCAGTCAGGATCAGGTCTTCCTGGGTGGGGAGATCACCCAGCGTCGAGAGTTCAGCGACTCCACATCCCGGGAAGCCGACAAGGAGGTCCGAGACATCGTGGAGGAGGCGTTCCGTCGGGCTCGCACCCTCCTGGAAGAACACCGCGACGGTCTGGACAGCCTGGCCGAGGCCCTCCTCACCGACGAGGAGGTCTCGGGCAAGCGGGTCCTGGAGCTGTTGGGGAAGGCGCCACCGGAGGAGTCCGAGGGCACAAAAGGTGCCGAGGATCCCGACACTCCCGACTCCGCCAGGGCCGAGCCGCCTGCTGGACCCGCCGGTGAGCCGGAGCCCGACTCCGGCGTGCCCGTCTCCTGAGTTCAGGGTGGCCACCCCACCTCCACGGGGCGTCCAACCCCTGGATCATACTGCCGACGTCGGGCTCGAGGTCGAGGCGTCGAGCCTGGAGGAGCTCCTGGTTCGAGCGGGGGAGGGGGCCCTCTGGCTGGCGTTGGGCTCGACCGGGGCGGAGAGCGGCGCTGGAGAGCGTCCCCATGGGGACCGGTTCGGCCAGGAAGGTCACGGGGTCGGGGAGACCCGGACGCTGAGCCTGGAGGCTGACGACCGGGAGGGTCTCCTGCGAAGCTGGACCCGGGAGCTGCTCTACTGGGCCG
>SKKH01000262.1 GCA_007121555.1 Gemmatimonadota bacterium | reverse complement strand
TGAGCGATAGCAACGCTATTGCGATCCGGAGCAACGTAGCCACCTCGGATGCGCCGGGTCACGAATGCCGGCGAATCTCTGACTCACCACACTAGAAGGCCGTTGAAGAACAGGAGCGACCCATGGCAACCCGGGGTCCACCGCTCACGTCCACTCACCGACGAGCCCGCTGTGCCGCCACGTAATCCCGGAGCACGCCGGTCTCGGTCTCCAGCTCCTCGAGCCGGTGCTTGACCAGGTCTCCCACCGAAATCACGCCCACCAGCTCCTCGTCGGTCACGACGATGAGGTGGCGCAGGCGGTCTCGCGTCATGCGCCCCATCACCTCCCGCACCGTGGCGTCTTCCCCGCACGACGGGGCTGGAGCGCGCATGACTCGAGAGGCGGAAAGCGAACGAACCTCGCCCCCCTCGCTTTCGAGCGCCTGTACGAGGTCGCGCTCGGATATGAGACCCACCGGCGCGCCCTTTGAATCGGTCACCGGCAGCGCACCAATGTTGTGGTCTATGAGGAGACGAGCCGCCTGGGCCACTGTCTCATGTTCCCGGATCGTGACGACCAGGGCCTCCTTCTGCTTGAGCAATCCTCCGACACGCATGCTGGCCTCCTTGTTGGGCACCCCTCGAACCCCCGACCCCTACCTCATGGTACCATGATACGCTCGCAGGGATTCCGTTCGCCAACACTGCTGCACAAGAGCCTCCGGAAGCCCGAATTCGACTGCCCCCTCCGGCGGCGCGAAGTCATGGGTCATCCCGGACCAGGCCGCAGCGGGCGCGCCCACGAATCCCGCCGACTTCGGGCCCTCTCCCGTTATATTGAGGGCCCTCGATCCCCCTCACCGGTGTGCGCAATTGAAATTTCGAACCACCCTGGGCACATCCCATCCCGCCCTCCGCGCACTGTGGGCCGAGGGCGTGACGAACCCCTCGAAGATCGAGACCTTCCTTGAAACACAAAGCTTCCCGCTCTCGGAGAGGGGAGCCAGTACCTTCGTCTTCCACGGGGATGCCGAAGGCGTCACCCTCCGCCACTGGATCCACGGCCTTCCTGGAGGTCCTCCGTTCCAGCGTCTGGCTGACACCGACCTCTGGTTCCTGGTCCTCGAACTCCCGGAAGGATCTCGCGTCGAGTACAAGGTCGAGGTGACCCGGAACGGGGAGTCGCATGTGGTGAGGGATCCCCTGAACCCCCTGGTGGCGCGAGACCCCTTCGGCGCCAACTCGGTCTGTCGGGCCTACGGGTACGTCGAGCCCGATTGGGGCCGCACCCACTCCACCGTTCCCCGAGGCACCCTGCAGGAGCGGACGGTGCAGAGCCGTCACCTCCCCGGGCGACGGCGCTGGACCCTCTATCGACCCGCCGGATTCCAGAGGCTCCGCCCGTATCCACTCCTCATCGTCCACGACGGACGCGACCACCTCCGATACGCCGATCTGGGCGCAGTGCTGGACAACCTGATCCACCGGGGAGAGATCCCGCCTCTCATCGCGGCCCTCATCGATCCGGGGGAGAGACTCGTGGAATACGCCGGCTCCCAGCCCCACGCCGACCATCTCGTCGACGAACTGGTGCCCCGCCTCGAGAGAGAGTTTCAACTGGTGCCAGCACCGGAGGGACGGGTTCTCGCAGGGGCCAGCCTGGGGGCCGTGGCCTCCCTGCATGCGGCGGTCCAGAGTCCTGGTTCCTTCGGCGGACTCCTGCTCCAGTCCGGTTCCTTCGTATACTCGGAGAGCGGGCGCACACCCCGAGGGCCCCACGTCGATCCTGTAGCGGCCTTCATCGATGGATTCCGGTCCGCTCCCTCTCGAGCGGCCGAACGGGTGTTCCTGAGCTGCGGCGCATACGAGCCCCTGGTCCATGAGAATCGGGCCATGCTGCCCGTACTCCAGAACGCCGGGATGGAGATCCGGTACGTGGAAGCCAGGGATGGACACAACTGGCAGAGCTGGAGGAACCGGCTTCAGGAGGGGCTCTCATGGCTCCTCCCCAACCAGGCATCTTCACGGGCGGGATCAGCCGCCACTGAGGAGGGACGATGACGTACGACACCCGACGGATCGGACTCTCGCTGGGGGCCGACATCTGCTGGCCCATCTGCTACACCGAGATCCTCCACCAGCTGGACCTTCGGATCCCCACCGACGGAACCACGCTCCGATTCGAGGCCGAGCGGATGACCATCGAGCCCTTCGACCTGCGCCAACCGGCCCCGTACTCGGTGGTCATCGATCGACTCACCCACTGGTACCACACCACCCGGGAGTGGATCAAGAAGGCCGTGCTCATGGACGACGTCTACGTGTTCAACAACCCGTGGAGCGTCCAGTCGGTGGAGAAGCACACCTCCTACGCCGCCATGATGAAGCTCGGACTTCCCGTGCCCGACACCTGGCTCATCCCACCCAAGGAGTACGCACCCCAGCAGGACCTCCGGGAGACGCTGGAGCGCTACGCCCGGTACTTCGACCTGGGTGAGATCGGTGAAGAACTGGGCTACCCGCTGTACATGAAGCCCTATGACGGCGGTGGCTGGCGAGGCGTGTCGCGGGCCGACGACGAGGAAGCGCTCCGGGCCGCCTACGAGATGAGCGGAAGGCTCGTCATGCACCTTCAGGCCGGGGTGGACCCGTTCGACCTGTTCGTCCGGTGCGTCGGGTTGGGGCCCCAGCTCCGAATGGTCCGCTACGACCCCTCGGCCCCCCTGCACGATCGGTACACCATGGACCGGGACTTCCTGGACTCGGACGACGCCCAGATCCTTCGCGACATGACCCTGACGATCAACGCGTTCTTCGGCTGGGATTTCAATTCGTGCGAGGCGCTTCGGGGAAGTGAGGCCTGGCATCCCATCGACTTCGCCAATCCTTGTCCCGACTCGCAGGTCACCTCGCTCCACTACCACTTTCCCTGGCTCATCAAGGCGAACCTCCGGTGGTCCCTCTTCGCGGCGGCCACGAACCGGCCCATGCGAATGAACCTGGACTGGGCCCCCTTCTTCGAGGCGGTGGACGAGGAGATGACGCTGAAGGAGCGCCTTTCGGCCACGGCGGCCATCGCCCGGGAACGCTTCGAGACGGACCGATTCGAGGAATTCTGCCACGAGCACCTGGCCCACCTGGACGAGGTCACCCATGCGTTCTTCGGGACCGACATGGCCCGGGATGCCGTGCGGCAGAAGGTAGCGGCCATGTACCCTCCTCATGAGCGGGAGGAGTTCACCGAGCTCTTCTGGGCCCGGATCCAGACGTGGCGCACCGAAGAGGCCAACAACCCACCCACCGGACCGTGAAGGCCCTCGAACGGTGGTACTCCCCCCGACTCCAGCGCGACCTGAGCCTGGTCCGCTGGGGGTACATGGGCGCGCCTGTTCTCATATTTCCCACGGCCGGGGGGGACGCGGAGGAGATCGAGCGCCACCAGGTCGTGGACACCCTCGGGCCGCTGATCCATGAGGGACGCCTCAAGGTTTACTCGTGCGACAGCCTGGCGGGGCGAGCCGTCCTGGAGGGCGAGGGGAGCCCCAGGCACCGGATGTGGCTCCTGGATCAGTTTCAGCAGTGCGTCTACCACGAGGTGGTGCCGGCCATCCGGGCCGATTGCCGGAGCCAGGAGATCGGGATCGTGACCGCGGGGGCGTCCATTGGAGCGTTCAACGCCCTGGCCGTCCTCTGCCGCTACCCCGATGCGTTCACTCGGGCAGTTTGCATGAGCGGAACGTACGACCTCACATCGCTCCTGGGAGGCGAGTTCTCGGAGGAGCTGTACCTGGCCTCTCCCCTCCACTACCTCGGCAACCTGGAAGGACCCGCTCTGGATCGTCTGCGCGCCAGATTCGTCCTCCTGACCTCGGGCGAGGGCGAGTGGGAAGACATCGGAGAGTCGTGGCGGATGGCCGACGTGCTGGGTCGAAAAGGGATTCCCAATCGGGTGGAGTCGTGGGGCACGGAGTGGCCCCACGAGTGGCATACCTGGCGCCAGATGCTCTGGACCTATCGGGAAGACTTGATGGCTCCCTGACCGGGACGCGTGTGGATCCGTCTGTCGGTCCGGCTTGGGCGTGAGCTCCTTCGAGCTGCGTCCTCCACCCGGGGTGGAGCGGAACGCGGCGCGGGAGCCGGGGTTTCCGGATGCACGCAGCGTCATGCCTCCCCCATGAGCCGCGCAGTTGGATTTTTCAAGCCTGTTCCAGCCCATGACATCCGCACTCCGGACCGGGCGCTTCCGTCCGTTCGAGTGCGTGATCCCTTCACTCGATCAACCAAGGACCTATCATGGCTACCGAACAGAGCTGGCCCGACCTTGCTGCGGGCCTCTACGACAAGCTCACCGGCCGCAACGCCGAGATTACCTACGAGTTCGATGACCTCACCCTGGACGTGCCCAGCGGAACGGGCACCGATGTGACTCATGCGCGGTGGGGCGTCAGCGGCACGGTCCGCATCCACACCCGCGACCGCGACGCCGGCTGAGTCCCGTGAGTCGTCGGATCGAGATCTACTCGGACCTGCTCCTCACCTCGGGACCGCACGAGGTGCGGGTTCGAGCCTCGGGCCGGCAGATCGAAGTGTCGGCACCCTCCTCCCGGGTATTGCGGTCTCTTCCGGGAGGGGGGCGGCCGCTCTCCTCGCTACGTCGAATCTCTGGGATCATGGCTCCCATCGACATCGCGCTTGCGGTTCGAGTGGGGAAGCGACTCATCTTGGAGGTGGACCCGGCGGCGAAGCCAGGCCTTCTTGGGCGACTGGTGCGCATTCCCGGGCTTCGACTCCATCTCTGGAGTTGGTTCAGGTCTCCCTGAGCCCCTCCGGTCCTGGAGAGACCTTCGCGTATCGTCACGCAGAAGGCCCTCCCTCAACCGCGACGGGTCGGGAGGACCAGCGAATCGCTCATCCACCACCTCAGGCTTCAACTGAAACGCACGACTTCTCCCATCCACCTTCTGCGAGCCGGACTCGAGCGCCTCGAACGACCCGCTCTGTCGTATGGGATGCGCCTGCGGGTGATCCTCATGGTCGGCATCCTGACCGCCTTCATGCCCTTTGGTACAGCCCCGGCCGCCGGCCAGGGCTCCGACGTTCTCGACCTGCGTCCCGTCGACTCAGCGACCTCGGCCGAGAGCATCCGCTTCAGCCTGGTTTCCATCCCCGACGACCCCCTCGCGGAGTTCTCGTCGGAGGAACTGGAGATCCTGGAAAAGCTGAACCGGACCGATGTGGACTACCTGGTTCGGTTGGACTCCATCGTCGTCCCGGACCGATGGGATGGCTCACACCTGGACTACAGCCCGCTTCCTCAGCGGTTGGCGCCTCTGGACACCCTTCCCAAGGCGCTGGTGGTCCATCAACCGAGCCAGGTGTTCGGAGCCTACGAAGACGGCCGGTTGGTGCGTTGGGGCCCGGTGAGCTCGGGCCGGCAGGAGCACCCCACCCCGGTCGGGCGCTTCTTCCTCACCTGGCGTTCGGAGGGCCGACACAGCACCGTGAATCCTGAGTGGTACCTTGAGTGGTACTACAACTTCCACAACGAACGGGGGATCTCCTTCCACCAGTACGCTCTCCCCGGTGAGCCCGCGAGCCACGCCTGTGTTCGGCTCCTGGAACGCGACGCCCGGTGGATCTACCACTGGGGTGAGGGCTGGACGCTGGACGACCGGGGCTGGGAGGTCCTCGAGGAGGGTACCCCCGTCTGGATCGTGGATGAATACGATTACGAGGCGCCCCCACCCTGGCGAAATCCCGAGCGGCCCCATCCACCGGTGGAACTGCAGCCGAACGACCTCCCTTGGTAGAAGCGCGGATTCCCCTCGAACCGGATTCCACATGAGGCCTGATCGGTGAAGCCGGAACACTCGGACCGGGACCGCCGCTCCCCTCGAACTCGGAGCCGGCCCGCTGAAGCGGGAACGGTCGGGAATTCTGCCGCCCGGAGCTTTCCTGGTACTCTCCTGGTCAGCAAGGCGATCTATCTGGGCCTCGCCGGGGCCACCCTCGCCCTCGCCGCGGTGGGACACCCCCATCCCGGTAGAGGCTTCCTGGTGGAGTTCGGGGTCGGACTGGGCTTCGTCGGGTTCGTGATGCTGGCCTTCCAGTTCGCCCTCACAGCCAAGTTCAGGTGGCTCTCGCGGTTGGTGGGACTGGACGTGCTCCTGCACTTCCATCGACAGATGGGCTTCTTTTCGTATGGGTTCATCCTCCTGCACGTGGGGATCCTGATTTCGGCCCAGCCGGAGTACGCGGCCTACCTGGATTTCAGGGTCGACGTGCCGCGGGCGCTGGCGCTATGGACCGTGCTCCTAGCCCTCACCGCCATCCTCGTCACCACCATCTGGCGAGAAGATCTCGGGCTGAGCTACGAATGGTGGCGCATCAGCCACGCAGCCCTGGCCGCGTTGATCCTCTTCATCGGCCTCGTGCACATTCTGAGGGTGGGCTGGTACATCGCCGACCCATGGAAACAGTGGCTCTGGGTGGGGGGAACGGCGGCGGCGGTGGGCCTCCTGGTCTATACCCGCCTCGTGAAGCCACTCCGGCTGAGGTCCCGAAGGTGGCGGGTCAGCAAGGTGCGGCCGGAGCCAGGACGAAGCTGGACCGTCACCCTCGAAGCGGTGGACCACCGGGGCCTCACCTTCGAAGCGGGTCAGTTCATCTGGCTGATCCTTGGGCGGACCCCTCCCACCGCGATCCAGCATCCCTTCTCCATCTCGTCGAGCGCAGCCCAAGAGGATGTGTTGGAGGTCACGATCAAGGAACTGGGCGACCACACCTCTCGCATTGGAGAGGTGAAGCCCGGGACCGTCGCCTTCGTGGAGGGCCCCTACGGAAACTTCGTTCTGGACGACGACGTGAAGGAGGCCGTATTCGTGGCAGGGGGGGTGGGCATCACGCCGGTCATGAGCATCCTTCGGACCCTGCGGGACCGAGGGCTTCCCCTCCCCACCCTCCTGATCTACGGCATGCCCAGTCTGGAGGACGCCACCTTCCTGGGAGAGCTGGAGGAACTGGAGGAGGAGGGGTCTCCCCCCCTGACCCTGGTCCCCGTGTTCGAAGCACCTCCTCAGGGTTGGACCGGGGAGACGGGCCGGATCACCCCGAAGCTGCTGGAGCGACGCCTCCCCCCCGATCACCCGGGCGTCGGGTATTACGTTTGTGGACCCGAACCCATGATGGATCTGGTCGAGAAGCACCTCCAGGAGCAGGGCATCCCCCTCTCCCGCATCCATTCCGAACGCTTCAACATCGCCTGACCATGAAACACCTCTTCGCCCGACAGATGTCCATCGGCTCCGCGCTCCTGCTG
>SKKH01000040.1 GCA_007121555.1 Gemmatimonadota bacterium | reverse complement strand
TGCGGTGGGTGACGGAGAAGCCCTCTTCACCCTGGCCGACATCAGCACCCTGGTCGTCCGTGTCGGAATCTCCGATGTGGACGCCTCGCAGCTCGATGCGGGGCAGCGCGTGGAGGCCCGGGTCGACGCCCTCCCAGGCCGGGAATGGGATGCTGAGATCCGGAGGGTCTTCCCCAGCGCCGACCCCGAGAGCCGTCTCGTGACGGTGGAGGTTGCCTTCACCGATCCGGATCGGGCCGAGCTCCGCCCGGGGCTCCTCTCGCGACTCCGACTCGACGTGGACCGGAGAGAAGGGGTGATCGCGGTCCCCAACGAGTCGCTCATGGCCTCGAGCGACGACGACCCCTTCGTCTTCGTCATCGACGACGAGGACCGCCTCGAACGGCGGGACGTCGTCCCGGGGGTCAGCCGCCGGGACTGGACCGAGATTCTCGAGGGACTTGAAGAGGGAGAGCAGGTCGTGGGCTCGAACCCCGCCGTGCTGAGCGACGGCACCCGGGTCCAGGTGGCCGATGTGCTTCGCCACGAATCGGACCCGCGATAAGAGGAGGTTGACGATGTCCGACCAGAACCCCCAGGGGCAGGCCAGCCAACCCGAGCCCGGCCGGAATGGGGACGACCCGGCCCCGTCTCCCAACGGAAACCGACCGGGGGAGGCGGAATCGCGGAACGGGCGACGCGGAATCTCCGCCTGGGCGATCCGTCGTCCCATCGGGACGCTGGCCCTGGCCTCCGTCATCTTCGTCATGGGGTTCTTCTTTCTCGACCGCCTCCCCGTGGATCTCCTTCCCGAGATCGCCTATCCCCAGATCACGGTCACGGTGAACTACCCGGGGACCGCGCCCGAGGTGATGGAGGAGCAGGTGACCCGGGTCCTGGAGCGCAACCTGGCCGGCACCGAGGGGCTGATCAGCATCGAGAGTCGGGCCTCCGAGGGCCGCACGAATGTGAACCTCCACTTCGATCTGGGCACGAACCTGGACCTGGCCCTCCAGGACGCCTCGCGCCTTCTGGAGTTGGCCCGGACCCAGCTCCCCCCGGACATCGATCCCCCCCGGATCTACAAGCGGGACCCGAACCAGGACCCGATCTTCGAGTCCGGCTTCAGCTCCAGCGTCCGGACGCCGGTGGAGGTCCGGGATTGGCTCGAGAACCAGCTGGCCCCGCAGCTCCAGTCCGTCCGGGGGGTCGGGGGCGTCGAGGTGGCGGGGGGTCAGGTCCGGGAGCTCCAGGTCGTGGTGGACCAGGACCGCCTGAACTCGTTCAACCTCACGATGCAGGACGTGATCGACGCCGTAGGGGGGGAGAACCGGGACATCGCGGCCGGAAACGTGACCTCGGAGACCTTCGACGTCATGGCGAAGACGGACGGCCGGTTCCGCTCCGCCCGGGACATCGAGGCCGTTCTGATCCACGTTCCGGGCACCCGGGACCGGGTTCGGGTCTCCGATGTGGCGGAGGTCCGAGACGGGCACGCGGACCAGAGGCTCTTCGTCCGCCTGAACGGAGATCCCGCCATGCGGCTCTCCGTGTTCAAGCTCCCCGAAGCCAATACGGTGAGCGTCGTGGAGGGGATCGCGACCGAGCTCGAGAGCCTCGAGGCGAGCGGCTTCATCCCCCCGGACATCCAGTACCAGACGACCCGGGATCCGGCCTTCTTCATCCGGAGTTCGGTGCGGGCGGTGAGCACGGCGGCCCTCCTGGGCGGGATCCTGGCCATGCTCGTCGTTCTCCTCTTCCTGGGGAGCCTGCGGAAGAGCTTCGTCATCGGCCTCTCCATCCCCCTGGCCCTCCTGGCCACCTTCGCCCTCATGGGGGTGAGCAACCTCACTCTGAACATCATGAGCCTGGGTGGACTCGCCCTGGGGGTGGGGCTCCTCCTGGACAACTCCATCGTGATGCTGGAGAACATCTTCCGGCACCGCGACGAGCTCTCGAAGGACGACCGGGAGGCCGCCTTCGACGGCTCGGCTGAGGTGACCTCGGCGGTCGTGGCCTCGACGATGACGAATCTGGCCGCCGTGGTCCCCTTCCTCCTCATCACCGGGATGGCCGCCCTGATCTTCAGGGAGCTCATCCTCACGATCTCCTTTGCCATCGTGGCGTCCCTGGCCGTGGCGCTCACCCTCGTCCCCATGCTCGCGGCCCTGCTGTCGAAGGTCCGCTTCCGCAGCGGGCTCGACCGGACCCGGTTCATCACCGGCTTCGACCGGCTGGTCTCGGCGGGGGCGGTGCGCTACACCCGGGTGGCCCGGGCCGTCCTCCGCTTTCGCTGGGCCGTCCTCGGGGGGGCCGCGGCCGCCCTGGCCGGAGCCTTCTGGATCGCCGGGGACCTGGGTCAGGAGTTCCTGCCCACGGTGGACGACGGCCTCGTGGGTGTGCGCCTCTCCCTCGTCTCGGGGGCCACCCCGGAGCGGACCGACGCCTACTTCCGCGAGGTGGAGCGGATCGTACTCGAGGAGCTCCCCCATGTGGAGACGATGTTCACCATGGCCGGGGGACACCTCTCGGGTGGGGTGATCTCGGAGCGACCGGGAACGGCCCGGGCCAGCGTGCAGCTCTCCCGGGCGGGTGATCGCCCGGAGATGTCCGCCACCGAGTGGGTCCGTGTGGCCCAGGAGCGCCTCGACGAACTGAGCATCCCCGGGGGAAGGGTCTTCGTGAGCCCACCGAGCATCCCGGGGATCCGTACGAGCCTGGCCGGCGCCGACGTCTCCATCGGAGTCGTGGGCGACGATATCGACGAACTCGACGCCATCGGACGGGAGATCGTCTCCCTGGTGGACGGCGTCGACGGGCTGCAGAACTTCGACCTGGCCCGGGACGATCGGACACCCCTGCTCTCGGTGAATGTGGACCGGGACCGGGCCGCCGCCATGGGGCTGAACACCTCGGAGGTGGGGGAGGGGGTCCGCAACGCCCTCTACGGCTATGTGCCGACCCGTTTCAGCACGGGCACGGGGCAGTACGACATCCGGGTCAAGCTTCCCCGTCAGGACCTGCGGACCTCTGAGGACCTGGGGAGCATCCGGCTCTTCCGGAGCAATGGGGGTGCTCCGGTCTACGTGCGGGACGTGGCGGACTTCTCCCTCGGGGAGAGCCCGGCCCACATCGAGCGCGAGAACCAGGTCCGGATCCTCCGGATCAACGGAGACGTGAACCCGGCGGTGGCCGACATCGGGACGGTGAATTCGGAGATCCGGGACCGCCTCGCCGGCCTCGACCTTCCCCAGGGGTACTCCCTGATCTACGGGGGCGAAGAGGAGGCGATCCAGGAGACGAACCGGAACCTCCTCATGGTCATCGCCCTGGCCATCTTCCTCGTCTTCGTCGTCATGGCGGTCCAGTACGAGCGGCTGGCGAACCCCCTCGTCATCCTGGGCTCGGTCCCCCTGGCCCTCATCGGGGTGATCGGCATGCTGTGGGTCACGGGCACGAACCTGGGCGCCCCGGTCATGCTCGGGGTGATCCTCCTCGTGGGGATCGTGGTGAACAACGCGATCCTGTTGGTGGAGTATATCGAACTCGGTCGAAGGGACCGCCAGCTCGGCGTGGCGGACGCGGTGGTCGAGGCCGGACGGATCCGGTTCCGGCCCATCCTCATGACCACCTTCACCACCGTGCTCGGGATGACGCCCCTTGCCTTCGCCATCGGAGATGGGGCCGAACTCATGCAGCCGCTCGCTCTGGCCGTGATCGGGGGGCTCCTCGTCTCCATGCTCCTCACCCTCCTCGTGATCCCGTGCGTGTACGTGATCGTGGAGGACATCCGGACCAGCCTCATCGGGTGGTTGACCGATGGACCCGGCGAGGTGGGGGGCGCCTCTCCCTCCGGGCCAGGATCGTCCTGGGACGGGGATCGCCCTGGCCGGAGCGTCGAGCCCAGCCCCCTTCCCGGCAGGGAACCCGAACCGGTGGGGGCCTCGTGATCCCGAGGTCGAGGGGGGGCCGGTCGCTGACGCGATGACTCCCTCCAGGGCCAAACCCATCCGGAGTGGCGGCCCCCCCGGTGCCACGTCGTGGCTCCTCACCACCGTGGTCGTCTCGGCCGGGATGGTGCTCGGGGCCCTCCTCACCTGGATCCCCGACGATCCCTCTCCCTGGGCCTGGCTTCCCCTGGGGGTCACCTACGTGGTGGGCGGACGACCCATCCTGCGGGACACCCTGGCCAGCCTCCGGGAGGGCCGCCTCTCCATCGACTTCCTCATGGGCTTCGCCGCCCTGGGGGCCGCCGGAGTGGGCCAGCCCCTGGAGGGTGCGATCCTCATCTTTCTCTTCTCCCTCTCCAACACCCTGGAGGCCTACGCGCTGGGGCGGACCCGGGCGGCCATCTCCGCGCTCATGGAGCTCCACCCCGAGGAGGCGACCCTGCTGGACGCCGAGGGGGAAGAGGTGGGTCGGGTGCCTACGTCATCGCTGGTCCCGGGGCAGGCGATCCGGGTGCGACCCGGGGAACGGATCGGGGCCGACGGCGTCGTGGTGTCGGGGCGGAGCGAGGTGGATCAGTCCGCCATCACAGGGGAATCGATCCCCGTCTCCCGGGGGACGGGCGACGAGGTCTTCGCCGGAACCATCAACGGGGGCGGGGCCCTCACCGTCGAGGTCCAGCGGCCCGCAGGCGAGACCATGCTGGCCCGGATCGTCCGGATGGTCGAGGAGGCCCGGGAGGACCAGGCCCCGGCCCAGGCCTTCATCGACCGGTTCGCCCACCCCTACACCGTGGCGGTCATGGCGGGCAGCCTCCTCACCGCTCTGGTGGCCGCCCTCGTCTTCGACTTCACCTGGTCGGACGCCGTATACCGCGCCATGACCCTTCTCGTCGTGGCGAGTCCCTGCGCCCTCGTGATCTCCACCCCCTCGGCGATCCTTTCGGCCATCGCCCGGGGAGCCCGGCGAGGGATCCTCTTCAAGGGGGGAGGCCATCTGGAGATGGCGGGAACCGCCGACACCGTCGCCTTCGACAAGACGGGGACGCTGACGATAGGGGCCCCGGAGCTCCTGGAGGTGCGCACCGTCGACGGATGGAGCCGCAGCGAGCTCCTCGGGCACGTGGCCGCGGTGGAGCGGGACTCGGAGCACCACCTGGCTCGGGCCGTGCTGACCGCGGCCCGGAAGGAGGGGGTGGAGCCGCCCCAGGCCGAGGCCTTCCGGGCGCTGCCGGGTGAAGGGGTTACGGCTCGGATCGCTGGAGAGGAGATCTGGGTGGGCAACCCCACCCTGGCGCGACGCTTCGATACGCCGATCCCCCCGGAGATCCAGGCATGGCACGAGGCCCAGGGCGAAGAGGGGCGCTCCGTGGTCCTCGTCGGGACCGGGGGACTGGTCTGCGGCGCCCTGGCCTTCGGGGACCGGCTCCGCCCGGGGGCGGCGGCGGCCGTCCAACGGCTCCGGGCCCTGGGGATCGGGCGGGTCGTCCTCCTTTCCGGGGACCACCAGGGTGCGGTCCGCGCCATCGCCCGCGAGGTGGGCGCCGACGACGGTCGGGGGGCGCTCCTCCCCCACCAGAAGGTGGAGGCCCTCCAGGAGATGGCACGCTCCTCCAGCGGAGTGATCATGGTGGGCGACGGGGTGAACGACGCCCCTGCGATGGCGGCGGCGGCCGTGGGGGTGGCCATGGGGGCCGCCGGCACCGACGTGGCCATCGAAACCGCCGACGTAGTCCTCATGGGCGACGAGCTCGATCGGGTTCACGAACTCGTCGAACTTGGTCGACGGACCCGCCGCATCGTCCGCCAGAACGTCTGGTTCAGCGTGGGGTGGATGGCGCTCCTCGTGGTCGCCGCCTCCACCGTGGGTCTTCCCCTGACCCTGGCCGTGGTGGCTCACGAGGGAAGCACCCTCCTGGTCGTCCTGAACGGGCTCCGGCTCCTCGGCGGACAGTAGAGGACGGCTCGCCCCATATCGTTCCATTTTATGGAACTCGATCCCATAAAATGGAACTGCCTGTCGCCGCCCCACAGGGTGGACCGCGCCGGAAGGTGGACGGGGGGATCCCTCCTCCCTATTCTCCCCCCTTGATCCACGATCTCCGGACCCTCGCGTCTTGGAGGTTGCGCCTGTTGCCCCGGCGCACCGGTGGGACCCGACCGCTTGGAATCCCGCGCCCCTGAGTAGATCTACCCGTCTCCAGCACCAGGAGTGGTTCCGTGACCCGACCTTCCCTTCTCCCCTTCCGTCAGGATCCGGCCCCCGTCGGGTCACAGCCCGCATCCCGGGACTTCCTCCACCGTCCCGGACCTCTCCGTTGGGGGCTCGTGGGGGCGGTCCTGGCCGTCCTCGCGCTTCTCGGCGCCCCCCTCCTTCCCGGGGCGGCGACCCCGGGAGGCACGGTGCAGCTCGAGGCTCAGGAAGCCCCCCTCCTGGGGTTCGAGGTGGACGAAGAGGAGAACCGCCTCCTCCTGGAGATCCCCGCGGACCGGTTGGGCGAGGACCTCCTCTACATGAACACCCTGGCCACGGGGCTCGGGGCGGGTCAGCCCCTCATGGACCGGGGCCAGGTCGGGATGGAGGCCATCGTGCGCCTGGAGCGGCGGGGCAGCCGGGTCCTCATGGTGCGGGACAACTGGAGCATCCGGGCCCTCGGGGGCGACGAGGCCCTGGACCGCTCCGCCCGGGAATCCTTCCCTATCTCGGTCGTGGGCACCTTCCCGATGGAGAGTGACGAGGGGGGCCGCGTGATCGTCGACGCCTCCTCCTTCTTCCTGTCCGACGTCTTCGGGATCGCAGAGCGGGTCCGGGGAGCGGAACAGGGGTCCCTGGAGCTCCAGCGGGATCGGAGCTGGATCAGCGAGGAGAGCTCGGGTGCCTTCCCGCTGAACACCGAGATCCGGGCCGTACTCACCTTCACCTCGGGCGAGCCGGGTCTCCAGCTCCGCCAGTCGGCGCCCGACGGGGGCGCCATCACCATGGAGCAGCACCATTCCCTGGTGGCCCTGCCTCACGACGACGGCTTCCGTCCCCGGGCAGGCGATGGGCGCTCGGGCCTCTTCTCCACCTCCTTCTACGACTTCGCCCAGGGAATCGACGGGGACTACCGGGGGGCCTACGCCGCACGCTGGCGCCTCATCCCCTCAGACGTCGAGGCCTACCTGGCCGGGGAGCTGGTGGAGCCCGAGGAGCCCATCGTCTACTACATGGACCCGGGCATCCCCGAGCCGTACCGGACCGCCTTCATCGAGGGCGGGATGTGGTGGAACGAGATCTTCGAAGCGGCCGGCTTCCGGAACGCCTTCCAGATCCGGGACCTCCCCGAGGGGGCCAACCCCCTCGACGCCCGCTACAACGTGATCTACTGGGTCCACCGGCGGGGGCCGGGACCCTCCGTGGGGCCCTCCTTCCGTGACCCCCGGACGGGCGAGATCCTGAAGACCGTGGTCCGGATGGATTCGTGGCGCTCGCTGATCAATTACAACATCTGGGCCGGCTTTCGTCCCGCGGCAGGAGCGGCGGGGCTCAACGTGGACGCCGAGGAGTTCACCATGGCCCGTCGGCGCCAGCACACGGCCCACGAGATCGGCCACACCGTGGGGCTGGCCCACAACTTCATCGCCGCGACCCAGGGACGATCCTCGGTCATGGACTACCCCGCCCCCCTCGTGGACCTGGACGAGAACGGCGAGCTCGATCTCTCCCAGGCGTACCGGGACGCTGGAGGAGCGTGGGATTCCCTGGCCGTGCGCTACGCCTACACCTGGTTCCCCGACGAGGCGTCGGAGCGCGAAGGGCTCGAGCAGATCATCTCCGACGCCCTGGACGAGGGACTTCGCTTCATCACCGGAGGACACGCGGCCCAGTCCGGATCGATCCCCGGGGCGACCCAGTGGATCGAGGGCTCGAACATGATGGAGGCCCTGGAGCGCACGACCCGGGTCCGGGAGCTCCTGGTGGAGCGGTTCAACGAGGAGGCCATCGACCCGGGCGAACCCATGTCGCTTCTGAACCAGCGCTTCGCCCACGTCTACCTGCACCACCGCTACGCCCTGGAAGGGACCATCAAGTACGTGGGTGGGATGGACTTCACCTACGCCCTGAGGGGGGATGGACAGACTCCGGCCCGGATCCTCCCTGCCGGGGAGCAGCGCGACGCCCTGGAGCGGGTACTGGACGCCCTGGAGCCCGAGGCGCTGGCCATTCCCGACCGGATCCCCGACCTCATCCCCCCCTCCGGGTACGGGAGCGATGGATCGGAGATCTGGATTCCGACCCAGGCCGGGACGGCCTTCGATCCCCTCACCCTGGCCGGAGGGCTGGCCACAGAGGTGGTCGAGAACCTTCTGCACCGGGAGCGGCTCGCCCGGGTGGCCTCCTTCCACGCCCGCGACGGGGGGAACCCCTCAGTGGACGAAGTGATCGCGCGGGTCGTGGAGCGGAGCTGGGGGGCTGGAGAGGGGGGACCCGCAGGCCACGACGCCCTGCGCCGGATCGTTCAGCGAGTCGTTCTCAACACCCTCCTGGACCGGGCCGGAGATGCGGCGGCTACCCCCGAGGTCCGGGCCGCGGCTGAGTACCGGCTCGAGGCCCTTCGCGAGGAGCTGGCCGGGACGAACGGGGCGACCCCCGAAGCCCGGGCCCACCTCCAGTCCGCCCGGATCGACCTGACGCGCTACTTCGTCGGCGATGACGACCCGGAGTCGCGCTCGCGCTGGCCCGTCGTCCCCCTTCCCTGGCCCTGATCTCGTCGGGGGCAGCGCCAGAAGGCCCCTACCAGCCCGGCGCCAGGTTGAAGCCCCAGTGGGCCCCTCGTCCGGGCCGCTGGAAGGGAACCGCGTAGTAGGCCTCCAGGATGAAGGCCCCGAAGAGGTTCATCCGGGCCCCGACGCCGGTGCTGAAGACGGGGACCCGGTCCATGCTCTCCCGCTCGAAGCGGAGCTCGGCCCCGTCGCCGGCGCTCCACGCCACTCCGGCGTCGGCGAAGGCGATGAGCTCGGTGGGCACGAGGGAGAAGTCGATGAGCCCGAGCTGCTCGGTCCCGAGGAAGGGCACCCGGGCCTCGATGTTCGCAACTCCGATCCGCTGACCCAGAAGCCGGTCGAACTCGGGACACCCACCCGTTCCGGGATCCGAGCACTCGCCGGGTTGGAACGAACCCGCGGAGTAGCCCCGGATGAGGGTCTCCCACCCCAGGAAGAGGGGACGGATCACATCCTCGTCCGTCCGCTCCAGGCCGTACCGGCCCATGTGCATCCCGCGTACCGCCAGGGTGAGGTGATCCCGGAGCGCGAAGTACCGCCGGTGGTCCAGGGTCGCCTGGGTGAAGGAGACGCTCCCCACCGTCTGGGCCACCTCGTATCGGGACCTCCACCCGCGGATGGGAGAGGTGAAGCCGAAGAAGGAGTTGTCCTCGACGAAGGCGGCGGAGGCCTGACCCAGGTTCAGCGAGGGAGGCGCCGGGAGGTCCTCGGTCTCCGGCTCACCGATGAAGCCCCCCGGAGAGATCGGGTAGACGCGGCGTTCACCGGAGAAGTCGAAACGGTTGTACCCCCCGCTGAACTCCGCCCGTCGGACCTGGGAGAAGGGGTAGGTGACCATCCCCATGGCCTGGGTGAGGCGGCTCCGCAGGATGTCCTGGATCAGGAACTGGTCGCCGGTCGAAGGATCCTGGGCGAACCCTCCCCGAACGAACCGGTTCGGAATGTGCCCGGCTGCAAGCCCCCAGTTCCAGCGCCGCTCGAGGTCCTGGTACACGACCTGGCCTCCGATGTCCTGGACCTCCCCCTCGGCCTGGACCACTGTGAAGAGTCGCCGGTTGCCAAGCATGTCCGAGAACTGGGCGGCGATCCCTCCAGAGATGAAGGTCCCGAACTGATCCCGGCCCGCCCCGATCGTGGGAGGCCCAACCCACTCGAGCCCCAGGCTCGACCGATAGTCCCGCGCATCCTCCGCCCTCTGGGTCCGGGGCTCGGGCATCCCCAGATCCGCGTCGGCCAGAAGCTCGTTCAGCCGCCCCTGACCCGCCTCGTGCGCTCCGGGGAGCCGACGCCCCTGGGCCGCCACCACGTCGTCTGGAGCCACCGCCTCTCCCCCCACCTCGGCGGCGTCCAGGGCGTAGACGTGGTACTCTCCGCCGTCGAAGACCGAGAAGGCCACGGTACCGGTCTCCCGAGCCACGCTCATGGCCGGCGATCCTGCGGTGATTCCGCTCACCCCTGTGGCCAGTCGGGTGACCCGTCGGAGATCCCCGCTCCCCAGCTCGACCCGATAGAGATCCCGGAACCCGTCGGGGTCGGCGAGGAAGAAGAGGCTCTCCCCGTCCGGGGCGAACTGGGGGTTCCAGTGGTCGGCCTCGGAGAAGGGGGCGAGTCGCTCGAACGCCCCGGTCTCCACCTCGATGATCCCGATCCCCCGGGGCCCGAAGACCATGCGCTCCAGGTCCGTCCCCGGACCCCGGTCCGTGACGAAGGCGATCCGGGATCCGTCGGGGGAGAAGGTGGGCTGGAGGACCGAGTAGCCGTCTTCGGTAAGGCGGGTGAACTCTCCGGTCTCCAGGTCCTTCACGTAGAGATCCGTCCGGCCCTCCACATGACCGGAGAAGGCCAGGCTGCGCCCGTCGGGCGAGTAGGTGGGCCCCCGGATCTCTCCCACCTCCGCGGGCACGTCGAGGGTCCGGTCGGGACGGCCGTCCCGGGTCCGGTATAGCTGGATCTGGTTGCGTCCCCGCGCGAACACGACGACGGCCAGCTCCTCGCCATCGGGAGACCAGGCCCCCGAGCTGTCCAGGAAACGGATCGCGTCGAAGTGGGCATCCCGCACGGCGCTCGTGATCCGGCGCACCACCTCTCCCGTCTGGGCGTCGGCCAGGAAAATCTCGAGGGTGAAGAGGTCCCGCTCCGAGATGAAGGCCACATAGCGGCCGTCGGGGCTCAGTGAGGGAGAGAGGTTCTGACGCCCGGCGCCCGTCTCGGGCGAGAGAAGGAGGGTGCCGGCCTCGCCCGGGGGCGTCCGGTCCTCCATGAGGGGGCCGTAGTGGGCCGTGACCGCGTCACGCCAGCGGGCCGAGAGGGTATCCGGCGAGATGCCCAGGATCTGGGCCGAGGCGGTGGCCCAGTCCGAGCGGGTGGCCTGGCGCAGGAGATCCCCGATGACCTCGTCTCCGTACGTCCCGCCCACGAAGGCGAAGAAGGCGTGGCCGAAGCGGTAGGGGAAGTACCGCCGCATGTCCCGGGACATCATCCGCGTCGTGGGAAACTCGTCGCGGAGGACGGCGTCCCGGAGCCACATCGCCGTGTGGGTGGACTCGCCCCCCAGCGAGAGGTACTCGGCCATCCCCTCGACGAACCAGAGGGGGAGGCGCATGAGCCCCTGGAGCCCCCCTCGCCGGCCCGCCAGGTCGAACTGGAAGGAGTGGACGAGTTCGTGACCCAGGACGTGATCCGTGTCGGCCCACGAGGACCCCAGCGGCATGATGACCCTGTCCCTGAGCCCCTCGGTCACCCCTCCCGTGCCCTCACCGACCTGACCCGGAAGGATATTCGTCTGCTGGAAGTCGGGGTGGTTCGCGTAGAAGACCAGGGGACGCCGCTCCCCGATGTCGTGGGCCAGGACCCGGGTGAGACGCTCGTGCCAGCGTTCGGCCATCCGGGCTACGTCCTCGATGGGGACCGCCGCGTCGTCGTAGAAGTGGATCTCGAAGTTCTCGGTCTCCAGGACCCGGAAGTCGAACCGGTCGTACTGGACCTTGTTTCGCCCGAAGTACTGGGCCTCCACGACCATCGGGACGAGGAGGACGGCCAGGGCCGTCAGGACGAGGGGGCGGAGAAGCACACGGAGAACGGGCGCCGGAGAACCGTGGGAGCAGGTGCGATTCATAGAACGTTCGGGGGTGGGGAACGGGATCCGGCCGGGTGGAGGACAGCGGGATCCCCACGTCCGAACCCGGCTCCAGAACATCGGAGGCTTCACTTCGACGAAGCCCCCAGAGCCCTGAATCGTTCCGACCTCGGGCCGACCTCGAACCTTGCGGGGTTGGACGAAACACCCTAACGCTTGGAATCAGAGTGGGAGCTCCTCCGCTCCTGATCATTACCTTGCGAACCCGATGGAGATCCATGCGAACGTTCTTTCTGCTGCTTCTTACCCTTCCCCTCTGGGCCGTTGCCGCATGCGGTCCGGATGAGGCCGCCGACACCCCCGACGCCGCCGATCCCGCCGAATCACAGATGGCGGAAACGGCTGCGGCCGAGATCGACCCCGTTCACGAAGCGTTCTTCGCCAACCTCTCCGGGCTCTGCGGTGAGACCTTCGTGGGCGACGGCGTCTACCCTGACGACCCGGACCACCCCCTCGTGGACACGGGGCTCCGGAACTACGTCTCGGAGTGCACGGACGATCTCGTCCGGATCGAGCTCTACCGGAACGAGGGAGAGTACTGGCACGGAGCCTGGGTGCTCGAGAAGCGCGCCGGAGGCCTGCACCTCTTCCACGACCACCTCGGCGACGAACGCACCGAGGAGGATCTGGACGGAGCCTCCCACGGATACGGGGGCTACGCCAGCCTCGACGGCACCGCGACCCGGCAGTATTTCCCCGCCGACGACGTCACCGCCGAGATGATCCCCCCCGCCGCCACCAACGTGTGGATGATGGAGATGGATCTGGACGAGGGGACCTTCGTCTACTACCTGGAGCGGGACGACGAGCCCCGGTTCCGGGCCGAGATGGAGCTCCGGTAGTGTTCGGTCGGGACGGCGCCCCAGGGGCTGATCCCGGCAAGGGACCCGTGGTGGACGGCCCCCGGTCGACCCCGCGATGAAGCTGAGCGACCAGGCGGCCGACCCCATCCGGTTCCGGGGCGGGCCCTGGGCGAGTGTGATCCCCCTTGCCGTCTTCATCGTGGGGACCGGGTGGCTCGTCGTCTCGGGTGCGGCCGAAGTGGAGGGGATGATCCTCCTGGCCATGCTGGGGATCTCTCTCGGGATGGGACTCGCGGGAAGTCCCTCCCGCTATTCCGAGCGGGTCTTCTCGCTCATGGCCAACCGGGTGGCCACCGTCGCGGTGGTGTGCTGGCTCTGGGCCGGCGCCTTCTCCGGGATCCTCGCCGACTCGGGGCTGGTGGAAGCCATCGTCTGGGTGGGGGCGAACATCCAGCTCGAGGCGGGGCTCTTCACCGTGGCCACCTTCTTTTCCGCGGCGCTCTTCGCCGTCTCGGTGGGGACGGGACTCGGCACGGTGGTGGGCTTCACCGCCGTGATGTTTCCCGCAGGGATCGTCCTGGGGGCCCACCCCGCCGCCATCATGGGCGCCATATACAGCGGTGCGGCGTTCGGCGACAACCTGGCGCCCATCTCCGACACGACCATCATATCGGCGGCCACCCAGGAGGCCGATGTGGGGGGTGTGGTTCGCTCCCGCCTGAAGTACGTGGCCATCGCCGGGGGGATATCCGCGATCCTCTTCTACATCTTCGGCGCCGAGGGTAGCGGGGTCGCCCCCGCGCAGGCCCAGGAGCTCCTGGCGGTTACCGCCGATCCGGCGGGATTGCCCATGCTGATTCCGGCCGCGCTGGTCTTCGTGGTCGCGGTCAGCGGGGGCCACTTCCTGGCGGCGCTCACCGTGGGCGTCCTGGCCTCCATCGTGGTGGGTCCCCTCTTCGGCATCTTCGCCCTGGGCGACGTCTTCCGTGTGGAGGACGGGGCGGTCCTGGGCAGCGCGGTGGACGGGGCCCTGGCCCTGCTTCCCATCGCCGTACTCACCCTCCTCCTCGTCACCTCCATCGGGATCATGGCGGCGGGAGGATTCCTGGAACAGTTGATGGAGTGGCTGAGTCGGACGGTGGCCCGCACCGTGCGCGGGGCGGAGGCCGCCATCGTGGGCCTCATCACCTTCGCCAACCTCTGCGTGTCGGTGAATACGGTGGCGATGATCACCGCCGGACCGCTGGCCAACGTCCTGCGAAAGCGCCACAGCCTGAGCAAGTACCGCAGCGCCAACCTCATGGACACGATCTCCTGCTCCTTCCCCTACATGCTCCCCTACGCGGCCACCATCGTCGCCGCAAACGGGATCCAGCGGGAGCTGGCGTTGCGCTACGACTTCGTCCAGGTGGTGCCGTGGTCTCAGGAGGTGGTCTACATCTTCTACGGCATGGTGCTCTTTCCCCTGATGATCCTGGCGGTGATCACCGGGTTCGGTCGGGAGCGCGGGTAGAGTTCGAGGCCGCCCGGCGCCGAGGTGTCGAATCTCGCCCTCGACATTCGTTGGAGAATCGGAGGGAGAGGTCACCTCCGGGATCCTGATTGCGTCCCAACGCGAAGTGGGGCGGGGCAGATATCTTGTGCTCGGAAGACTTCTCCGGAATAGATTGTTTTCGAAAAGGAGAGGGAGACATGACCGAACAGATCTGGATCAACCTGCCGGTGAAGGACACCACCCGGTCTCGGGCGTTCTTCGACGCTCTCGGGTTCACGATCGAGCCACAGCACCCTGGAACCGACGGAGCGGGGGTGCTGATCGGCCGGAACGAGACGCGGGTGATGCTCTTCCCCGAGGAGACCTTCCGGGGGTTCACCCAGAACGGGCTGCCGGACACGGATCGGACCACCGAGGTGCTCTTCTCGTTCAGCGCTGGGAGCAAGGACGAGGTGGACCAGATCGCACGCACGGTCGTCGACGCGGGAGGCCGGCTCTTCGCGGAACCGGAGGAGATCCAGGGGTGGATGTACGGATGCGCATTCGAGGATCCGGATGGCCATCGCTGGAACGCGGTCTACATGGACCCGGCCGGACCGTGAAGTACATCTGCCTGGTCTATGGAGAGGAGGGCGAAATGGCCACGATTCCTGACGCCGAATGCGCCGACTGGGGCGAGGTCCTCGAGGCCTCAGGTCGGAAGGTCGCCGCCGAGGCCCTTCAGCCCGTCAGCACCGCGAGGACGGTGCGCGTTCGCGGGGGAGAAGTTGCGGTGGTCGACGGCCCCTTCGCCGAGACGAAGGAGCAACTCGCGGGGTTCTACCTGATCGAGGCCGCAAGCCTGGACGAGGCCCTGGAAATCGCGGCGGGAATTCCCCCCGCTCGCATCGGCAGCATCGAGATTCGGCCCATCCGTGAACTAAGGCCCTAGTGCACGGATCTCACGATCGGCCGCTCGAGCGACAGACCCGCCGGTGCGAAGATCCGCCGAGCCGTGCCGAAGGCGCCCGCGAGGCCGTGGAGGCGGTCTACCGCCGGGAATCCCGCCGGGTGCTGGCCACCCTCATCCGGATTCTCGGGGACTTCGAGCTTGCCGAGGACGCGCTCCAGGAGGCTTTCGCGGCCGCCGTCGAAAAGTGGCCCGAGAAGGGCATTCCCGAGAATCCCCGTGCGTGGCTCGTTTCCACAGGCCGGTTCCGGGCCATCGACACGATCCGGCGTCGAACCCGCTACGATGAAAAGCTGGCGCACCTCTCCGGACCTCTGGCGGCGGATCGGGCGCGCTTCGACACACCGGACCCCGACGACTGGGACGGCACGGATGTGGCCGACGACCAGCTCCGGCTCATCTTCACCTGTTGCCACCCGGCGCTAGCGGGCCATGCCCAGGTCGCCCTCACCCTGCGCGAGGTCTGCGGGCTGACCACCGAGGAGATCGCCCGGGCCTTCCTGATCCCGACACCGACCCTCGCCCAGCGGATCGTGCGGGCGAAGCGGAAGATCCGCGACGCCGGAATCCCCTACGAAGTGCCCCCGCAGTCCGCTCTTCAGGAACGGCTCGACGCGGTCCTGAGAGTGATCTACCTGGTCTTCAACGAGGGCTACTCCGCCTCATCCGGAGATTCGCTCACCCGAGCGGACCTTTCCGGAGAAGCCATCCGACTGGGCCGCCTCCTTGTGGATCTTCTCCCTGAGCCCGAGGCGAAGGGACTCCTCGCCCTCATGCTCCTGAACGAGTCCCGTCGGGCGGCCCGCACGAGTGAGAACGGAGAGCTCGTCCTCCTCGAAGACCAGGACCGCTCGCGGTGGAATCAGGAGCTGATCCGGGAAGGCATCGAGCTCGTGGAGACGTCTCTCGGCTCCGGGAGGATCGGGCCCTACACTCTCCAGGCGGCCATCTCGGCCGTCCACGCCGAGGCTCCCAGTCCCGCGGACACGGACTGGGCGCAGATCGTTGCGTTATACGACGTGCTCCTGCGCGCGAATCCGTCGCCGGTGATCGCGCTCAACCGTGCGGTCGCCGTGGCCATGCGTGACGGTCCCGAGGTCGGGCTGGTGCAGGTGGACGAGATCCTGGACGAGGGGGCCCTGGAGGACTATCACCTGGCCCATGCGGTCCGCGCGGACCTGTGTCGTCGGTTGGGTCGCTGGTCCGAAGCGAAGGCATCCTATCGGCGCGCCCTCGAACTCAGCCGGCAGGGACCGGAGCGTCGCTATCTCGAGCATCGGCTGGCGGAGCTCGACCGTTGACTTCCGTTCGAAGGGAGGGAGGGTTCAGGAGGCAGCGAGCATTCGAAAAGAGAGGCCCCCTCCGAGCCGGCTTCCCGCCCCTCTGCCTATGTCCGCTCGGCGATCTGGATGAGGTTGCCGCAGGTGTCGTCCAGGACCGCCGTGGTCACCGGTCCCATGTGCACCGGCTCCTGGGTGAAGCGAACTCCGAGTCCCTTCAGCCGCTCGAACTCAGCCTTCACGTCGGTCACACCAAAGGAGGTGAAGGGGATGCCGTCCGCCATCAGCGCCTGCTTGAAGGGGACCGCGGCGGGGTGGCTGTCCGGCTCGAGAAGGAGCTGGGTGCCCTCCGGCTCCTCGGGAGAGACTACGGTGAGCCAGCGGTGTTCTCCGATGGGGACGTCCTCCTTCTTCACGAAGCCCAGGACGTCGGTGTAGAAGGCGAGTGCCTTCGCCTGGTCGCCCACGTAGACGCTGGTGAGCACGATCTTCATGGGTAAGGCTCCTCTGGATCGGGGTTGGGCCAGCGCTCCAGGACCTCCCGGAGCGGCGTCGTGTCCACATAGTAAGACGTTTGGCCGCCGTCCCGCTCCCTCCGCGCCTCGAACACCCCCGGGCGCTGGGAGATCGCCTGCCGGAACAGCTCGAATCCGGGCTTCCTCCCAGGGTTCACCCATCTCCCGTGCTGGTCCCGGAGTGGGATCTTCCACAGATTAGTGCCTGCCGGACTCCTGTCCCCCGGTGGGTTCCTCCCGCCGAACCGAGAACCTCAGCTCTGAGAGTTTTTCCATGCTGCCCATCGATCTCCGAGGAAAGCGGGCCCTCGTCGCCGGCGTTGCCGATGACGGCGGATTCGGCTTCGCCATCGCCAAGGCACTGGCCGAAGCCGGCGCCACGGTGTGCGTCGGCTGCTGGCCCCCTGCCATGGGGATCTTCGAGAAGCTCCTGGATCGGGGGAAGATGGACGAGTCCCTCACCCTGGCCGACGGCTCTTCGATGGAGTTCGAGCGGATCTATCCGCTGGACGCCGCCTTCGACACCCTGGAGGATGCACCCACCGAGATCCGTGAGAACAAGCGATACGTGGAGCGGGGCGATTTTTCGGTGGCGGGGCTCACGGCGGCGCTGGAGGGGGACTTCGGGTCTCCCTGCGTGGACATCCTGGTCCACGCCCTGGCCAACGGCCCGGAGGTGAAGAACCCCCTCCTGGAAACGAGCCGGCGAGGATACCTGGAGGCCATCGGCGTGAGCGCCTACAGCCACGTGTCCCTCCTCCGGGCGCTGGGGCCCCACTTCCGTCCTGGTGGAAGCTCCCTGTCGCTCACCTATCTGGCCAGCGAACGGGCGGTCCCCGGATACGGAGGCGGGATGAGTTCGGCCAAGGCGGCGCTGGAGAGCGATACCCGGACCCTGGCCTGGGAGGCCGGGCAGAAGTGGGGGGTGAGGGTGAACACCATCAGCGCCGGACCCTACGCCAGCCGCGCCGCCAGCGCGATTGGGTTCATCGATCGGATGATCGACTACTACCAGGCCAACGTACCCCTGGAGCGCGAGCTGGAGGCGGAGGACGTGGGGCACACCGCCGCCTTCCTCTCCTCTCCTCTGGCCACCGGGATCACCGGGAGTGTGATCTACGTGGACAACGGGTACCACGCCATGGGCGCGGCCCGCTCGGCGCCGGAGCTCCAGGGGGAGGACTGACCCGCAGGGCCGGGACCCTTCCACGCCATCCACGACGGACTCCGGGAGGTCCCTCGTGCCTAGGAACTCCGAGGCCGGAGCAATTCCTCGATCTGAACCGCCGAGTCCGTGCGTTCGTCCCGGTACTTGACGATGACCGGCGCGTAGAGTGAGACACCGTGCTTTCGACCCACCTCGTTGGTGACCGGCCGGGAGCCGGGGACTACCACCGCACCGGCGGGAATCTCCAGCGGTTCGCTCTCCGTGCGGCGGTATACCCGATCGTGGACCAGGTCGAAGACCGGGGTGCCACCGGTGAGGATCGTCCCGGGCGCCAGGACGGCTCGCTCCCGCACGATGGTCCCCTCGTACACCCCGCAATTCCCACCCACCAACACGTCGTCTTCAACGATGACCGGGACGGCGCCCGCAGGCTCGAGTACGCCCCCGATCTGGGCGGCGGCCGAGAGGTGGACCCGTTTCCCCACCTGGGCGCACGATCCCACCAGGGCATGCGAGTCGATCATGGAGCCCTCGTCCACGTACGCCCCGATGTTCACGTACATGGGGGGCATGCAGATCACACCCGGAGCCACGTAAGAGCCTGCCCGGACGGAGGACCCGCCCGGTACGATTCGCACCTGATCCTCGGGGATGAATCGCTTCACCGGGAGGGTGTCCTTGTCCAGGAACGGAAGTGGACCCCCTCCCGAGAGGTCGGTGATGACCCCCAGCCGGAACCCCAGGAGGATCCCGTGCTTCACCCAGGCGTTGGCGTGCCACCGGCCGTCGGTGCCTCGCTCGGCGGAGCGGACCTCCCCCCGGTCCAGGAGCCCGCGGAGTTCATGGAACGCCGCACGCGCCTCCTCCTCGGCGCCCTCGGGAACCCCATCTCGGAACTGCAGGATCCGGTCCTCCAGTGTCGTGTCCATCAGTCCGTCTCCTCCAGGGCACCCGCTGCGTGAAGCGCCGCGCGCACGGTGGCTTGGCCCGAAGCGGAGAGGGGTACGAGCGGAAGGCGAATTCCCGGTCCAATCCGCCCCATCTCCTGAAGTGCCCATTTGACCGGGATGGGGTTCGACTCCACGAAGTTGGCATTCATGAGGGGAAGGAGCCCGTAGTGGAGCCGGCGGGCCCGGTCGAAGTCCCCCTCGAGTCCGGCCTCCACCAACTCGGCCATCCGCCCCGGCACCTCATTGGCGGCCACCGAGACGATCCCGTCTCCCCCTGCAGCCAGGAGCGCGAGGGTGAAGGCGTCGTCTCCGGAAAGCACGCTGAACCCCTCGGGCCGTCGGGCCAGGATCGCCATCATCTGCTCCAGGTCCCCGCTGGCCTCTTTCACCCCCACCACGCCCTCGATCTCCGCCAGCGCGAGGGTGACGTCGGCGGACTGGTTCAGCCCTGTGCGGCCAGGCACGTTGTAGAGGATCACCGGCCGATCGGCGGCCTGGCAAACGGCCTCGAAGTGCCGCTCGAGTCCTGCCGGAGTGGGCTTGTTGTAGAAGGGCGTGGCCGAGAGCACGTAGTCGGCACCCGCCTCGACCACCGCCCGGGCCTCTCGCTGGGCCGCCGCCGTGTCGTTGGAGGTAGCGCCGGCAATGACCGGAACCCGTCCCCCTGCCGTCTGAACGATGCGCGCTACCACGTTTCGTCGCTCCTCTGGAGTGAGGGTCGCCGCCTCCCCCGTCGAGCCAATGGCCACGAGGAAGTGGCTCCCCTGGGTGATCTGCCACTCCACCAGCGCTTCCAACGAGGCGTGGTCCACCGAACCGTCCTCATGCATGGGGGTCACCAGGGCCGGGCCGGATCCGGTGAGTCGAGTGTCGGGTGCGTGGCTCATGGGTTGGGTCCGAAGATGGAGGTTCCGAAGTCGAAGGCCCCCCGGCGCGGCTCGGCGATGAGCCACTGGGCAGCCAACACCGCGCCGCGTGCGAAGATGGAGCGGTCCCGGGCTGTGTGCCGGAGCACCAGCTCCTCTCCGGCGGCATCGATGACCAGCTCGTGGGTGCCCGGGACCGTGCCCCCGCGGAGGCTGGTCACCGGATAGTCCCGGTCCGGATCCGCCTCCCGAAGGGTTCTGCGCAGCCGCTCCGCAGTGCCCGAGGGGGCGTCCAGCTTCCGGGCGTGGTGGGTCTCCACCAGCCAGGCGGAGAACTCGGGTCGACCGGCCATGAGCCGGCCCGCCTCTCCGGCCAGTCGGGTCATGAGAAGGGCACCGAGCGAAAAATTGGGGGCGTAGACGAGGCCCACCCCCGCCGCTTCGAACGCCGCTCCGATCTCGGGGAGCGCATCGTACCACCCGGTGGTCCCGGTCACGGTGGGAACGCCCAGCTCGGCCAGTCGCTCGAGGTTGCGGCAGGCGGCTTCGGGAACTGTGAACTCGATGGCCACCTCGGCCTTCCGGACGGCGTCAGGCGAGAGACCTCCGGCACCGATCTCCGCCACGACCTCGTGCCCCGACTCGCGAGCCGACTCGGACACGGCGCGTCCCATCCGGCCCGGTCCCACCACTGCGATCTTCATGATCTACTCCGGGAAGAATTCATCGTGTAGACGACGGACCACCTCCGGAGCGTCGGCATCCTTCACCACCAGGGTGATGTTGATGCGCGAGGCTCCCTGGGAGATCATCTCCACATTCACGGGGGCGATGGCCCGGAAGAGGCGGGCGGCCACTCCCGGGGTCTCGCGGAGCGCCTCACCCACCACGCAGATGATGGCCCGGTTCTCTTCCAGCTGCGCCCCACCCATCTCCAAGACCTCGGCCATCACCTGGGGTGGGACCGATCCTGATTCCAGCGACAACGACACGCTCACCTCACTGGTGGCCACCACGTCGACCACGATCCGGTGGCGGTCGAGAATGGCGAAGAGCCGGCGCAGGTACCCATGGGCACCCAGCATCCGAGGGGAGCGGACCGAGAGGGTGGCAATCCCCCGCTTGGAGGCGATGGACTTCACCCTTCCCGGGCGGCCGCCCGGGTCCGCCGAGATG
This sequence comes from Gemmatimonadota bacterium, assembly GCA_007121555.1. Taxonomy (GTDB): domain Bacteria; phylum Gemmatimonadota; class Gemmatimonadetes; order Longimicrobiales; family Gaopeijiaceae; genus PWLA01. The sequence goes on along the minus strand of SKKH01000040.1, from coordinate 1,125 downwards.
CGAGTTCCGGGGTGCCGGGGCTCCAGCGAGTTCCGGATGCGCACGTCGATTCCCGCCTCCAGGGCAGGAACGATGGCCGCCGGATGCAGGACCTTTGCTCCGAAGTACGCCAGTTCCGCCGCTTCGTCGTACGTCACCTGGTCCAGAGCCGTGGCCTGGGGCACCACCCTCGGGTCGGCGGACATGAGGCCGTGCACGTCGGTCCAGATCTGGATCTCCTCCACCTCGAGGGCCCGGCCCAGGAGGGTGGCGGAAAAGTCCGAGCCCCCGCGACCGATGGTCGTGGTGGTCCCCTCCGGCGTCGAGCCCACGAACCCCTGGGTCACGGGAATCCGACCCTCCCCCACAAGGGGAGAAATCACCCGCCTGGCGCGACGCGCCAGCTCGTCGGGGTCGGGCAGGGCCCGGCCCCAGTCGTCGTCGGTGATCATGACCTCCCGCACGTCCACCCATGCCGGATTCAACCCCACGGAGGGAAGCGCCGCCGCAAACAGGGTGGTGCTGAGGAGTTCGCCGTGGGCCGCCACCGCATCCCATTCCGCCCCGCCGGGCTCCTGCACGGCGTCCAGGGCCCCCTCGAGCGAGGACAGGAGTTGGACCAGCCGATTGTAGCCCTCCTTCCGCGCTGGCCCCTCCGGTGCGAGCGCCTCCAGGGCGTCAACATGACGAACCCGCAACTTCTGCAGGTGCTCCTCCAGCGCCCTTCGGTCTCCTGCCATCGCGAGTCCCGCCGACTCCAGGAGCTGATCGGTCACCCCCCTCATGGCCGAGAGCACCACCACCGGGCGCCGAAGGGCCCGCTCGGCCACGATCTCGGCGGACCGCCGGATGGCCTCGGCACTCCCCACCGAGGTACCTCCGAACTTGAGGACGATCACCCGATCCGCTCCTGGACCACCATGAGCTCCGCGTTCAGGAGAGCTGCGCCGGCTGCGCCCCGGATGGTGTTGTGCCCCAGGGCCACCAGTCGGATGTCCAGGATGGGGCAGGACCGCACCCGTCCTACCGAGATGGCCATCCCTCCGCCCAACCCGGCGTCCAGTCGGGGCTGGGGCCGGTCCTCGCCCTCCAGGAGGTAGAGGAAGGGGGCCGGTGCCGAGGGAAGGCTGCGGACCTCGTCCGGCA
>SKKH01000203.1 GCA_007121555.1 Gemmatimonadota bacterium | reverse complement strand
TTCGCCGAGGCCGTGTTTGAACTGGGATCCGCAGGTGCCCAGGTAGATCTCGGCTTCGAAGACCTTGAAGGTCGCGCAGTGCGACTCGTCGTTCGCGAGAGCGATACCCGACCGCGACGGCACTTCGGATTCCTGGCTCCCATGGGAAGTGCAGCCACGGATCCGCCGGCCCTTCCCCTGGTCTTCGTGCACGACTTCTACTTCGTGCGAAAGGCTGGAAGCGAGGTCCGGATCGAGATCGACGGTCGGAATCACCGAAGTGATCCCATCCCGCTCCTCCTCGATGGCACCCGGGTTCACTTCCTGCGGTACTCCCCCGATCCCTTCATCGCGACTTGGAACCCGAACCTCGAGGGGAGAGCGGACGTGCTGGGCGGGGGTTCTGACGCCGGACCAGCCACCTCCCAGTCCGAGAGCCGGGGCGTCCGGTACGACCTGACCGCCAACGGGGACTTCCGGGAGATCCGACGGATGTCCCGGAGGGAGGGTGAGCACGAGATCGTCGTCGAGTTTTCTCCGGCGTTCCCGCAGCTTCTGGCCCTGCGCGATGGAGTCGAGGTCTCCGGCGCCTTCCGGATCTCCGCCCACCCCACCGTGGGGACCGTGACCGGACGATGGCGCGTGGTCCGCGAGGGTGGGGAGATTCACCTGGAGGCCATTCCCGAGGGCGGATGGACCCCGGGGGAGGCACCTTGGATGGCTCGTCTGCTCTTCCGGGCGGTCTCCATGTTTCGGACCTGGCCCACCACGTATCTCTGGAGCGGGACGCTGGAGCTCCCCCCTCCGGGCCAGGCGGTGGAAGGTTCGGTCCCTTTCCAGTCGGCATGGGAGCGGATCCAATGAGGGCAGGATCGGGCGACGCATGCGCCCGGTCCTGGAAGATCCTATCTTGGGGATGGGGCGTCGGATGCGGACGGAGATCGAACGGGTGGACTCAACGAGAATGGAAGGGGTTGAGGTCATGAGAGGAGAGGTCTTTGGGGCCGCGGTGGCCATCCCTGCCCTGCTTGCGTTCTCTGGCTGCGCGGACCTCCTCGGACCCGGAGAGCCGGACCTGAGGCTCCAGACGGACCGTGGGTCCTACGAGGCGGCGTACCTGGGGGGCGAAGGGTCCTGGACGAGCTACGGCTTCGAGGTGGTGATCCAGACGACGAACTTAGGGGGAGTGAGCCTCTACCTTTCTGGGTGCGGGCCGAATCCCTCGGCACCCATCTACGGGGTCGTTCCGATCGCCGAGGAGCCGGAACCCCAGCGCCGCTCAGCCTACAGCATGGCGTGGGCGTGTACCGGTGGTCCTCCGATCGAGTTGTCCCCCGGCGAGATGCGCACGGATACACTTCGGCTGTGGGGGCCGACCGCCGTGGACGGCCTCACCGGAGAGGTGTTGGGGGCTCTGGAGGGAACCAAGGCCGTCAGCTTCAGGGTGTGGACCTGCCCCGACAGACCCGATTGTCAGGCTCCAGACCACCTCGGACGCTCCAACCCGTTCGATGTGAGGCTCGTGCCCGCGAAGTGAGGCCGGCTCGGATCCGTCCGGGGCCCCGGCGTCGAAACGCTTCGGCCCTTCACGTGCTCTGCCGCGATCCGGCTCGCCCGGCCCCTTGATCGGGCTACTCTGATTCGGCCGTCGAGAGTCGTTCGATTCGCTGCCATCCCGGATGGGTACCGGGAAGGCCCGCCCAGCTGCAGTCGCTCGCGAGGGACACATGAAGGAAATCATTCACAAGATCTCCTCCGCGTACTTTCGGGCCCGCGGTCGCTATCCGGTACGCATGGGCGGCCTGGACTTCAGGGTCGACCCCTATCACCTGAGGTTCTGGAGAAACGCGCGACGGGGGAGATGGGAACCGCACACCTTCGAAATCCTGAAGAGGCTGCTCACGGCGGACTCGATCTATTGCGATGTAGGGGCCTGGGTGGGACCCACGGTACTCTACGCTGCGAAGCTATGCGAACAGGTTGTCTGCCTGGAACCCGACCCCTTCGCCTACCACTACCTGTGTCGGAATATCGAGATGAACGAGTTCGATAACGTGAGGACGTTCAACCTTGCATTGTCTGGTCGCTCTGGAGTCCGCTCGATGTCGAGCTTCGGGGGCGATCCCGGAGACAGCATGGCCAGTCTTCTCGATCCCGAATCGGTGGGGTCGGGCTTCGACGCCTCGACCTGTACGTGGGAGGAGTTTCTCCATAGGGCGGAGCTCGACACGGTCGACATGCTGAAGATCGATATCGAGGGTGGAGAGTTCGAATTATTGTCGGCCATGGGCGATTTCCTTTCGACCCATAAACCGATCGTGTATCTGTCCACGCATGCCCCGTTTCTCGAAGAAGCGGCGAGGGAGCGGAAGATGCAGGAGATGGCGGACGTGATGGGGGGCTACACCACGTGTCTGGACGAGAGTCTGAACCCGATGCCGATCCGCGACCTGGCGGCCCAGGATGCCCAGGATCACTGTCGTTCGTATGTGTTCCTGGAGTGAGGGCCCGCCGGATCGCAGCTTGGGAGAGAAGGGGGCATCCACCCGCGAGGGAGCTGAATCGTCACCCTGCCGGGGACGACCTTCCACAGGACCTGGCCTCCCAGGAGGAGTATGACGGCCACTGTGCAGCCTGCGTCGGAGGGGGCCGGTAGCTCTCCCAAGTCGAATGGAACCCAGCGAATACGATGGAGAACGTGATGCCGGCTCAAACCGATGCCCCGGTCCTTGGGGACCGATTCTCTGTGGAAAAGGAAGAAACCCTGTGGTACTACCGGGAGCTGGTGAAGGCCTGCCGGACCGGGGCCGCGAGCGGGTTCTCGATCGAGGAACTGGACCGTGGCCACGATCCCACCGGGCACTGAGGTCACCCTGCGGGCAGGTGAATCGACCAAGCTCCGATTCCCACCACCCGAGAGCCTTCGGCTCTACGTGGCTGTGCACGAAGGCGCGCTGAGGGTGGGAGACGGAAATCTACTGACCCAGGTCGTCGGATGCGTAGAGGACGAATTGCACTGGGTCGGCGCGTTGGATGAGAGGATGCTGGACCCGGGAACGGGCGGCTCGTTTCCATGGGCGCGGTCCCTGATCGCCGAGGCGCTCTTCAGCGAGGACGAGCCCTGGGACATCGTGTGGCCCGGGCTGATCACACGGCATGGGGTCCGCCGACCGTACTACACGATCTACGACGGGGATCGACCCTGGGTCACCTTGGGACAGTGCCCTGAAGGGCTCCTGGCCGCGCCCCTCAATGACGCTCGGGGCAATCCGAAGTGGTGGACACCTCGGATCGAGGTGGCGGATCTGGAGTTCGTGGAAGGGAAGGCGGCCCAGGTCGAGTTGGCCCACCTGTGGACCATCCCCGACACGCAGATGCGGACGGGCCGGATCGGGGCTCGTGCTAGGATGGAGGTGGAGCGTCGGTTGCGGTCCTACCTTTCGTGAATCGCTCACAGGCAGCCGTGATGGAAGGCCCGGTACTTCGGACGAGGCGCCTCGTGCTCGAGCCATCCTCCAGCGGGCAGATGGAGGGCCTTCTCACCCTGTTCCGAACGCCGGAGGTCAGGCGCTTCCTCCTCGACGACCAGGTGGTCGACCGTAGGTGGATGGTGTCGGAGATCGCTCTGCGAGTCAGGTCCTGTTCAAGACGCACGGCGTGGGTCTCTGGGCCCTTTGGAGGAAGGAGCCCGAGGATCCCCAGCACGCACGGATCCTCGGTGCCGCGGGCTACCGCTTCTTCCATGAACCGCCCGAGGTGCAGCTGGTGGTGGCGTTGTTTCCGAGGGCGCGGGGCCGGGGCTTGGCCACGGAGGCGTGCTGAGAGGTGGTCCGTTACGGGTCCGAGGACGTGAGACTCGAACGGATCGCGGGCAGGCATCCCATGCGGAATGATGGACAGACGAGCTTCGCACGAGAAGCTTGATTTCCAGGCCGGCGTGGAAGCATTGTTGCGCCGGGTCACGAATGCCGGCGCATGTCTGACTCACCATACTCGGTCGAGGGTCCTTTGGTTGGGATCCCCCATTGTCGTGCTTCATAGCGAGGACTTGAGATCGCGATGCCAGCCCAGCCGGAATTCGCATACCCGATCACCGACATCACGCTCGCCCAACGGCTCGAGGGTACGGAAGCGGCTGCCAATATCGCGTTCGTCGAGGCTCGGGCGCGTCTGGAGCCGGAAGTCGGCGCCGCGCACACCAGTGTTGCAGGGGTCCGCGCGATGTTCGACGGTCCGGATTCGCCGCTGACGCAGACCTTTGGTCTGGGGGTCTTCGGGGCGCTGGACTCCGCCGACTACGAGGCTCTGGAGGACTTCTTCTCTGGTCGGTCCGCCCCTGTACATCACGAGGTGAGCCCGCTGGCCTCCCCGGAGACGCTGGCGCTGCTGAGTGCGCGTGGGTACCACCCCGTGGAACTGTCGACCGTCCTCGTCCGTCCGGCTCGACTCCCCGTCGCTCAGAACCGGAGGATCGTGGCTCGAGAAATCCGCAGAGAAGAGGGGCGGCTGTGGTCGCAGACTGCGGGGGCGGGTTGGGGAAGTGAATCCGCAGAGCTGGCCGGCTTCATGGAAGCGTTCGGCCAGATCCTGGTCCGGGCCGAGGGCGTGCACTGCTTCCTGGCGGAGGTAGAGGGGTTCGCGGTGGCCACTGGATCCCTGAGCCTTTCCGGGGATGTCGCGCTTCTCGCGGGGGCGAGCACGATTCCGTCGGCCCGGGGGCAGGGAGCCCAGCTCGCCCTCCTGGCCGCCCGTCTCGAGTTCGCCTCATCACGAGGGGCGGATCTGGCCATGATGGTGGCTCAACCGGGCAGTGCATCGCAGCGGAACGCGGAACGGCAGGGGTTCCGCACTGCCTACACCCGGACCAAGTGGCGGCTTCGCAGTGGTGAGGGATAGCGAGCCCTTCCAGCGGCATCATTCTCTACTCCTTCAACCACGTCCCAGCGTAATCGGCATTGGTCAAAGATGACTGCCTACACCATGCGACAACTCGGCCCCGCCGATCTGGACGCGATGGACTCGCTCCTTGATGTCTTCGCAGAGGTCTTCGATGAGCCCGAGACCTACGTGGGCAAGCGCCCGCCCCCCGAATACATGCGGGGGCTGCTTGGGAGCGACTACTTCATCGCGATCGTGGCCGAGATGGCCGGTGCGGTCGTGGGTGGGCTCGCCGCCTACGAGTTGAAGAAGTTCGAGCAGGAGCGCAGCGAGATCTACCTCTATGATCTGGCGGTCCTGGCAGCGTACCGACGGCAGCGGGTCGCCACCGGGTTGATCCAGGAACTGAGGAGGGTGGCGGCCGCTCGGGGGGCCTACGTGGTTTTCGTCCAGGCCGATACCGGGCCGGAAGACGAGCCCGCGATTGCACTGTACACCAAGCTGGGAAGGAGGGAGGATGTCCTCCACTTCGACCTTCCCGTGAACGGCCTGGGTACATGACCATTGGTTGGACTGACGTGAGGGGGGTCATGGCGACGTGGACAGAGAAAGGAGCCGTCGCGGACCGGCTGGCGGACGGCGACCCGCCTTGGATCCAGCGGCCTGGCGCTCCCAACGGCGGTCGCTCCTGTTCTTCACCAGCCTTCTAGCAGAGGTGACCCATGGAGACGGTGACAGGTATCGGAGGAGTGTTCTTCAAGGCCAGGGATCCGAAGGCCCTTGCCGCGTGGTACCGCGACCATCTGGGCGTGCCAGTCGCAGAGGATCAGACCTACGGAGCGTTTGAATCCGTAGGATCCGGCGAGCATACCGTCTGGTCCACCTTTCCCCAGGACAGCGAGTACTTCGGACCTGCGTCCGCCTCGATGATGGTGAACTACCGGGTCCGGGACCTGGATGCGATGCTCGCCCAGCTCCGGGCTCGCGGCGCGAAGGTGGATGATCGGGTCGAGGAGTACGAGTACGGTCGGTTCGGCTGGGCCGTGGATCCGGAAGGCAATCGCTTCGAGCTCTGGGAGCCTCCTTCCCAGCTCCCGGGGTCATGAGGGGCGTGGTGTGACTGAGCCGCAAGAGACAGTCTTCGGGAAGGAAGGCGCCTCGATGCGGCCCGTGGTCGGAGTGGACGGGTGTCGCGCCGGTTGGTTCGCAGTGGCTCTGGATGGCCACGGTGGATGGGAGCTGGAGGTGTTCTCGGGCTTTGCCGAGCTCTGGGAGGAGCATCGGGGGGCCGCCCACGTCTTCGTGGACATGCCCATCGGACTCGTCGGCGGGGAGTCGATGGAACGGGCCTGCGACCGGGAGGCCCGGCGCCTTCTGGGGTCCCCTCGGGGGACCAGCGTCTTTCCGCCGCCCTGCCGAGCTGCGCTTGCCGCATCGGATCATGCCGAGGCGAATCGCATCAATCGGAACCAGACCGGACGGGGGTTGTCGATCCAGTCCTGGGGAATCCTGCCGAGGATCCTCGAGGTGGACCGGGTGCTACGAACCCGTCCGGAAACCCGACATGTGGTCAGGGAAGTGCACCCGGAGCTCCTCTTCTGGGCACTGAACGGGGAGGGCTCGATGGTGCACAGGAAGAAGCGTCGAGAGGGCTTCGAGGAGCGCCTCGCCGTGCTCCGCCGGACGAACCGCCTCAGCGACATGATCGCGGAAGAAGCCCTGGGGCGCTGGCTCCGCAAGGAGGTGGCCCGCGACGATATCCTGGACGCGTTGGTGGCCGCCGTCTCGGCGGAGCTGGGCCGGGAAGGATACAAGACGGTGCCCAAGAACCCACCCACCGACGCGTTGGGCCTGCCCATGGAGATCGTCTACGTCCGGCCCGATCCAGACGGTTCCAGATGAAACCCGAGGGGCCGGAAGAGATGCCCGGACGGAGGGGCTGACGACGCGCTGAGCGGGCGGAGATGGAGGTCCGGCGCGGTCGTCCCGTCAGCGACCTCCTTCGTGCTCCGTCGACAGGGCTTCAACCCCCGCCTCGGCGATGATCCCGTCCTGCTCCGCCGTGACTCCGCTCACCCCGATGGCTCCGATGACTCTTCCTTCGACCCGGAGGGGCACGCCTCCCTCGATGGGAATGGCTCCGTCCACGGCCAGGAACTGGAGTCGGCCCGCATTCAGCATGTCGGAGAAGGTCCGGGTGGGCGCTCCAAAGGCTGCGGCCGTCCGAGCTTTGCCCAGGGCGATGTCCACGATTCCCGTGGCGACCCCGTCCATCCGCTCCAGATAGAGCAGGTGCCCTCCGGCGTCCACCACGGCGATCACGGCCGACCACTCATTGCGTTCCGCCTCGAGGGCGGCCGCGGTCGCCATCGACTTCGCAGCGGCCAGCGTCAATTCCCGGGCCTCCGCGAGCTGTGCCGAGACGGGGGCCGGGTGGAGGAACAGGAGGAGGGCTCCCACGGAGCACAGGTGCTTGAGCATGGATACGATCTCTGGGAG
>SKKH01000017.1 GCA_007121555.1 Gemmatimonadota bacterium | reverse complement strand
TGAGGACCGCGTGCATTCCGATGGCCAGGGGCTCCACCAGGACGGCCGCCCGGTCGGACACCCCGGAGGGCACGGGAAAGAGCTGACTCTGATGCGCCACGATCTCCTCTCCCCATCCCCCAGGGAGATCGGCGTGGTATCCTATTGTCAGACCACGACGTAGCCCTCTCTCACCCTCCTCGGCCGGACCCTCCTCTCCCGCAAGTTCACAGGTAGAGTGCCGCCCGGCCCGACACGAAAGGCATTCCTCCTCGGGGGGATAACCCCGCACCCGGCAGGAGATCATGGGATCCACCACCACCCGGTGACCGACCCGGACCCGGTCCACCCCCGGTCCCACCTCCACGACCCGGGCCAGGATCTCGTGCCCCGGAACGGCGGGAAAGGAGCCGAAGGGTTCCAGGGCCGGACTGGCCGAATAGCTCAGATTTGCCAGGTCGGTCCCGCAGATCCCGCAGGCCAGGACTTCCAGACGCACCCACTCGGGGCCCCTGAGTTCGGGAGCCGGGATCGTCTCCATGCGGAGGTTCGAGAGAGGCCCGAAGGTGGCGGCTTCGAAGAACCGACCCAGGGTCCGGGCCCGGGCGAATCCGCCCAGGGTGACGTTGAAGTTGAGGGCGCGCATCAGAAGGTGTTGAGGAGGCGAAAGTCCCGGATACCCATGAGAGGGCTCCAGCCCCGGGCCCGCACGGCGTCGGCGTGCCCGGGAAGGGCTCCATCGAGGAAGAGTTCAGTGAGCACTCCCACGGGGAGCGCGCCGGCGGCAGTGGGGTCCGAGTCCGGGGACTCCCCCAGTGCCCCGGCAGGATCCCCGTCGTCCGAAGAGAGCGGTCGGTGGGTCACCCGGCCCCCTCCTTCTCCCCTCCAGACCCCGGAGTTGGCCGAAAGCGCCGGATCGTGGACGGCCACCGACGCCCCCGCCTGGAGTCCGGCCCGGCCCAGAATCGCCTCCACGTTCAGGACCCGGAGCATGGGACCCCGGAGGAGGGTGGCCGAAGGAAACCAGAGCCCTCCCCCCCGAGCCCCCCGGGCATGGTGCCGTCGGGGATGACCCAGCAGACGCTCCAGGTGCTCTCCTCGGAGGGCGTCGTAGAGGACCCGGCCCCACTGGTCCCGCTGAAGGGAGATCCATCCCAACAGGGCCCGATGGGCAGAGAGGTCCGCTGCCAACGACTCCCTGACCCGTAGGGTGGCACGGGCAGGTACGGAGTGGGCCTCCAGATCGGCCACCAGGTAGCCCCGGATTCCCTCTCCCGAAGGATCGGGCACCACCACCACGAGGGGAGGATCCGAAGGAGTCGGCTCCAGGAAGCCCCAGAGCGGCGGCCCGCGCCGGATGAGGCCCTGGACCCGAGGCCGGAGCGCCTCGTAGAAGGGGGGCAGTAGCTCCGCGGCTCGCTGGGGGTCCACCACCCGGGCCGTCCGTCCCTCGGGAAAGCGCGGGAACTCGGCGGGAGGAAGCACATAGCGGTGGAGCTCCCCGGCCAGGGTGTATCCCTGACGCCGGTAGAAGTCGACCCGGTAGGGATAGAGGACGCTGAGCTCGAGCCCGGCCTCCCTTCCCACAGCCATGCCCTGGTGGCAGAGGTGCGCCCCGATGCCCTGACGGCGGGCGTCCGGCATCGTGGCCAGAGCCGCCAGCCCCTGAACCGGAATCGGCTCCCCCCAGAGGCACATCTCCATCCGGTAGCTCCGGAGCGCTCCCACCCGCCGTCCTTCGAGCTCGCCGACCCAGCAGCTCTCCAGGCCGCCGTACTTCCCGGTCCCCGTCTCGAGCTCCGCGGCCCGATCGGCGGCGGACCGGGAGCCGACGAAAGCGGTGGCCCAGAGCCGGGCCAGCCAGGGCACGTCGGCGACCTCCGCGGGACGAAGTCGAAACGACGGCTCCGAGGGCGGTGACGCGGGGTGGGCGGAGGAGTCTGGCATAGCCTGAATGGTAGTAGGAGACGCTTCACAGGGTCCAGTCCGACCGAACGGGTCGGCACCGGGACGGGGGCCGGGTGTAGAACCCGTCGTTTGCCCGGTCCGACGCGGACCGTACCCCCCTCTGCCCCAGCGGGAGCGCCTCAGATGAAGCACGGGTTGAAGACCGCCCTCATCGCCGGCTGCCGGACACCCTTCACCCGGGCCGGAACCACCCTCAAGGACCTGACCGCGGTGGAGCTCGGCCGCATCGCCGTGCGGGAAGTACTGGCACAATCCAACCTTCCCGGCGACGTGGTGGATCATCTGGTCTTCGGCACGGTGGTCCATGATCCCCGTGCGCCGAACATCGCACGGGAGGTGGGGCTGGGAGTGCTTCCAACGTCGGTGCCGGCCTCCACCGTCTCCATGGCCTGCGCCTCGGCCAACCGCGCCATCTCCGACGCCACCGGACTCATCGAGCTTGGCCAGGCCCACCTGGCGGTGGCGGGCGGCTCCGAATCCCTCTCCCACATTCCCATTTTGGTGAGCGACCGCCTCTCGCAGACGCTGGTCCAGGTGTCCAAGGCGAAGTCGCTCAAGGACCGGATGTCGGCACTCTCCGGGGTCCGACCGGGGGACCTGGTGCCCCAACAACCGCAGATCGCCGAGCCCTCGACCGGTGAGACCATGGGCGAGGCGGCGGAGCGCATGGCCAAGGAGAACGGGATCTCCCGGGAGGAGCAGGACGGCTGGGCCCTTCGTTCGCACCGACGGGCCCACATCGGGCTGGAGGACGGCCGCCTCACCGCCGAGATCGCCCCGGTCTACGTGCCCCCCGAGTTCGACGAGGTGGTGGAGCGGGACAACGGGGTTCGATCGGACACGAACCTGGAGGCGCTGGCGAACCTTCGGCCGGCCTTCGACCGGGACCACGGCTCGATCACGGCCGGCAACGCCTCGCCCATCACCGACGGCGGAGCGGCGGTGGTGCTCATGTCGGAGGCGGCGGTGAAGGCCCACGGGGTCCAGCCGCTGGCCTGGATCCGAAGCTTCGCCATCACCGCGCTGGATCCGGGCGACCAGCTTCTTCAGGGCCCGGCCTACGCGGCGCCCCTGGCCCTGGACCGGGCCGGAATCACCATGGACGACATCGATGTGATGGAGATGCACGAGGCCTTCGCGGCCCAGGTCCTGTCGAACCTCCAGGCGCTGGATTCCGACACCTTCGCCCGGGAGGAGCTGGGGCGGAGCGAGAAGGTCGGCCACCCCGATCCGTCCCGCATCAATGTCATGGGGGGCTCCATCGCCCTGGGCCACCCCTTCGGTGCCACCGGCGCCCGGCTCACCACGACCCTGGCTCGGGAGCTGGCCCGTCAGGACGGAGAGTTCGGCCTTCTCACCGTGTGCGCGGCCGGTGGCCTGGGCTTCGCCATGGTTCTGCAGCGGGCCTGAGGCCTCGACCACCATGCACATCCCTTACGCCCGCCCCCTCCGGGCTGACCCAGCGCCGGGTGCGCGGGTTGCCGCTCTCCGACCGCGGGTTGCCGCTCGCCGACCGGGCCTCGTCCCGGGACTGCGGGTCATCCTCTCGCTGGCGTTGCTCCTGACGGCTGTGGGCCTGTCCTCCCCACTGCAGGGCCAGGACATCGAGCGGGAGCGGCAGGAGGCCCTCCTTCCCGAGCTGGGGATCGTGGAGATCGATCCGGAGCTCCGGGAGCGCCTCGGCCTCTTCGCCGAGGTCCAGGACTTTCGCCGGGCGCGCCTCTTCCTTCGCTACGGCGTGGCGCCGATCCTGGAGATCGAGAGCGTTCGCGACGGACGGCTGGAGCGGGAGCGGCGCCTCCTCAGCGACGCCGACCTCTCGGCGCTCCGAGCCGATCTGGAGGAGCGGTTCGCCGCCGCCCAGGTACCGTCTCCCGAGCGGCGCCCCCTCCAGGGACAGGAGGCGCGGGGAAGCCTGGTGCTGGGCCACACCCTCCTGGGTCTGGGCTACCACGGGTGGGCCGTACCGGTGGCGCTGGACATCGACTCGGCCCAGGGCGCGGTGGCCGCCTACCTCCTCACGGCCGGCGCCTCCTTCTACCTGCCCTACCGGCTGACCCGGGACCGGCCCGCCACACGGATCCACCGGGACCTGAGCATGTACGGAGGCACCCGGGGCATCGGGGCCGGGCTCCTCGTGGGAGACGCCCTGGCCGACCCCGACGGCTCGAGTCCCGAACGGATTCGCCTCGCTGCGGGAGTTCTGGGCGGCTGGGCGGGGACCGTGGCCGGCTACGCTGTGGCCGGTCGGGCCGCCCCTGACGACGGCACCGCCGCCCTCTGGGCCGCCATGGGCGACGCCGGCTTCGCGGCCGGCGCCCTCACCGCGTTCGTGGCGGGTCCCTACGACCGGGAGACGGTGGAGGTGCGGGACGGAGAGTTCGTCTACGAAGAGGACCGGGTGCGAAACCGGGCCCTGGGCCATGCCATCACCCTGACCGGGGGCGCCTCCGGGCTGGCCGCCGGTCGCTGGCTCGGGCCCCGCTACCCCATGACCGAAGGAAACGTGACCGTGCTCCGCTCCGCCGGGATCCTGGGCGCCCAGCTCGGGGTGGCCGCAGGGCGGCTGGCCACCGAGGAAGACCGGGCCCTGGCAGGTGCGCTCCTGGCCGGAGGGGTGGGAAGCACCGCCCTCGCACTCCCCCTCCTCGAGCGCCGCCGCTTCACCGAGGGCGAGGGCCTCCTGGTGGCCGCCGGCCATCTGGCCGGAGGTGCCACCGCCCTGGGAATCACCTACCTGATCGTGGAGGACGTGAGCGATCGGGCCGCCACCTACCTGGCCACCAGCGCCGTGGGATCCCTCCTGGGCGCCGGGCTGGTGGCTCGGGCCCTGGATCCGGGCAGCGCCGCGGTCCCTTCGCGGCAGCTCGGCGCTCCCGGAAGCCCTGACCGGAGCCAGGCGGGACCGGACCGGAGCCGCACCGGTGTGCCGGCCCCCCGAGCCGGAGCGGGTCGCATCTCCCTGGAGCTTCATCCCTCCGCCCTTCTCTCCGATGTGCTCGTCCGCAGGTTCCACACCTCGGACCGTGAGGCCCTCGATCCCAGGTGGGAGGCGAGCTCAGTTCTGCGACCCCCAACCCTCCTGACCCTTCGGTTCTGAGGCGGACTCCGATTTGCTGGTGCGCATCTTGCGTTTTCGTGAGACGAATGCGGCGCACCCGACCCGGTTCGCCTCGGTCCGGACCCCTGTAAGGAGATCCCCATATGTCGTTGGCGGACGACCCCATCGCGCACGACCACTACGAAACACTCCAGCTGAGTCCCCAGGCCCACACGGATACGGTGGAGCGGGTGTTCCGCCACCTGGCCAAGCGGTTCCATCCGGACAACACCGAGACCGGAGACGCCCAGAGGTTCTCGGCCGTGGTGGAAGCGTACCGGGTGCTCTCCGACCCCGAGCGCCGGGCCGCCTACGACGCGGCCCACGCCCAGCAGCGGGAAGACCGCTGGCAGATCTTCGATCAGGATGCCGTCAGCACCACACCCGAAAGCGATCAGAGGGTCCGCCTGGGCATCCTCTCCGTTCTGTACCAATCCCGCCGGCGCGACGTGGACCGGCCCGGCGTGGGGATCCTCGAGCTGGAACGCATCCTGGACTGCCCCCAGGATCACATGCGATTCCACCTCTGGTACATGAAGGAGAAGGGGTGGGTGGAACGTAGGGACAACGGCACCCTGGCCATCACCGTGGCCGGGCTCGATCATCTGAACGCGCAGGAGATCCCATGGGCCCGACCCAGCCACCAGCTCCGTGCCGTGGACGGCACCGGCACGGTCGGTTGAGGGGAGAAGAATCCAGTCGGTGCGCGCTCGCAACAAGGGCGGGGCCCCCGCTGGTGGCCTCGAGACGGGACGGACGGGACGAATCTGGCCCGCCCCCAGGCGAGGAGCGTTGTGCCGCAGCGGTTTCGGTTTTCTCTGGTCCGCCGCGGATGACTCGGCATGCATTGTGCTTATTCGTTCATGTACCCGATTCCCCGGACCCTTCAGCGGATCCCACATTGAACCACGCCCGTAAGGTGTGAAGATGTCCCTCCCCTTCGTGGATGGACCAGAAGACCGGACCCCGACGCCGCTTCTGGAGCGCCGTACGCCCCGACACCAGCCCCTGGTGCTGATCGGCGAGCGGCACGAATGGATGGCCCGGTCCCTCGCTTCGGTCATCACCCCCCGCGGCTACGACATCTTCCACGCCTTCACCGCCGAAGACATCGTCCTCGAGACCCGCCAGCGTAGACCCGACGTCATCGTCCTCGGAGCCAGACTCCCGGGGAAGGACTGCGAGCAGATCTGCAGGGACCTCCGCCTCATCGGTGATACCGGGCCCGTAACCCCCATCGTGGTCCTGACGTCCCTGCAGGTCTCGCAGTCGGAGCGGCTCGGGTTCCTCGAGGCTGGAGCCTGGGACTGCATCCGGTTCCCGGAGCAGGTGCCGGAGCTCCTCATGAAGATCCAGACCTTCGCCCAGGCCAAGGTGACTGCGGAGATGGGCCTCCGGGAAGCGCTCCTGGATGCCGAGACCGGACTCTACAATTTCCGCGGTCTGCTCCGCCGGGCCCGCGACGAGAGCGCCGAAGCCTGGCGGTACAGCACACCCCTCGCCTGCGTGACCCTGGCCCCCGAAGAAGAGAGCGAGAAGCGGATCCTGGAGCACCAGGAACTCGTGTCCGAGTTTGTTCGTCGAACCTCGGAGATCCTCCGCTCCGAGACCCGCAGCTCCGACGTCCTGGCCCGACTGGACCGGATTCGGTTCGGGGTGCTGGCGCCCTCCACCGGCGGGGCCGGTGCGGCCATCCTGGCCCAACGCATCGTCGAGACGCTGGACACCGCCTTCGCCGCCGAGCCCCTGCTCGAGGGCCAGCTCGTCACCTTCCAGGCGGGATGCTACGGGGTCCAGGACATTCGCAAGGAGGGGCTGGACGCCGAGAAGATCGTCCGGCGCACCCACACCGCCCTGAAGCGGGCCCGGGCTCACGGGCCGAGCCGTCGGGTAGAGCCCTACGATCAGGGCCGGCTGGTCTCCTGACCGGTCCTCCGGGCACACGCCAGCGCTTGCTGGACATCCCGAACCGCTCCACCTCCCCCTGTATTAGACTCCGGTCATCCTCCCGGGATCTGCCTCTTCAAACCTGAGGTCCGCCAGGATTTCATTGCAGAACCGCCAGGATTCTCGCAGCTTGCAATCCAGGGTCCCCACCGGACCCGATCGCCGACAGCGTCCTGTCGGAGCCCCCATGTAGACTTGTTGCAACGATGTTGGGGGCTTTCCGCATTTCGACTCCTCCAGGAACGAGTGTGGTACGCTCCCTGCACCTGAGCCCTGCAGTCACAGGCCGGTACGACCGGCCCGATCCGCATCCTTCTCCCGTTGGGAGTGCGAACCATGGGCTCTAGTGAGCGCGCACCATCCAC
>SKKH01000246.1 GCA_007121555.1 Gemmatimonadota bacterium | reverse complement strand
CTGGCATCCCAGGATCCGGAGGCGGAGGTTCCGACCCGGAGGGACATGCGGCTGCTCACCCCGGAATACGCAGCTCCGGAGCAGCTCGCCGGCGAGGCGGTCACCACGGCAAGCG
This sequence comes from Gemmatimonadota bacterium, assembly GCA_007121555.1. Classification (GTDB taxonomy): domain Bacteria; phylum Gemmatimonadota; class Gemmatimonadetes; order Longimicrobiales; family Gaopeijiaceae; genus PWLA01. The sequence continues at coordinate 7,248 of SKKH01000246.1, read as the reverse complement.
ACGTCTACGCCCTGGGAGTGGTCCTTCACGAGCTTGTCACCGGTCGAAGACCAGAGAGGCTTCATGGCCGTATGGCTGGAGCCCCGGATCCCGGAGGCGCGGGGCTTCGGATCGATCTGCCCAGCTCCGTCCTCGCTCGCTCCTCGCAGGGTGCGTCCGCAGCCCTCCACTCCGCCTCCCAGGAGGAGCTGGCGGTCCTCCGCGGCACGACCCCGGACCAATTGCGGCGTGCACTGCGTGGCGATCTCGACACCATCCTCACCCGATCTCTGGCCGAGGAGCCGGAGCGGCGGTACCAGTCGGCCGAGCAGCTCCTGGCCGACATCCAGCGTTTCCTGGGCGGGTACCCGGTCCTTGCACGTGGCGATTCCGCTGCGTACCGCTTTGGTAAGTTTCTGGGCAGGCATCGTTGGGGCGTGGGAGTCGTGGCCACACTGATCCTGGTCGTTTCGGGCTTTACCGTGTCGACGGTGTTCCAGGCCCAGGAGGTCTCGCGGGCCCGAGCGGTGGCGGAGGGCCGGCAGGGGCAGGCGGAGGACCTGATTGGATTCATGCTGGGCGACCTGCGCGGCAAACTGAGTCCGGTGGGCCAGCTCGATCTGCTGCGGGACGTGGGACATCAGGCCCTGGACTACTTCGCGGCGGTTCCAGCGGACCAGCTCAGCGATCAGGAACTCTTTCGCCGCTCCGAGGCGCTGCGACTCCTGGGCGAGGTCCAGCGAGGTCAGGGCGACCGCGAAGCCGCAGCGCACACCTTCGGCGAGGCGCTCACCCTCGCCCGGGCCCTCGTGGAGCGGGATCCGCTTCACACGGGATGGCAACTGGGCCTTGCCACCAGTCACGGCTGGCTGGGGGTTCTTCGCTTCGAGGAAGGAGATGCCGAGGGGGCCCTCGCCCACTGGACCGAATACCAGGACATCACCGAGCGGATCGTCGAGCAGGCACCCGATAGCCTCAACTACCGCCTCGAGCTGACGAAGGCGGTCAGCAACATGGGATCATACCTGGAGCGCGCAGGAGACCGAGAAGCCGCCCTTCGTTTGTACCACCGGGTCCTCGAGGAGCGCCAGTGGCTGGTCGCTCAGGAGACCGATGAGCGGGAATTCCAGACGGCTCTGGCGACCGCGTATAACAAGGTCGCCATGGTCCAGATGGCGGAGGGCCGGCTCGCGTCCGCACTGGAGGGCCATCGCTCCGAGCTCGAGGTCCGCCGCCGGGTTGTCACCCGCGATCCGAACAACGCCCACGAGCTGCGTTCGCTGGCTCTCGCCCACGGCTTCCTTGCCGAACTCGCCGTGGCGACCGGCGATGAGGAAGAGGGGCTGGAACATCGACTCTCTGCCTGGCGGATCCATGAAGCCCTGGTGGAACGCGATCCCACGAATGTGACGTGGCAGCTCGGGTATGCGACCACGGCGCGCCTGGCCGGGGTGGGGCTTCTGCATTCGGGAGAACGGCAGGCGGCCCTCGAAGCCCTCGATCTCAGTCGACACGTGTTGCGGCGCCTCCTGGAGCAGGACCCAAGACGCGTCGATGCCCTGCTCGAGCTCGCAAAGGCGGAGACCGAGCTGGCCGCCGCGCTGCGCCTCGGAGACCAGCCCAACCTGGCTCCGGAGACCGCTTGGCGCGCCCTCGAGGTGATCGAGCCGGTCCGAGCCGCCCTTCCCGACCACCTGGCCTCCCGTCGGGTGGAGGGCGATGCCGAACTGGAGCTGGGTCGAGCGTTGTCCCGCCTGGGGCGGCACGAGGAGGCCCGGCACGCCTGGGAACGCGCGCTGGAGGCCATTCGACCCGCCGCCGAGCAGGCCGGAACCGTCGGACACCTCTCGACCCTGGGCTTCGCCCTCCTCTACCTGGACCGGTTGGACGAGGCTCAGGTCGTGGTCGACTCGCTCCTGGCGTGGGACTATCGCCGAGCCGACTTTTTAGGCCTCGCCCGGGAGAAGGGCGTCGTTTCGTCCGAGACCCTCCAGGCCCCACCTCGTCAGGCCACCGCTGAACCCACCCTGTGAGACGGAGACCCACCATGCCCATCGTACCTGTATACCGCCTCCACGCGACGCCTTCGGAGCCCTTCCCGCGGTACCGCTTTGCGCGAGATGCACACCCGAATCCGAACCCTATCGCGGGTCGCCCCAATCCCGACCGGACGCGCTGGGCCGTGGACCGTGTGGCGTTCTACGCCTGGAGCGATCCCGTGGGCGACGACGGAATCCACCGGGGTCTCGCGCCGGTCCACGAGTTTTTCCGGGTCGACGACGAGGGCCTGGTGTGGTACCGGTACTCCACGGACTCTGCGCCCCCGAGTGGGTGGGAGTCCCACGACTACGTCGCCTTCTGGCTTCATCCGCCCAGCAACGAGAACGCCGGCGCGCCCATCCATCACTATCAGCAAGAGCTTCCCAAGGCGTTCAACCATGCGCTCTCCGTGGCACCGGAGCTCCCCGAGAGCCGTGACTGGTCCCGGGAGTCCATGCTGGGCCTGGCGGCCTCGACGCTTCCGGTGGTGGTGAGTGCCCGGTTCGCTCGGGACGACCATTCGCGCCTGCTGTGGAGCTACCGGCCCACCACAATCAACCTGGCCTATCCGACCACGCTGCAGTTTACCCGGGCTCCGGCGAGCCCGTGGCGTTTCACCAGTCTCGAGATCCAGGGTGGACGGGATGATTTCGAGGATCCCGTCGTCACGGACGATCAGATCCTGATCCGGGCGAACTACGCCCATCCCGGGCAGGATTTCAGGTACGACCTCACCATCGACGTGTATGGGGGACCGAGGGCGACCTCCAACCGGAGCGGGACCGCCCCGGAGTCAGACCCCGGGACGGCCCCCTCCCTACAGCGCTCCGTGCTCGGGCGCATGGTCTCCGATCCCGAGATCGTGAATCAGACCCCGGACCGGATCTAGTTCGGGGAATCGGAGATGCGTCGGCGCTCCAGCGCGGCGACCTTCGCTCGCAGCCCTACTCCGTCGTGGCCAGTCGCTGGAGGGCCTCCACCAGGGCCTGGACTCTGGGCGCGTCGGAAGAGGCCCCGACCTCGCCGTTCAATTCGCCTGCCAGCCCCTCCAGGGCCGTCCGCCGGCCCTGGCCGGAGGAGGCCTCCGCCGAAGCCAGCCGATCGCGGATCGTGGCGATGCGGTCGGCGGAGATGCCCTCGGAACGCTCCAACTGATCCACATAGGCCCGGGCCAGGCTGAAGGTGGCTGGCCAGGAAAGACGGGGCTGTCCCTGGGGGTTCAGATAGTCCATCCGCACCGAGTTCGCCGCGTCGATCTCATTCTGGGTCAGGAAGGCGCTGGGCGTGAGCTCCAGAATGTCGAGGCCCCGGGCGATTTCCGAGCTCACGATGACCCCGTTGTACCAGTAGGCCGACCAGCTTCCAGCCATGACCATCCGCTCGGCGTTCACCGGACCCCGGTCGTGGAAGGCGATCTCGAAGGGGTTCGCCGGATCGCTGAAATCGAAGACCGAGATGCCGCCCTGATACCAGGACTGGACCTTGATGTCCCGCCCTGGCACGGGGATGAGCGAGCCGTTGTGGGCCACGCAGTTCTCTTCGGCGGTCTGGGGGGCGGGCAGCTTGTAATAGCTCTGGAAGACCAGGTCGCCGTTCTCGATGGTGAAGATGGCGTTGGCGCCCCACTCCATGGGATCGCCTTCCCGACACTTGGCGGATCCGCCTCCCCCCCACTCGTCGGTGAAGAGGACGGTGGTGCCGTCGTTGTTGAAGGTGGCCGAGTGCCAGTAGGCGAAGTTTTCGTCGGCCACCGCGGCCAACCGCCGGGGATCGGTGGGATCCGAGATGTCCAGAAGGAGCCCGTACCCTTCGCACGCCCCACCGGCCAGGCCGATCTCAGGATAGAGGGTGATGTCGTGGCACTGGGTGGGGCCCGCGTCGGGGTCGAATCCCCAGTCCCTCATCATCTGATCCATGATGGCGGGAAGCTGCTCGCGCAGCGCCGTGCTGTCCGCTGCGGTGGGCGCACCCTGTCCGCCTCGGGCCTGTACGATGCCCGCCAGCATGCCTTCCACGGCCTCGTCCGGGAGGATCATGGTCTCGCCGATGGCAGGGATCTCCGCGACGAACGCCCCCCGGGCCCGGGCCTCCTCGATCATCTCGATGTCGGCCGGCGAGGGTCCGTGGGTCGGAGGGGGCTCCAGGTCATCGAAGATCCTGGGGGAACTCACGATGGCCGCGTCCTGGGGATTGGCTAGCGGCACCTGGATCACCTCGATCCGGAAGAGGGCGCTGTTGGGATCCTCCTCGGGAGGCGCGCTGGAGCATCCCGCGAGCTCTTCGGCGGGGCGGACCGGAGCTGAGCCGGACACGTAGACGTACACGTTCTCATCGTCGTTCGGGTCCTTCAGCACCGAATGGGTATGGGAGCCCCGACAGGTCTGCACGTTGGCGAGGTAAATCGGGTTCCGGACGTCGCTGATATCGAAGATCCGGATGCCGCGAAGCCGCTCGGGGCTCGCTACCTCGTCCACCCCCTCGGTCCCACAATCCAGGCGGCCTTCGAGTCCCTCCCCCGACACGAAGAGAAGATCGCCGTAGACGGAGACATCGCTCTGGGCGCCCGGGCACACGTAGACGTTCATGAGTTCGGGAGCGGAGGGGTCGGAGATGTCCCAGATCTGAAAGCCCCGATAGTTGCCCTGAATGGCGTACTGGCCGGTGAAGGCCAGGTCCGAGTTCGTCGCGCCCACGAAGGGCTCCGGAGGGGGTGTGGCCGAGATGAGGTTCATGTTCCAGGCCGCCTCACCTGCGTCGAAGAGTCCCGCCTCCAGGCCCACACGGGGGTCGGGGCTCGGTGCCTGGTCGGCGGCGGTCCCCTGGGTCGGGGCTGGAGCCGGATCGGAACTCGCCGGGGGAGCACCGGCGCAGGCCGCTACGCCCACGAGGAGGACGAGCGAAAGTGCGCTTCGGTGAAGAGTGCGAAGGCGGGGTCCCGGACTGTACGAGGGCTCTACGGACATGGTGGTTTCCTGTCGGGTGGAAGTGGAGTGCGGCGGAGGGAAGGTCATGGGAGGCCTCCAGGCGTCTGGAGGCCGGCAAGCATCCGCTCCATCCGTGCGATCTCGGTGGACTGATCCACCTGCACGTCCGAGGCGAACTTGAAGACGGTGGGGTCCTGACCGGCTCCGTCGGTGGCGAACAGCTCCCGAACCATGGCGATGGCACCGCGGTGGTGCTCGATCATGAGGGCGAGGAAGAGGCGGTCGAACTCCGCGCCGCTGGCGGCCTCGAGTTCCTCCATCTGCTCATCGGTCAGCATCCCCGGCATGTCCAGGTGCTCCGGTGCGTCGTGGCGCATGACGGTGGTGCCGTGGACGTGGAGGGCGGGGACGGCCTCGCCTCGCTCCATGAGCCACTGCTCCATGATCTGGATCTCGTCCTCCTGGGCCCGGAGAATTCGGGCCGCCAGGGTCTCGATGGATGGATCGGCGGCCCGCTCCGGGACCAGCCTCGCCATGACCACGGCCTGGGCGTGGTGGCCGATCATGTTCGACATGAAGTGCACGTCCGCGGGAGTGTACCGGGTGGTAGCGCTATCCAGCCTGGCCCAATACAGGTCTTCCATCTCGGCCAGGGCACGAGCGTCAGAGCGGGGCGTGGGACCCGCTTCCGGGGCCTCCGGCGAGCCGCCGGCGCAGGCCATGCCCAGGAGGGACAGGGCTGCGATCATCAGGGTCAGGCGGTGAGGATACCCGTTCATGTGCTCTTGCAGGTCCGGGATCGGGGTCGACTTCGGGTCCGGAGAGCCCCGGCCACTCCGGCGGGAACCCGTCAGATACACCCGAAAGGGCAGAAATGGTCTACCCTCCACTCCTCCTACGAAGGGTCCTGCGGGAAGGTGTCAGGGGGGGGTGCGAAGGGCCTTCAGGAGGAGCTCCGGGGGTTGGGCCCCGGAGACGGCGAGGCGCTCGTCGACGAGAAAGTAGGGCACCCCTCGAACCCCCAGCTCACGGGCTCGCGCCTGGTCCCGGCGCACGTCCGCCGTGAACTGGTCGGACTCCAGGGTGGTTCGCACCTCGTCCGCATCCAGCCCCACCTCCCCGGCGAGGGCCGCCAGCTCCCCTCGGTTCGAGACCGACCTCCCCTCCGTCATGTAGGCTCGGAAGAGGCGTTCCTTCATAGGGGACTGAACCCCCTTCTCCGCCGCGAGGTGCAGGAGGCGGTGGGCGTCCAGGGTGTTGCCTCCTCGAGGGCGATCGAAGTTCATCTCCAACCCTTCCTGGGAAGCCGTCTGGGCCATGTGGGCCATCATGCCTCGGGCCTGGTCCGGCGACATCCCGTATTTCGTGGCCAGCGCGTGGGCCAGGGACTCCTCGGGCTCCGTGGGTGCCGAAGGGTCGAGCTCGAAGCTTCGCCACACGACCTCGACCTCCGCGTCTCCATCGAGCTCCTCCAGCGCCGACTCCAACCGGCGCTTCCCGATGTAGCACCAGGGACAGACCACATCGGACCAGATTTCGATTTTCATGGGGGTGGATTCGTATGACTGTGAGGAGCGGAGGATCGGCAGGGCACGAACCCTCTGGACCGAGGAGCCCAAGTTAGACGGGGAAGCTCGGGCCCAGCAAGGACCGCACGGCCTGAGTCAACTGCGGGTCGCCGGCTCCGCCGCCCCCTTCCCTCCCTCGAACATGGTCAGGATCCGCACGATCACCCCCAGTCCCACCCCCACCGTGGTCAGGAACGCCACCGTGCTACCCAGCAGATCCTGCTGCGCCCAGAAGAGGAAGAGGGCGACCCCGAGCCACCCCAGAATGAGGGGTCCACGGATCAGCGCCCAGGTGCTGGGCGTGTCTTCGCGCTCCCACCGGGTCAGGCGATCCCGCGGGACCCGGTCCCCGACGTACCGGCTGAAGCTCTCGTTGTCCAGGCGAGGTTCGGGGTGCCGGACCACGAAACCCCTGGCGAAGAGTCGGGTCACGGCCAGGCGGGAGCTGGGGTTCACCACCGCACCCGAGGCCAGCTGGGCCACGACCAGCTGTTCCGCCTCCGTCAGGATGGCCCAGCGGGCACCATAGTACGCATCGGCCCCCTCCCGGATCAGATCCACGACCTCGGCGCGTTCGAGTCCGGCCCAGTCGGATCGGGTGAGGATCTGACGGCCCACGTCGTGGAGCCGTTCTCGGCACCCGCACTCCTGGATGAGGGTGCGTCGGACCCGGTCTGCCGCGCTCCGCTCCAGTCGGATCTGAAGCGCCGCGCTCCAGGTGGATTCAGGGGTGGGCT
>SKKH01000104.1 GCA_007121555.1 Gemmatimonadota bacterium | reverse complement strand
TCCTCCTCATCCTGAACCTCCAGGTGGGGCGCCTCGAGGGGACGGTCTTCGCCCTGGTTCTCTTCGTCTACCTCACGGTGCTCTTCCTGCGGTGGAAGTCCGAGGGGGGGGCGACTCTCGGGGTGGTCTCAGCGTTGGACCCTCTCGAGGGCTCTCCGGAGTCAGGGGATGATCCCGCCGGCCGGTCGGGTCTCCCTGCGGTCCGCTACCGACCCTGGATCGAGGCAGGGAGAGCGGTACTCGGGGTGCTGGGGCTCGTTGCGGGAGGGCAGCTCATCGTGGCCGGAGCCACGGACCTGGCGGTGACGCTGGGCATCTCCGAGCTCGTCATCGGGCTCTCCATCGTGGCGGTGGGGACCTCGCTGCCCGAACTGGCCACGACCGTCGTGGCCGCGGTTCGAGGAGAGACCGACATGGCGGTGGGCAACATCGTGGGGTCGAACATCTTCAACCTCACCTTCGTGCTGGGGGGCACCGCCCTGGTGCATCCCCTCGCGGTGGCGGAGAGGATTCTCACCGTGGAGTATCCGGTGGTCCTCCTCATGTCGCTCCTCCTGGTGCCCCTGGCCATGCAGGGTCGGGAGGTGGGACGGGCGAAGGGGGCCGTGCTCCTGGTGGCCTACGCGGGCGCCTGGGTCTGGATCCAGTCGGTGGGTTGAGGATCCTGCCCTGCTAACCCCTCGGTCGGAACCGCACCCTCAGGTCCACCGAATATCCCACACCCCAGGCGCTCCCCCCGAACGTAGTGGGAATGCTGGGTCCGGAGCCTCCCAGCGATTCCTCGGGAGCCCGGAAGGCCAAACCCTGGAGCATCAGCCCGGGGGAGACCCGTCCTCGCCACTCGGCACCCACCCCTGAGCTGAAGTAGAGAGCGGACGCTTCTCCGAAGGCCTGCCCGGTCCCCACCGTGATGAAGAGCGGGCCCGGGAGGGAGCGTTCGATCTCTGCCCCCACCATCCACCCCGACGACACGTTGGCGGGGTAGAGACGGTCCCCGGCGGGATCCTGCGTGTCCTCGGACGGGCAGTCGTCCGAGGCGCTCAGGTCCGAGGCCACCAGGCCCACCGACCACTCTTCGAAGCGGGTGGTGACCCCCGCAGAGAGCCGCCGAACCCCTCGGCTCACGCACGAGGCTCGAGCCTGGGCCACCTCGGTGGGAAGCTGCGAGGTCCCGAGCCCGAGGTGGATGAAGAGCCCGTCGTCCGGATCGCTGGACCCGCTCTGCGCGGAGGCGTCGACGGGGATCGAGAGGAGGAGTGCGGCCGAGATGAGGCCGGGAATCAGGAGACGCCCGAAGGGCCGGCTCAGGAGCCGTCGGGTCGCGGTCCGAGCTGCGGCCTCGGCGCCGACACCCCCGCCCCCGGACGCCTTCATCCGGACTCTCCTGGTGAGTCCGGCACGTCAATCGACAAGAGACCCGCCAGCGCCTGCTCCAGGTCCGCGATCAGGTCGTCCGGGTCCTCCACTCCCACCGAAAGGCGGATCATGGACTCGGTGATCCCCATGTCACGCTGATCTTCCGGCGGAATGTCCGAGTGGGTCATGGAGGCTGGATGCTGGGCCAGGGACTCGGTCCCCCCCAGGCTCACCGCCAGCTTCACCAGGCGGAGATGGTTCAGTACATGGAATGCGCCCTTCTCTCCTCCAACCACATCGAAGGAGACCATGCCGCCCGGAGAGAGGCACTGACGCCGATAGGCCTCGTAGTCGTCGTCGCCCTCCTTCAGGTGTCCCGGATAGTAGACCCGCTCCACCAGGGGGTGTTCGAGGAGCCAGTCGGCGATGATCCGGGCGCTCTCGGCCTGGGCCGTCATCCGGAGCTTCAGCGTCTCCAGGCTCCGCATGAGGAGCCAGCCGCTCCACGGACCCGCCATGCTTCCGAAGAAGGTGCGGGTCTCCTTGATCCTGGCCACCAGCTCCTCCGAGCCCAGCGTGGCCCCGGCAATGACGTCGGAGTGACCTCCCACGTACTTGGTCAACGAGTAGATCACCAGATCGGCCCCGAGCTTCAGCGGATGCTGGAAGACCGGGCCCAGGAAGGTATTGTCCACGGCAACCAGGATCTTCCGGTCGTCGGAGGAGGCGGCCTTCGCCGCCCGGCTCACCGCCTCGATGTCCACCAGGTGGTTGGTGGGATTGGCCGGCGTCTCGAGGTGGATGAGTCGAAGCTTCCCATCGGCCGCCGCCTCCTCGATGATGGCCTCCACCCGTGCCGTCGGCTCGGTGGCCCGGAAGGACGCCGTTTCGATGCCGAACTCGGGAAGGATGTGGTTGAAGAGATACTGCGTCCCTCCGTAGACCGGTTCGCTGTAGAGGAGCCGGTCGCCGGGGCGGAGGAAGGTATACGCCGTGGTCGAGATGGCCCCCATCCCGCTCTCGAAGACCGCCGCCGCCTCGGCATCGTCCCAGAGGGTGAGGCGGTCCTCCAGGATCTCCAGATCCGGGTTGTTCAGTCTGGAATAGATGAGCCCCAGGCTCTCATCGATCTTCCGCTCCCGCAGTCCGTATGCCACCTCGAAGAAGGCCTTTCCCTCTTCGGCGGACTTGAACACGAAGGTCGAGGTCTGGAATATGGGGCACTTGATGGCCCCTTCGGAGAGAGCGGGATCGTAGCCGTAGCTCATCATCAGGCTCTCGGGCGAGAGCCTACGATCGCCGATCTTCACGGCGCGGTCCTTTTCGGACACTGGGGGACCTCCTGTCGAGGACGGTGCCGGGCTCGGAGGAGGGAACAGGCATGTCCTCTTCCCTCCAGCCCGGAGGATGGCCAAAGTCTATGGAAGAGTTCGTGCAGGTTCCAGACCAGGTCGGGGGAGAGCCAGCTCGGTCTCGGGCCCTACCCGACCCACTCCGGGGAGTTGTGCGGCTCCCTTCAGGAGGTGCCGGCCCGGTGAGACCCCCGTGCTTCCTGTCCCCTTACCTCACGCCCGGCCGACCATGTCCACCGAATCCCTGCCCCGGCTTCCCCGGATCGTCCATCCTCCGCCCGGTCCGGCTACGGGGGGGTGGGCCCGCCGCCTCCGTCAGGTCGAGAGTCGGAACGTCACCTTCCTCGGCCCCGATTTCCCGGTGTTCTGGGAGAGGGCGCAGGGCGCCATGGTGCAGGATGCCGACGGGAACGTGTACCTGGATCTGACCGGAGCCTTCGGTGTGGCAGTGGCCGGACACGCCCACCCCCGGATCACTGCTGCCATCGCGGAGCAGGCCGGACGCCTGGCCCACGGCATGGGCGATGTTCACCCACCCACCCGGAAGGTGGAGCTTCTGGAGGCGCTGGCCCGGATCCTCCCCTGGGGCGGCGAGAGCAGGATCACCCTGGCGAACTCCGGCTCAGAGGCCGTGGAGGTGGCGTTGAAGACGGCCCTCCTGGCCACCGGTCGTCCCGGAGTCGTGGCCTTCCAGGGAGGATACCACGGGCTCACCGTGGGCTCGCTGGCGGTGACGGAGCGGGAGGATTTTCGTTCTCCCTTCCGCCCTCGCCTCTATCCCGGGGTCACCTTCGTGCCCTTCCCGGCTCCCGCCGGGAAGGTCGACGCCGAGACGGCACTCCGCGTCCTGGACGGAGTTCTCGGCGGCGAAACCGCGGGGGAGGGCCACCCCATCGGCGCCGTCATTGTCGAGCCCATCCAGGGGCGGGGAGGAGTCCAGGTGCCACCGCCGGGGTTCCTGGCTGAGGTGGCCCGGAGGACCCGGGCTGCCGGGGCCCTGCTCATCTTCGACGAGATCTTCACCGGACTGGGGCGGACGGGGCGGACCTTCGCTCTCGAGCACGAGGGAGTGGTTCCCGATCTCCTCTGTGTGGGGAAGGCGTTGGGGGGGGGGCTGCCCCTCAGCGCGTGCGCCGGCGCTCGCGACGTCATGGATGCGTGGCCCTCCTCCACCGGCGAGGCGCTTCACACCTCCACCTTCCTGGGCCACCCTCTGGCCTGCGCCTCGGCTCTGGCCTTCCTAGGGGTCCTCGAGGAGGAGGGCCTGACGGGATGGGCCGCCGCGACCGGACCCCGTTTTCGGGCCCGGCTGGAAGGGGAGCTCCGTCCGATGCCGGGCGTCCGGGAGGTTCGGGGACGGGGGATGTTCCTGGGAATCGAGTTGACCGGAGAGGCTGCGGGTGTCCGCGTGGCCGAGGCCGCCCTCCGCCGAGGTCTCCTGGTGCTGCCTGCCGGTCCGCGGGGGGAGGTGGTGGAGCTGTCGCCCCCCCTGATTCTTTCCGAGGAGCAGCTCGACGCCGCCCTCCACCTCCTGGTGGAGTCGGTCCAGGAGGTCATGGGCGCCTGACGGAGACCCGCACGGCGATCCAGGTGTATACCGAGAACATGTTGGCGGTTTCGAGCCAGGGACTGGGCGCACACTTTGCGGAATCCGTCGGAGGCACCCAGGACCAGGGACCTCGCCTCTGGCTTCGGAACCGTAGAGGAATCGCCGAAGATTCCCGAAACCCGGAATGTCTCAATGCAGTTCTTCAGCAGCACCCTTCTGAACGGCACTCACCTTCGGCTCCTGGTCTGGCTCCTGGCGCTGCTGGGGGTTGGAGGAGGACTGCCGGAGGCCGAGGCCCAGGAGCTCTTCGGGGGTTCGGATCCCGAAGCCGTGCCCGTCCTCCTCGTGCCGGGTTGGGGCGACCAGGCCCCCGACGTCGAGCCTCTTCGTCAGAGGCTCATCCGGGAGGGCTGGCCCGAATCGCGGGTCGCCCCCGTCTCGTTCCGGAATCCAGTCGGGAGCAATGAAGAGAACGCTCGGGAGGTGGCACGGGCGGTGGAGGCCCTCCGGGGGCTCACCGGGGCCGAGAAGGTGGACGTGGTGGCCCATTCCATGGGTGGGCTGGCCCTCCGCCACTACCTCCAGTTCGAGGGGGGTGACGACGAGGTGCGCCGAGCCGTCTTCCTTGGGACTCCCCACCGGGGCACACTGGCGGCGGTGCTGGCCTGGGGTGAGGGGGGACGGGAGATGGTGCCCGGGTCCGACTTCCTGAACCGACTCAACGCCAACGGAGGAGTTCCTTCGGGGGTGGAGGCCCTGGCCATCCGGACCCCGGTCGACCTCCGGGTGATCCCGGGGTCCTCGGGGATGCTTCCCGACGCCCTGAACCTGGAGATCTGCTGTCCCACCCACAACCAGCTCGTCGATGAGGAGCGGACGGCAGGTGCGGTGGTGAACTTCCTCAGAATGGGAGAGCAAGGGGTGCCCGACGCCGAGCGGCCGGGTCACCGGACCGAGTGGTCGGGAAGCGGGATGACTGCGTTCGACGAGTGGAATACCTGGGCGGACGGCTGGGCGGAGCGCACGGTCCGGCGCTGGCTCCTCCCCTTCCAGTCCGACGAATGGGTCTTTCCGAACCGGCTGCGTCCGGAGAAGGAGAAGCCTCGCGACGGGGGTTGATCCGCCCCGTAAGGGGGTTGATCCGCAGGGCTGGCTTTGATATTATCTTTCCTCTCCCATTCAGGGAGTTCTTTTTTGCCCCCATCGTCTAGTGGCCTAGGACACCTGGTTCTCAGCCAGGAAACCGGGGTTCGATTCCCCGTGGGGGTACTTGGGGCACGGCATCGCTCCAACGGGCCAGGAAGTCGCTGGCCGCAGCACGAGCAGTAAGGACGGGGTCGCTTAGCTCAGCTGGTAGAGCACTACGTTCACATCGTAGGGGTCGCTGGTTCGAGTCCAGCAGCGACCATGCCCCAGACCAGGCAACGACAAGCCCCCCTCGACGCCGGCTCCTACGGGAGCCTGAAGCGACGAGGGGGGCTTCTTCGTTCAGGGGCCATGAGTACCCCGCCCACTCGAACAGTCAGGGCATGCGAGAGCTCGGGGTCACCGGCGGAGGGCGCTCCCAGTAGGGCCGGGTGCCGTAGTGCTCATGAAGCCCGGTTCCCCACCGCAGATCGGCGAAGTCGGGCCAGTTGTCGTCGTCGAACCCAGGGGCGTTCTCCAGGACTTCCTTGTCCACTCCCAGCAGGAAGTAGTCCTCGCCCTCGATGAGGGTGAGAGCGTTCCAGGGTACGGCGAAGAGCTTGTCGCCCATCCCGAGGAAGCCTCCGAAGGAGAGCACGGCGTAGGCGATTCTTCCGGTGGAGTAGTCCAGCATGATCTCTTCGATTTTGCCCAGGTCGTCGCCGGAGAGGCTCTGCACCTTGTTTCCGATTACGGGCTCGAGCGCGATCATCCGGCGCGGGGTGACGGGTTCAGGTCTTACGCTGCTCATGATCGATCCTTTGGTCGGGCTTCTGCGGGAGTTCCAGGACCGCGTGCCCTGGTGCCCTCCGCTTTCCCGTTCTCTAAGGCAGGCTTCATACCGAAGCGGGGTGACGAACGCACGGCTGCCGGTGAAACCCGCTGTGGGAGTAGGGCGATCGAGAGAGTCCGAGCCGGCGAGGAGCCCCCTATCAGAACCGACGGGCCTGGCCGAAGCCGGAAAATTCTGCACGGCTCCGGTCCCGGTATGGAAGAACTCACAGCCTGCCGGGGAGCCACGCACCGAGGGGGCACTCGGCACTCCGGGCAGGGCTGCTTGAGCCATCTCCAGAGCGGGGAAGGTTGCGGAGCCCATACCGCCCCTCAAGCTTCATGGTCGATTGCAGCTTCAATGCATTGAACCCACCGGAACACCCATGAGTCACAACCGCGCAGGGGCCGGCGCCGAGCCTTGGGGTGTCGGAGGCCGCCCGTTCCGCCGTCACGCCCCATCTCCCTTCGCCCGTATCCTTCTGGTCCTCCTCCTGGGAGTCATGGCCGGGAGCTGCGCGCTCGAAACGGAAGAGCGAGGCACCCCCGAGGCGCCACCCCGGAACGTGATCCTCGTCGTCGTGGACGGCATGGGGTTCAACTACATCGATGCCACCCGCCTATATCTCGGAGAAGGGGTTCGCTACCAGGTCCAGGGTCCGCCCGGCGCCGTGGAGGCCCTCCCCGCCGAAGGGGAGCCGGTGCTCTCCTTCGAAGACTTCCCGGTCCAACTGGCCATGAGTACGCACACGGCCCTTGGGGAGTACGATCCGGAGCGGGCCTGGTCGAGTTTCGAGGCCGTGAAGGGCATCGAATACGAACCGACGACGGTCACGGGATCAGCGGCTTCGGCCACATCCCTCTCGAGCGGGGTGAAGACCATCGATCCGGCGGTGGGGCTGGACGCGGAAGGGGAGCCGGTGCTCCACCTGGCGGAGTATGCCCACTCGTTGGGGAAGGCCGCCGGCGTGGTCGCGAATGTGGCTCTCAACCACGCGACTCCTGCGGGCTTCCTGGCCCACAACGGGAGTCGAAACAACTACCATGAGATCACCCGGGAGATGCTCTTCGAGTCCGACGCCACGGTAATCATGGGCACGGGGCACCCCTTCTACGACGACGACGGTGAACGTCTGGACTCCCCTCGGTACTTCTGGATTCCCGAAGACGCATGGGAGGAGGTCTCGAGCGAGGAGAGCGAGTGGACGCTGGTGGAGAGCCGGGACGACTTCCGGAGCCTCGCCTCCGGCCCCACTCCTGAGCGGGTCCTGGGCGTGGCACGAGCCTTCAACGCCACCCAGTTCAATCGGGATCCCACCCCGCTGGCGGAATCGTTTCGCGACGGTCCTTCGGGTCGGGTGGACCCCCTGGAAACACCCTTCGAGGTGCCGCTGAATGAGGGCGTGCCCTCGTTGGCGGAGATGACCTCGGCCGCCCTGAACACCCTGGAGAACGCCTCGGAGGAGGGATTCTTCCTCATGGTCGAGGGGGGAGCGGCGGACTGGGGTGGGCACTGGAATCTCCTGGGCCGCACCATCGAGGACATGCTGGCGGTCCACGAGGCGGTAGCGGCGGCATTGGAGTGGGTGGAGAGTCGATCGAACTGGGAGGAGACCCTGGTGGTCGTGACCAGCGACCACGAAACCGGTCACCTGAGTGGGCCGGGATCGGGGCCGGGGTGGGAGCCGCTGGTGGGCCGGGGCGCGGGCGAGCTGCCCGAGTTCGAATGGTACCACACCTACCACACCAACCAGCTCGTGCCCTTCTTTGCCAGAGGAGCCGGCGCGGAAGGGTTCGAGGGCTACGCCGACAATCGTTCCGATCCGGTCCGGGGCCCCTTTCTGGACAACACGGAGGTGGCCCGATGGATCTTCGAACTGTGGGGACGGAGTTAGAGGGAACCCCACCCTCAACGACCCCTGTCCGGTAGCGGAAAATCACCCGAATAATTATATACAATCTACAAAATATGCGGCCTGCGGCGTCGTCTCACCCTGGGGAGCAACGCTGCAACGAGCCCCTCTACCCACCCTTCAAGGTGATGCCAAGATGACGCCCTCGACCCCTACGGTCGCAGCCGATCCGACCCGTCTGCTCCCCAACTTCATCGGGGGCGAGTGGGTCTCGTCTCGGGGCACCGACGCCCTGGAGGTGAAGGATCCGGGGACGGGCCGGGTCCTCGGGCAGGTGCCCCTCTCCACCCCGGACGATGTGAACGACGCGGTGGAGGCGGCCAGAGAGGCCTTCCCCGGATGGAGGGCCACCCCCGCGGTGGAGCGGGCCCGGGTCCTCTTCCGTCTCAAGGCACTCCTGGAGGACAATCTGGAGGAGCTGGGCCGGAGCCTGAGCCGGGAGCATGGAAAGAACCTGAAGGAGTGCATCGGCGAGGTCCGTCGAGGGATCGAGAATGTAGAGCACGCCTGCGGGGTCCCCACCCTCATGATGGGGGACACCCTCGAGGATGTGGCCTCCGGCGTGGACTGCCAGACCATGCGGCAGCCCCTTGGGGTCTTCGCCGGGATCACGCCGTACAACTTTCCGGTCATGATCCCCCTCTGGTTCTGGCCCTACGCCGTGGCCACCGGAAACACCTTCATCCTGAAGCCCAGCGAGCAGGATCCGCTGACCCACCACCGGGTCGTGGAACTCGCCCTGGAGGCCGGACTCCCCCCGGGCGTCCTGAACGTGGTGCACGGAGACAAGACCGTCTCCGAGGCCATTCTGGTCCACCCCCATATCCAGGGCGTCTCCTTCGTGGGCTCGAGCTCCATCGCCCGACTGGTCTACACCCGTGCGGCGGCCACCGGAAAGCGCGTCCAGGCGCTGGGGGGAGCCAAGAACCACATGATCGTGCTCCCGGACGCCGATCTGGATCTCAGCTCCGACGCCATCATCAACTCTGTGTACGGTTCGGCGGGACAGCGCTGCCTTGCCGGAAGTCAG
The DNA here is from genome assembly GCA_007121555.1 of Gemmatimonadota bacterium. Lineage (GTDB taxonomy): Bacteria > Gemmatimonadota > Gemmatimonadetes > Longimicrobiales > Gaopeijiaceae > PWLA01. The sequence continues at coordinate 13,143 of SKKH01000104.1, read as the reverse complement.
GTGGTCGGGGTGGGCTCGGCCTACGAAGAGATCCGGGACCGGGTGGTGGAGCGGGCCGGGAAGCTCAAGGTGGGGTACGGGCTCGATCCCGAGACCTTCATGGGACCCGTGGTGTCGCAGACGCATCGGGAACGGGTAGAGGGGTTCATCGACGCCGGCGAAAAGGAGGGTGCTCAGCTCCTCCTGGACGGCCGGGGCTATCAGGTGGAGGGGTATCCGGACGGCCACTGGGTGGGTCCCACCGTCTTCGAGGGCGTCGCCCCCGAGATGAGTGTGGGAAGGGAGGAGATCTTCGGACCGGTGGCCGGGATGACCCGGGCCGATTCCGTGGAGGATGCCATCGAACTCATGCATCGGGTGGAGTACGGGAACGCCACCTCCATCTTCACCACCAGCGGACGGGCCGCACGGGAGTTCCGGTATCATGCGGGGATCAGCATGATCGGAATCAACATCGGGGTCGCGGCCCCCATGGCCTTCTTTCCCTTCGGGGGCTCCAGGGCCTCGTTCTACGGAGATCTGAGGGCGCAGGGGAAGGACGCCATCTCCTTCTTCACCGACGAGCGTGTGGTGATTTCACGCTGGTGATCCTCGGCGGAGCAGATTCGCGGGTCCGTCCCCGGGGGACCTCGCGCACCGGACTCCCCTGAGGTCGTTCCCTTCTCGCATCAATGATCAGGGGGTCAAGGTGTCGATTTCAAAGGTCGAAGACGCGCTGTCACACGAGGGCACAGCCCTGATCCAGCGGCATGGAGAGCGCCTCTTCCCCTGGGTCAAGCCCTACTATTCCGACCCTCTGGTGCTGAAGGAGGGGAAGGGGGTCTGGGTCCTCGACGAGTCGGGTCGGGAGTACCTGGATTTCTTCGCCGGCATCGTGACGACCTCCGTGGGGCACTGCCACCCCCATGTAGTGCGCAGGACCTGGGAGCAGATGAAGCGGCTCGGGCATACGTCCGCGCTCTACGTGACCGAGCAGCAGGTGGAGGTGGCCGAGACGCTCACGGAGCTTGCGCCTGGGGCCCTGAATCGGACCGCCTTCACCAACAGCGGGACCGAGGCCAACGAGACCGCCATCATGGCCGCCCGGATCGCCACCGGCAGGTCCGAGATCGTAGCCCTTCGCCATGCGTACTCCGGTCGGAGCACGCTGGCCACCGGACTCACCGCCCACGCCCCGTGGAAGCCCCTGCCCACCGCGGTTCCGGGCATCGTACACGCCCGCTCCCCCTATCCGTACCGTTCTCCCCTGGGAGACGAGGCGTCCGAGAAGGAACAGACCGACTTCTTCGTGTCCGACCTGGTCGAGGTCATCGAGACCACCACCTCGGGGAAGCCGGCGGCGCTGATCCTCGAGCCCATTCAGGGAGTGGGGGGCTTCATCGTGCCTCCCCGGGGATATCTGCGCAGGGCCGCCGAGGTGATCCGCTCGTACGGCGGGCTTCTCATCGTCGACGAGGTCCAGACGGGCTTCGGGCGCACCGGACACCACTGGTTCGGGTGCGAGCACTCGGATGTGGAGCCGGACATCATGGTCATGGCCAAGGGGATCGCCAACGGCTTCCCCGTGGGCGCCACCATGGCCACCGACGAGGTGGCCGAGGCCTGGACTTCCCTTTCCATCTCGACGTTCGGAGGGAATCCCGTCTCCATGGCGGCGGCCGGGGCGACCCTGGAGGTCATGATCGAGGAGCAGGTGCCCGCTCGAGCCGCCGAACGGGGAGAGCAACTCCGGAGAGGGCTCCAGGAGCTGGAGGGCCGGTACGCCTGGATCGGAGAGGCTCGGGGGATGGGGCTGATGCAGGCGCTGGAGATCGTGAGTCCGGACGACTCGAGGGCTCCGGATCCGGTCCGGGCCCGGGCCCTCCTGGAAGCCGCGCTCAGGGAAGGCCTCCTCATCGGGCTGGGGGGCCTGAAGGGCCATGTGATCCGGCTCGGCTCCTCGCTTCTCGTCACCGAGGAGGAGGTCCGGGAGGCTGTGGTCCGACTGTCGAGAGCCTGCGAAAGCGTGGCCTGACGCTGGTGCGCGTGTCTCAGGTACCCGTGGCCTGAGAGGTAAAGGTCTCGTTCTCCGAATCCACCTCGGCGAACTCCCCATCGACTTCGGCATGCTCCTCCGAGAACCGCTCGTATGTCAGCGCCATGTTCGTCTCGATCAGATCGAGTACCCTGGAGTGTTCTCCATCCTGGATCGCCAGGAGGAGCTCGCGGTGGTGGGCCACGGACTCCCGCGACCTGCCCTCGTCGGAATAGAACCAGTTCTCGAGCTGCTTGACCTGGCTCCGGAGGTCGTGGAGGAGGGCTCGTAGGCGCTCGTTCCCACTTCGGCGGCAGAGGTGGTCGTGGAACCGGCTGTTCAGCTCCACCAGCTCGTCTACCGTCCCCCCTCGCTTCATGCAGGCCTCCATGCGGGTGTTGATCTCGTGGAGGCGTCGAAGGTCCGAGGGCTTCAGGTGGGGAAGCGCCAGCTTGCCGGCAAGAAGCTCCAGCGAAGAGAGGATCGGGTAGAGCTCCAGGAGGGTGGCCACCGTCTCCACCGGCACCCGGAATCCGCGATGGGGGATCCGCTCGATGAATCCTTCGCTGGCGAGGCGGCCCAGGGCCTCCCTCACCGGGGTGCGACTCACCCCGAGGGCCGCACTGACGTCGTGTTCGCGAATGAACTCGCCCACGGCGAGGTCACCACTTGCGATGTGAGAACGAATGGCTTCGTAGGCCTGATCCGCCAGGGTCTTCTGCGAGACCCGAGGCCACGGTGATTTCGGCATGGATCCTACCTTGTCTGGAGTGCGACGGCTCCGCCGGGTCGGCCGGATACGGGATCCGGCGGGCGGGTCGTGCGTCGTGCCCGGTTGGACCGGGCCGAGGAGATGTCGGAAGCGGAGAGTGTCAGCGGTCGCGGTCGGGGCACACACCTGGGTACTCTTCACAATAACTTCCTTCCTGTAGCAAGGCATGGACCACCGCCCGGCCCAGGGCATCTGCGGCCCCGTTGTAGAGGGCGTGGAGCTCCTGGTTGCTGAGTCGGCCCGAATCCTCGGGGGTGGTGGCCACGGCGAAGACCACGTCCCCGTCTCCCAGGTTGTGGACTGGCCGGATGGAGCGGGCGAGCCCGCTGTTGGAGATCATGGCCATGCGCTGGGCCTGGGTCTGATCCAGCGGTGCGTCGGTGGCCACGACCGCGATCGTGGTGTTGAAGGTCTCCTCATACCCGTCCTCACCGGAGCCGTTCAGACCCTGGGGGTCCTCGGCGCAGGCCTCGGGATCGGGCTTCGTCAGGCCGAACTCCCCCTCCAGCTCCAGAAAGTGGCCGTAGGGCAGACAGGTTCTGGGGTCGACCACCGCGCCCCCTGGATTGAGCCCCACGATGGCGGCCACCGTGTACCCGTTCGGGAGCAGCACGCTCGCCGTCCCCAGGCCATGTCGGGCTCCGGTGCCCGCTCCGACCCGGCCCATCTCCACTGGATCCCTGGACGCCGCCTCCGCAGCCAGGTAGCCGAACTCGGCGGTCGGGCGTGCGCTGAAGTCTCCACCTCGGCCCAGATCGAAGAGAATCGCGGCCGGAACGATGGGGACGACGCCCCCGCCGACGGGGAAGCCAAGCTCCCGCTCCTCGAGCCACTTCATGACGCCGGTGGCAGAGTCGAGGCCGAAGGCGCTGCCTCCACTCAACACAATGGCCTGAACCTCCGTGACCAGCCCCCCAGGCTCCAGGAGATCGGTCTCCCTGGTTCCGGGCCCGCCGCCGTGCACGCTGTATCCAGCGGTCGCACCCTCCCGGGAGAGAATCACGGTAGTTCCGGTCAGGTAGCCGTCGCCGACCCGGGTCTCGTGGCCCACCTCGAGCCCCTGAACATCGATGAGGGTGTTGGTGGGGCCGGGGGTCTGGGCTGCCGTCGCCATGGGGAAAACCAGGAGAATCCAGAGGATCCCCGCCAGGCCCGGGAGCCCGCCCCGGAGGGAGGGGGACGCGGGACGGAGGGGAGCTGGGTACATCGATTTCTGGTTCATGACCGGGGACTCTCGGTGGGCGCGGGGGGCGGGGACGACTGATCGCCGCAGAGGGGCTTGTGATTCTACCGATCCTGAGACGCGACCCGCAATTCGGGCCCGGGAGTGACTTCGCGGTCGGCCTGCCAGCGGGTGCGTTTGACGGTAGATCACATATTGCATACGATGCACTCGATGGACAATGCCCCCCCGTCCAGGTGGGCTTTCCCAGGTTCCTGTCAGTAGGTCCCGGGGTGGAAACGGTGTGGGTACCAGCCCGTAACAACGGGGTCGGTCCGGTGCCGTCGGGGGACGAAAGTGGAGAAGATAGAAGGGGCGCACTTCCCCTTCATTCATGCATATCGTCGTTCGAGTGGGGTGAGCCCCCTGGGCCACCTCAAGTCTTAATCTGAACCGCCCGGAAGGCAGCCAGATCGAGAACGATGCCCGGAGTTCGAAGCGCATGGTGCGATCCAGCTTCTTCGGGCCTTGCCTCTTCCCGTTCGTCCATCCCTCCAGATCAGGAGTCGTTCCCATGTCCATCCGAGTTCGATCCCTCCCACTCGTCCTGGGGGGGATCGCGGCCCTCCTGGGCTCGGGTGCCCTCGCGGCCCAGACTACCGGCACCATCGAGGGTCAGGTCCTCGCCGCCGGCTCCGGCCAGCCCCTGGCCGGAGTCCAGGTCTCGGTGGATGGTCTGGAGCTCGGTGCCCTCACTGGAGAGCAGGGTCGCTTCACGATCTCGAATGTCCCCGCAGGCGAGCACACCGTCCGCGCCGAGCGGTTGGGTCAGGCCACCGAGACCCGGACGGTGACAGTGCAGCCCGGTGAGACGGTGAGCATCGAGTTTGCCCTCGCCGACCGGGCCGTCGCTCTCGACGAGCTCGTCATCACCGGTCAGGGCTCTGAGGTCTCCCGTCGTCGACTCTCTACGAACGTCGACGTGATCTCGGAGCAGGATCTCCAGACCTCGCCCCTCTCCCGTCTGGACCAGGTCCTCCAGACCGGGCTGCCCTCGGTCCAGGTCCGCATGTCGTCGGGTCAGCCCGGCGCCGGCGCCCAGATGCGGGGCCGAGGGCCGGTCTCGGCGAGCCAGGGCTCCACCCCGGTCATCTATGTGGACGGGGTCCGGGTCGACAACCTGAACTCCCAGGCCGAGCTCTCCATGGGCCAGGCCACGGGAACCCAGACGTCGGCCATCGCCGACATCCCAATGGAGAACATCGAGCGGGTGGAGTACATTCCCGGAGGTGCGGCCACGACCCTCTACGGATCCGACGCTGCCAACGGAGTGCTGCAGATTTTCACCTCCCGCGGGACTCCGGGGCCATCGGACTTCTCCATCTCGACCCAGGTCGGCTACGAGACCCCGATCCGGGACTACTTCCACTTTCCCGAGACGGTGGATCTCCTCTACCGCAACGGACTCACTCAGCAGCATCAGATCTCCGGGCGGGGCGGGACCTCCGACATGACCTGGTCCTTCAGCGGAAGCGTCCGGGACCGCGCGGGATACCGGATCGACAACAATGCCTCGCGGAGCTACTCCGGCCGGACCGGGCTGACGGCAGCGCTGAGTGACCAACTCCGCTACGACGGGTCGTTCTCCTTCGGGTGGAACCACTACGATCGGGCCCGAGATGGAAACCTCGGGGCCTACACCCCCCTCTGGCTCCTCGAGGGGGGCCGGATCTTCGCCCTCGGCTTCAACAACAACCTGAGCGCTGCGTCCCAGAGCGAGCTGAACGACCTTCAGGGCTTCTTGAATCAGGCCGAGGCGCTCATGGATCGGCGGGTCCAGGTGGCTCGGGCCCAGACGTCCCACACGCTCCGCTGGGAGCCCACGAACGAGCTGAGCTTCCGGGCCTTGGCGGGGCTGGATCACCGATCGAGCACCGAGCGGGTGATCGAGACGAACGAGTTCCTCGTCCACACCAGGGTCCATTCCCCTGGGACGGATGACCAGGGAACGATCAACATCTACGACCGGGACTTCCTGGGGCTGACCCTCGAGGCCGGTGGACAGCACCGGGGCGACTTCGGACCCTTCGACGTGATCACGAACGCCGGGGGCCAGCTCTTTCGCGAGGACGACACCCAGGCCCAGCGTACGGCCTTGAACGTCCGGGACGGGAGTGAGACGGTGCGCGGCGCCGGAACCACCAACGCCGACGACGTCTACCTGACCCTGGTGAACTACGGAGCCTACGCTCAGCAGAACTGGGGCTACCGGGACCGCTACTTCGTGGAGCTGGGGCTTCGGGCCGACGGGAACTCGGCCTTCGGCGACGACATCGGTTTCCAGTACTACCCCAAGCTCGGCTTCGTCTACGACATGTCAGCCGAAGACTGGTTCCAGTTCGGCTCCCTCTCGAACGTCCTCTCCGAGCTCCGCTTCAGGGCGAACTACGGAGTTGCCGGGAACTTCCCGCCTCCCTACACCCGGGACCGGACGGTGAGCTTCGCCTCGTATCTGGGTCAGCAGTCCGTGGGCTTCGGCAACCCCGGGGATCCCGGACTCGGCCCCGAGAAGACCCACACCATCGAGTTCGGTGGTGACCTGGAAGCCTGGGACGGCCACTTCACCCTCCGGGGGAACTGGTACGACGCCCGCACTCGGGACGCCCTGTTCGCGGCGCCCTCCCCTCCCTCCACAGGCGAAGCGGTCCAGCTTCGTAATGTGGGAGAGATCCAGAACAGCGGGATCGAACTCCAGCTCAGCGGTGAGGTCTACCGAACCTCCGACCTCACGGTGCGGCTTCGCGGCTCCTTCAACACCCTGAACAACGAGGTCACGGATGCCGGGGGCACCTCGGTCTTCTCGATCACAGGGCACAGCGCCGGCACGATCCAGAGCGTGATCGAGGAGGGACAGCCCGTCGGGATGCTCCGGGGCAACAAGGCCACCTTCGGACCCGACGGCACCGTGGAGTCGGTGGAGGCCATCGCCCACCTGGGCAGCCCCCTCCCGGAACGGTTCGGGACGCTGGGGATGGATGTGGGGATTCGGCAGAACCTGCGCCTGAACGTCTCGGCCGACTGGCAGACCGGGGCCCGGATGCACTCCTTCAACCGGCAGTTCAGGTACCTCCATGGGCTGGATGATCCCCTGGTGCCCCCGGCCATGCTCGAGCAGGATCGGTCGGCGAACTGGCTCCGGATGACGGACCAGTTCGTCGAGGACACCGACTTCCTGAAGGTCCGCAACATCTCGGTCCAGTACACTGTGCCGAGTCACCTGGCCCAGCGGGTCGGACAGTCCGTGGATCTGGGCTTCTCGATCCACAACCCCATCGGGTGGTGGAGTTCCTCGTTCAACCCCGAGGCGGACTATTCCGGGGCCCAGTCCCAGGGCGGGGCCACGGTGGGCGGGTTCAACTACGCCATGGACCCCTCGCCGCGGACCTTCATGGCCAACGTCCGCGTCCGCTTCTAGGAGGCCCGAGATGACGATCATGACTGGCACCAGCACGACAGCTCGGCCCGCCTCGCTCCGACAGTGTGGGACATCGGCCCTTCCGATCCGGACTCGACGTATGCGAAGCCTCCTCCGTTCCCTTCTGGCCCTACTCGTAGTGGCCACCTTCGCGGGATGTGACTTCCTCGACCCCACCGAGGTGACGAACCCGACGGTGACCCAGGACGACTTCATCAACCTTCCGAACGCCGCCACCACCTGGACCCACGGAGTGGAGCGGCAGCTCGCCATCGCAGTGAACGATCTGGTCCTCTTCGGCGAGGTGGGGTCGGACAACCTCTTCAACAACCGGACCCTCTTCACCCGGACCTTCGACATCCCAGAGATGGAGCCGGTGGACGCCGCCGTGGTGAGCATGCAGCGCGAAGTCCAGCGACTTCGGGCCATGGCCGATGACGGGCTGAACCTCGTCGTCCCTGCGGATGAAGGAGCCACCGACGAGACAAGGGCTCGGCTTCACTACCATCGGGCCTACGCAAGCCTGGCGGCCGGCGAGTACTTCGTGGGGCTCCCCGCCGAGGGGAACGGGCCGGTTCTGGGCCCGCAGGCTCACCTGGAGGCCGCGATCCAGGACTTCGAGGAGGCTCGGGGCCTGAGCTCCGACCCGGCCCTCCAGGGTGCCGCCACGCTGGGGATCGCCCGGGCCCACCACCGGATGGGCAACATGGATGAGGCGGTAGCCGCAGCCGAACAGGTCCGGGCCAATGACCCCCTCCTTCTCCGGTCGGTGGAGTACGACATCTCCGACGGACCGACGAACACGATGCAGACCGCGATATACGATTCGGGACAGGACGAATTCCAGCCCCTTCCCCGGATGGACTTCCTCTTCCCCAAGTACTTCAGTGTTTCGGCGACGGACCAGAGCGCCATCGCCATCGCGAAGGGTGAGGAAGCGTTTCTGATCCTGGCCGAGGCCGCCCTGGCCCGGAACGACCTCCAGGGGGCCCGGGATCTTATGGTCGAGGTCCTTGGCATCGTGGATCAGCGTCCCACGGCGATGGTGGACGACGAGAGCCAGCAGCGGGGTCGGGCCGGAGGGACCTGGATCTATCCGAACCGCTCCGAGGTCCTGGTAGCGGCGAGCCCCGATGACGAGCCCCTGCCCGGGCTCGTGCTGGACCGGCAGGACGGACCCGTCGAAGTTCCGACGGTCTCGGGGACCTCGGTCACCGCAGACCGGATCGCGGGGGCCCAGAGCGAAGAGGCGCTCCTGGAGCTGCTCTACCTGATGCGGCAGGAGATCTTCGTGGTGGAGGGCCGCCGGATCGTGGATCTGGGGATCCGGCTCCCGGTCGCCCTCGAAGAGGCCGAGGCGAATGAGAACATTTCCCTGGACGCCGACGTGCTTCGGCCCTTCATCCCGGCCTGGATTCCAGGAGATCGGGGAATGAACCGCTTCGACTACGAGGACGGGGACGAGGTGGCGGTGATCCACCACAACCTGAACCGGGCTCTCGTCGAGAACCGGACGAGCGATGCGATCCTGCCCTTCCACTGATCCGATCGACGAACCGGGCGGAGGACTGGGCCGCAGGGAGTTCCTGGGTGCAGCGGCGGGGGGGGCCGCAGCGGCTCTCCTCCGCCCCCTCTCGCTCTCGGCCGATTCACCTCGGGTAGCCGGCGAGACGGTCCGGGTCCGAGGCGTCGTCCGCGATGAGGCCGGTCGGGGCCTCGGCGGGCTTGCGGTGAGCGACGGGCTCCAGGTCGAGTTCACCGATGAGGAGGGGCGCTACGAGCTCCTGACGAACACCAGGTCGACCCATGTCCACCTGAGCCTTCCCCCCGGGTACCGGATCCCCATGAACCCCGAGGGCACGGCCCGCTTCTACGAGCCCATCCGCCCCGACGCCCGGGGGGAGATGGAGGCCGTCTTCGACCTGGAACGTGATCCCGCGGGAGACCGGGGTCACGTGCTCCTCCTCCTGGCCGATCCCCAGACGGAAGACGACTACGAGATGACCCTCTTCCACGAGGAAACGGTGCCGGATGCCCGGGCGGTGGTGGAGGGGCTCGGAGGGGCGCACGCCTTCGGGATCGGCTGTGGAGATCTCATGTTCGACGATCTCACGATGTTCCCGGACTACGAGCGGGCCTGCCGCCGAATCGGTGTGCCCTTCTTCCAGGTCCTGGGCAATCACGATCTGGACCTGGAGGCCCGCACCACCGAGGCGGCCTCCGCGGTCTACCGGGAGCACTTCGGTCCGGAGCACTTCTCCTTCGATCGGGGTGAGGTGCACTACGTCGTGCTGAACAACGTCTTCTGGCACGGCCGGGGGTACGTGGGCTACATCTCCGACGCACAGCTCCAGTGGCTCCGCCGGGACCTGGCCCGAATCGAGCCGGGCCGCACGGTGATCGTGGCCATCCACATCCCCGTGGGCAACACCATGGATCGCCGCCTCGACGGCAACGTCCCGGTGGGGTTCACGACTCAGAACCGGGAGGCCCTCTACGAGGTGCTGGCGCCCTACCAGGCCTACATCCTCTCGGGCCACATGCACGAGAAAGAGCATATCATCGAGGGCTCCATCCATGAACAGGTGAACGGCGCGGTCTGCGGGGCCTGGTGGAGTGGGCCTATCTGCTGGGACGGCACGCCCAACGGATACGGGATCTTCCACATCAGGGGGGAGGAGGTGTCCTGGCAGTACAAGTCGGTCGGCTACGACCTGGACCACCAGATGCGGGTCTATCCCCACGGAATCCACCCGGAACGCCCCGACGAGATCGTGGCGAACATCTGGGACTGGGATCCCTCGTGGGAGGTCGTCTGGTACGAAGACGGAGAGAGAAGGGGCCCCATGCGGCAGGAGATGGGGCTGGATCCCCTCTCCATCGAGTTGCACCAGGGCGGGGATCGACCGGAGCGCCGACGCTGGGTCGAGCCGCGAAACACCGACCACCTCTTCTTCGCGCCGGCGTCCCGGGCTGCCGGCGAAATCGTGGTGGAGGCCAGGGATCGCTTCGGCCGGCTCCACACGGCGCGGCCCCTTCCCATGGCGGAACACCAGGCCCGGCTCGAGGCCGCCCACCCCCTTTCGACTGCGCTGAGACCGAGCTCCGGAGCGCGGGTCTGAAACGGGAGGCGCGGCGATTCAGCTCAACAGATCCCCGACCATCGGGGGGAGGCAGCGGATGACCAGTGGGACGATCTGCATCGACGGCACCTGGTCCGAGGCGGGCGATGGCCGGACCATTCCGGTCCTTGATCCCAGCACCGGAGATGAGTTCGCTCGCCTCTCCCGGGGCGGAAGCGAGGAGGTGCGGCGAGCGGTGGCCTCGGCCCGCCGGGCCTTCCAGGAGGTGTGGGTCCGGACCTCGCCCATCGAGCGGGGGCGGATCCTTCGCCGTCTCTCCGACCGGATCGCAGAGGAGCACGACACCCTGACCGATCTCGAGGCTCGCGATGTGGGGAAGCCGCGGAGGCAGGCGCACGCGGACATCTCCGCCCTGGCCCGGTACTGCGAGTTCTACGCGGGAGCCGCGGACAAGCTGCACGGAGAGACCCTCCCCTACGAGCCCGGCTACACGGTGATGACGCTCCGGGAGCCCTTCGGCGTCACCGCCCACATCGTTCCCTGGAACTATCCGGCTCAGATGTTCGGCCGGTCGGTCATCGCCTCGCTGGCCGCAGGCAACGCCGTCGTGGTGAAACCCGGCGAGGACGCCTGCCAGACGATCCTGGCCGTGACGCGCCTGGCCTACGAGGTGGGGCTCCCCAGCGGGGTGTTGAACATCGTGACGGGATACGGCGAGGAGGCTGGCGCTCCCCTGGCCGGGCATCCCGGGGTGGACCACATCTCGTTCACTGGGTCCCCCGCCACCGGCACCCTGGTCCAGCAGGCTGCGGCGAAGCACAATCGGCCGGCCACCATGGAGCTGGGGGGGAAGTCTCCCCAGATCGTCTTCGCCGACGCGGACGAAGAGGATCTCCTGCCCACCCTCTACAACGCCTGCATCCAGAATGCGGGGCAGACCTGCTCGGCGGGGAGCCGGGTCCTCATCGAGGAGGCCCGTTTCGACCAGATCGTGTCGGAGCTGGCCGCTCGGTTCGAGGCCACCACGCTGGGGCCGGCGGATCGGGATCCGGACTGCGGTCCCCTCATTTCGGCTCGTCAGAGGGAGCGGGTCGAGGAGCTCCTGGCGGTCGCCGACGCCGATGGGCTCGAGGTGGCGGGTCGAGCCCAAGGATTCGACGGGCTTCCCGAGGGCGGATTCTACGTCCGCCCCCAACTCCTTGCCCCCGTGGATCCGGGTCACCGGCTCACCCGGGAAGAGATCTTCGGTCCCGTCCTGGTGGCCACCCCCTTCCGCTCCGAGGACGAGGCGGTGCGCCTGGCAAACGACTCGGAATACGGTCTCGTGGCAGGGGTCTGGACGGCTGACGGAGGTCGGCAGATGCGGATGGCTCGCAACCTGGACTGCGGCCAGGTGTTCGTGAACTGCTACGGCGCCGGCGGGGGGGTGGAGCTTCCCTTCGGTGGAGTGAAGCGCTCCGGATACGGGCGCGAGAAGGGAATGGCGGGGTTGGAAAGCTTCACCCGCACCAAGACCGTGGCGCTCCGGCACGGCTGAAGGCCGTTGGGACCTTCCACCGACTTCCTCCCCTCGAACCCTGCCACCTCCATGCTCCTGATTTCGGCGCTGACCCTGATCCTGTTCTTCGGAGTGGGGGGGGCCTCGCCTCTCGGGGCCCAGGTACCAGAGTCAGCGGAGTTCCATACGTCGGCCGAGCACGTGATCCTGATCTCCGTCGACGGTCTTCGGCCCGAGTTCTACCTGGAGGAACGCTGGCCCGCTCCCGCCATGCAGCGGATGGCACGGGAGGGGTCCTTCGCCGAGGCGGTCCGGAGCGTGACTCCCACCGTGACCTATCCGTCGCACACCACCATCGTGACCGGGGCCCTTCCGGCCCGTCACGGGATCCTCCACAACCGGCCCTTCGAGGCCGAAGGACCCTCCGGGCGGTGGAATGTGGAGAGCGAGCGGATCCAGGTCCCCACCCTCTGGGACGCCACGAGGACCGCCGGCCTCACCTCGGCGGGCATCTCCTGGCCGGTGAGCGTGGGGAGTTCGATCACCTGGAACATCCCGGAGTTCTGGTCCGTGTCGGGCCAGGAGGGTGAGCTCACGGGTCCTCCGGCCCACACCGCGGCGCTGCGGAGCCAGGTAACCCCCGAGGGCCTCCTGGAGGAGATCGAGGCCGAGTCTCTGGGATCCTTTCCCGACTTCTACTGGGGCCGGAATCGCTCCCGGGAGGATGCGGTGGGGGCCATGGCGGGTCATCTCATCGAGCGCCATCGACCCAACCTGCTCCTGGTCCACCTGACCCAGACCGACTGGTACCAGCATGCCTACGGGAGGGAGCACGATGAAGTCCGCATGGCCGTGGCCTCGGTGGACCGGGCCATCGCCCGGATGGTCGAGGCGGCGGATCGGGCGGGCACGCTGGAGCGGACCGCCTTCATCATCACCGGCGATCACGGATTCTTCGATGTGGACACCGAGGTGGCTCCCAACGTCTGGCTCGTGGACGCCGGCCTCCATGAGGACCGCCCCGATCAAGGAGAGTGGCGCGCCGCCTTCCATCCCGGCGGAGGGAGCGCGTTCCTCCGCCTCGCGGATCCGGACGATGAAGCGGCGGTCCAGGAGGTGCGGGCCACCCTGGAGGGGCT
>SKKH01000070.1 GCA_007121555.1 Gemmatimonadota bacterium | reverse complement strand
GAACGCTCTTTGGATAGAATACTCCGTTGAACCTGGTGAATTTGTCGTGTACGTATCGCCGCGATGCCGCCGGGTTGGTGCTGCAGAGCTTATCGATGTCCATCGGCCGCTCCTCGCAAGAGGTGGGGGGAACGCTTCGTATCCTGCCGCAGGAGGTGGTTGCGACACCTTGCGGGAGTCCTGGGGGCGTCACGTGATCCGGCAACGCACTGGCCGATCCTGTGCAGGGTGCTGCCCCACCGAGTCCCGCCCTGGAGCTGCGGCTTCGATCTCAGGTCGGCGAGGGTTGCGAGGTGCCGGGCGTGGTTCAGGGTGATGCCGAACCCCGGAGGCATTGGGCCTTGGTGACTCCTGGATGTTCACTCGGCTCCGGGGGGGCTACGGGACCCCGACCCGTCCGGACCCTTCCCGGGACCCCCGGGGTTGTCGCGGGTGGAGCCAGCCGACTCTGACACCGGAGCATTCGATGCCATCGCCTACGCCCTTCGCCTGTCTCTTCCTCTTCCTCTCGGCTGCCACTACCTCGCCCCTGGCGGGCATGGATGCGTCCCATGGGGCCGCCGTCGGCGACTCACTTCCACAGATCCTGGCGGGGGAATGGGAGCGTCACCAAGCCAACGTTTCGGCCTACGTGGAAGCCATGCCCGAGGAGCACTTCGACTTCCAGCCCACCCCTGAGGTGCGGACCTTCGCCGAGCAGATCGAGCACATCGTCAGGGATCACGTCTCCATCGTCGCTACCGCCTTCGACCGCACCGATCTCCCCGACCTGGGAGATCCTGAACGCTACCTCCGAGAGAAGGACGCGCTCCTGGCACACGTGGAGGCCGGATATGAATGGGTCGTCCAGGTGATCCAGGGAAGCGACAGGGGTTCCCTCGAGGCGGAAGGCGAGGTGTTCGGGAGGTACCGTGTCACCCGACGGCGCGCCCTGGAGGGGGCCCTGGAGCACGGCACCTGGACGTTGGGGCAGGTGGTTCCCTATCTCCGGCTGAACGAGGTCACGCCTCCGCCCTACGTGGTCTTCCCCCACGCCACCCAGGTGGAAGGGTGAGGGCTCCGGATCCTGAGGGAGGTGCAGAATGTGGCCCACCTTCTCCAGCGTCCCTTGTGTGTTGCGGTGAGAGGAGCACCTGTGCTTGCCTCCAGGAACCCCAGTTCTCGTTGCACCGCGGCGCAATCAGCGGTGCATGGGTGGGGTGGCCGGACGCTCTCGCCGGCTTCAACCCAGGTCGATATATAGAAAACCATATGTTACAGACCGGAGTATATCGAATTTGTTATATTCGGGCCGGGCATTGGGTGCCAGATCGCGACCAGCCCTTGGGCGATGATTGGAATCGGTCGGGCCGAACCGGGGTAAGGGTGACGAAGACGTGCTTCTTCCACACTCCGTCATCCAGGAGTCCCCGATGAATCGCCCAGTGGATCCCTCCACCTCCGCCCTCCTGGTCATCGACATGGCCAGGGACTTCGTTCACGAGGGCGGGACCATCGCCGATTCAGGCGGTCCCGAGTACCGGGACCGTGCTCAGGCTCTGGTCCCCCGTCTGGCCCGTCTCCTGGACGCGGCTCGGGCCGCCGGGGTGACGGTGATCTACGCCACCGACGCCCATACCGAGGACGACGTGGAGCTCCTGAAATGGCCGCCCCACTCCATGAAAGGCACCCCCCAGGCGGACATCGTGGAGGAGGTGGCCCCTCGCACCGGTGATGTGGTGATCGAGAAACGCACCTACAGCCCCTTCCTGGACACCGCGATCCAGTCAGAGTTGGAAGCCCGGGGCATCCGGCACCTCTACATCACCGGTCTCCACACCGACTGCTGCGCCCGCCACACCTCCGGCGACGCCTTCCAGCGAGGGTACGGCCTCACCTGGGTCACCGACGCGCTGGACGCCTTCACGCCGGAAGCCCACCAACAGGGGCTCGAGTACTTCAAGACCTGGTACGCCACCGATCCGGAGCGCCAGTTCCGGACAGTGGACGAGCTGGTGGCGGAGTGGGGGGGAAGCGGCGTCCCCTCCTGACGGGAGGGGCGGTGCGAACCGGGCCTTCGGGTCCGGTGAGGTCCAGGAGGACGAGGGGGCCCTTCTCGGGCAGACCGAGGACGGGCCGAGACGGGGGTCGCTCATCGGGGGAGTGGTCGAGGCCGAGGCGGCGCTGGACGCCAGCTTAAACTTCCCGATTCCCGTGGACGAGGAAAACAACCCCAACTTCGAGACCTGCTTTGATCGGGACGCCTGATCCCGCATGGGGCTCGTAGCCCGGGCCCTCGACCCGGCCCCAGGGCCGGTCGGGAGCGCGCTTGAAGGACGAACGGGCCGGCCAGGAGGCCGGCCCGTTCTTGGCTTGGAAGGGTGTGGTTTCGTTGCGATCGCGAGCCGAACCTCAGGTGGTGGGGCCCGACCAACGAGTCAATTCACCCCGGCCGCGCTGGCCGCGTTCACCCGACCCTTCCCGTAGAACGGATGGTTGCCGTTGCCGCCAACCTTGTCTGCGGTCTGGTGGAGGCGCTGCCGTACGAGGCCGGCCCGGTTGGCTCCGAGATCCTCCACCAGGAGGGCGGCGACCCCCGCCACGTGCGGAGCGGCCATGCTGGTGCCGCCCAGGCCGACGATGAACCCTGGGCTCGCTTGGCAGGCGGGAATCTGCAGACTGAAGCTGCTGCATGCGGCCCAGACAACCCCCCCGGTGGTGCCGCCCGGCGCCGCCACGTCGATCGCGGAGCGGCCGAAGTTCGTGTAGCCGGCCGGGGCGTCCTCGTCGATCCACGGGCCAGTCACCCCACCCGAGACCGGGCCGGTGGCGGAGACGCACACCGTGGTGGGGCCGTCGCAGTAGCTCGCGTAGAGGCTGGGGAAGTGATCACCGTCGGGCGACTGATTGTGGTCCAGGTCGAAGCCTGCGTTCCCCGCCGCCACGACGACCACCGATCCCGCCCGGTTGGCGTGGGTGATGGCCCGGTTGATGATCGAGACGACTCCGGGGTTGGCGCTCTTCAGGAAGAGCCCGCCGAGACTCAGGTTCATGACGTCGGCTCCGATGTCGGCGGCGTACATGATGCCGGCGAGCACTCCGCTGGTCGGGCAGGAGCCGGACACGTTGCAGACCTTCACGCCGACCAGGGTGACCTTCGAGGTGACGCCGGCGGCCGCCAGCGCGTTGCTCGAGACCGTGGCACCGACGTGCGTCCCGTGAAAGTGGAGGTCCGCGACCGGATGGGCACCGGGGAAGAAGGACTCGACGAATGCATCGTCAGAGGGCACGAAGGAGGCGGAGCGATCCAGGTCGACCAGGCCCTGCAGGTCCACATGGTTGTAGTCCAGCCCCGTGTCGAGGATCGCCACGGTCACCCCGGGTGACCCGGTCCGACCCGCAGCCCAGGCCACGTCGGCCTCGATCACCCGCATGTTCCACTGGCGGGGAAAAAAGAACGCCGTCTCGGGGTTGTCGTTCTGGATCAAGTCGGTCGCGCTCACCTCCGACGCTTGGATGTCGGTGGGCAGTTCCAGCGGGATCAAGTAGTCTGGGCTCACCATCGACACCCCATTCAGGCCTTCGAGCGCGGCGACGGCATCGCCGGACAGGCCACTCACCACGGCGACCCCGAGGGTGCCGAAGGCCGTTTCGATCGTTCCGCCCAGATTCTCGACGTCCCGGGCGAAGTTGTTCGGAATCCGCTGGTTCCGCATCATCACGATGTGGTTGCCGGTGGTCTCGAGGGCGCCGAGACCGGCCACCGCGGAACTGCTCATGGCGAGGTCACTGCCGGGCGACGGTCCTACCGGGTCCACGGCCTGCGTCGGGTGGTCCGTACATCCGGCCACTACGAACAGGCCTGCCAGCACCACCAGAGACAAACGTTTCATCATGCACCTCCTGAAGGGGTGGTGGGACCGCCGCTGCCTTCCCAGAACCCGGCGTCAATCCACCCGGCCTGGCGCGCACCCATAGGGCGGGTTTCGAACGAGCGTTCGCTCGAGCCCCTGGAACCTGGTTCAGGCACGATCCAACCCCGGGGTTGGCCTCACGTGGTGCTGAAGCGGGGACGGGCGGACAATCCGACTGACCAACGAGAACGCACGCAACGAGTGAACTCACCCAACGGCGTGCTGCCGTCATCAGGACGACGGATGGGGCATCGGACGGGCCCTGATGGTCCACCTTACCTCGCACGCGCGGATCTTGTCAATCATTGTAATCCGCGCCCCCGCCAGACTGGGTCCGCGGCGATGGATGGGAGCTTCGGCTCTCCACAGGACCACTCTGGTCTTCGAGCCGCGGAGCACCGATCGCCGGCTCCTGAGGGTCGAGGTCGGAGTCGCCTCAGGCATTACGGAATGCAGATCTGATGTGAGGTGCATGTCATGTGTGAGGACCATGCAAGAAATCCGTGCCGGCGCTGGCGAATCCTGGATTCGGCTCCTATTGTGCTTGATCTGATAGTTCCTCGCTGGAGATTTTCAGATGCATCTCCGAATCCGGAGCCCCTGTGGATCGCGGCCAGGCTCGACAGGAGCCGGTGCTCGTCTCCGATCGAAGTTCTTCCTCTGTGCCATCCTGCTTTTCCCGCCCGCCTGCGCCCCGGCCTTCGAGACTGCGGGCCCGGTGACCGCCGCGGAAATCCCTCTCCTGGAGGCCCGGACCGCACAGGATCCGGCTGCGGTTGCCGACCTGGTACGGCTGGGACAGGGGTATCTGGAGATGGGGCGGACGTTCGATGCACTGAGTCTCCTGGAGCGGGCCCACAGGATCGAGCCCCTTCGACCCTCGGCGGTCGCCCAGCTCGGACTGGCATACGAGGCGGCGGAGCGGCCGGACCGGGCCCGGGAGGTCTACGAGGCCTACCGTAGGGATGGGGATTCTGCGGCGCTTCTGGCCTGGATCGACGGCCGGCTCCCCGAAGTGCGACGTCAGGCGCTGATCCTGGCCGCTCGGGAGGCGGTGGCCCGGGAAGAGGCCCTTGCCGGCACCCCCCCGAGGCTGGGCCACATCGCTGTACTTCCCTTCCATGTTGCCGGAAGCGAAGCGGCGTTCGAACCCCTGGGCCGGGCCCTGGCCGAGTTCATGGTGACGGACCTCTCGGTGACCGGGCGGCTCACGGTACTGGAGCGGACCCGGGTTCAGCTTCTCCTGGACGAACTCGCTCTGGCCGAAACGGATCGGGTTGACCCGACCACGGCAGCGCGCAGCGGGCGGATGCTGGGAGCCGAGAATACGGTGGTGGGGACAGTGGAGGCTTCCCAGGAGAGGGTGGCCATGGAGGCGGCGGTCGTGGACGTGGTGGGCGCCGCCCTTCGCGGTGATCCCCGCTCCGAGCAGGACGCCCTCCAGGAGCTCTTTGCGGCACAAAAGCGGCTGGCGCTCGAACTCCACGACGCACTGGGCATCGACCTCACCCCCGCCGAACGGGACCGCATCCTGGAGATGCGCACCCGGAGCCTGGACGCCCTCCTGGCCTTCGGACGGGGGCTCGCCGAGGAAGACCGGGGCGACTTCGCCGCTGCGGCCGAACACTTCCGGGCGGCGGTGACCCTGGATCCAGGGTTCCAGGAGGCCGGGGTCCGGGCCGGGGAGACGGAAGCGGCGACGGAGGCCTCCTCCCCGCCGCCGCCGGAGGGGGTGGAGCCGGGGGTGGCCGAGGAGGTGGCTCTGGAGGGCGGACCGGTCCCTGGCACAGGCGAAGCGTTCGACGGCCTCGAAGACCTCATTCCCGATCCCCTCGTCCGCGACGCCGTCTCCGAGGCCACGGGCCGGGAGGGAGTGGGCCGCACGTCAGTTCTGGACCTCATCCTGAGGAGGCCGTGATGCGCTCCCCGCTCCGTTCCACCGTCTCGCGCCGAGATCCCGGACGCCCCGCCCTCCCGTGGCAACCGTGGGCGACTCCGGCTCTCGCGCCGGTGGCCGGCCTCCTGCTGGTTCTCCTCCCCCTCCCGGCCCTGACTCAGGCGCCCGGTCCGAGTCCCTTCGAGGCCCGGGTGGGAGCCGTCTTCCAGACCTATCAGTTCGCTGAAGAGGAGGCGGTGGGGCTCCGCTCTCTTTCTCTCTTCAGTACACCCGTGGCCGGGGCCTTCCCCATCGGGGGAGCCGCCACGGTGGAGGTTCGCTCGGCCTTCGCCCGCGGATCCCTGGAGACGGCGCGTGGTGAGACGGTGGACGTCTCGGGGCTCACCGACACGGAGGTCCGGGTGGGGTTCAGGATTCCGGGGACGTTCACGGTCCAGCTCCAGGCCATCGGAGTGATTCCCACTGGGAACGCAAGCCATACCGAGGAAGAAGCGGTGCTCGCCGGGGCGGTGGCTTCGGACCTCCTTCCCTTCCGGATCTCCAACTGGGGGGCCGGGGGTGGGGGAGGTGGCCTGGTGGCGGTGAGTCGGGGCTTCGGTGCCACCGCAGTGGGGATGAGCGCCAGCTATCTGGCGGGGCGGGCTTTCGAACCGCTCTCGGGGGAGAGCTTCGCCTACCGGCCCGGCGACCACGTGCGGGTTCGCGGGGCTCTGGACCACGACGTGGACGGGGGCGGTCGGTTCACGGTATCGCTGACGCTGGACCGGTTCTCCGAGGACCTCCTGGACGACGCGAACCTCTATCGGGCGGGCAATCGGGTGCAGACGGTGGCCTCCTATTCCTTCCGCCAGGGGCGTACCGGGTCCGGGATCGTGTACGGCGGCGTCTTTCACCGGAGTCAGGGGACTGCACTTCTGGAGCCGGCGCCGTCCGTTCCGTCGCAGCAGCTTCTTCTGGCCGGAGCGGGGCTTCGGCGACCCACCGGGGGCGTCACGCTGGTTCCGACCTTCGACGTGCGGGTGCACCGCACCGAGGACGGGGTGGGGCAGGGATGGCTGCCGGGCGCCGGGCTGGGGGTGGAGATCCCCGCAGGAGGGTGGGTCGTGGTGCCTACCGCCCGGGCCCGATACGGCAGGATCCTGATCCGGGAGGGGAGCGAGAGCGCCATCACAGGGCTGGAGTTGTCCCTCACCACCCGTCCCCGGAGGTAGCCCGTGTCGAGCCGTCTTCTCAGGTCCAGAGGGCCCCGTACCTCCCGGTGGACGAGGCCTTTCATGGTGTTGTTGGTGTTGGGCCTCCTGGGACTGTCAGGGTGTCGCGACATCCTCACGGACCCGGCGCCGCCGCCTCCGGCCTCGCTGGCGATTACGTGGGTCACCCCCGAGGTCACGCCCACCCTCGGAGCTGAGGATTCCGCCTCGGATATCGCGAGGGCTGACGGGCCCGCCGCCACCCCCGGCGCCGCCTTCGACCAGGCGGACCGGATCCGGATCGAGTTGCGGGGAGATCGGGGCACCACGGTGGACGTGGACCAGGCCTTCCGGTCCGAGGGCGCCGTGACCCGGGTGCGGGTCGAGCTGGACCTGGACGGGGAGGAGGAG
>SKKH01000032.1 GCA_007121555.1 Gemmatimonadota bacterium | reverse complement strand
CCTTCGTGGGTGTGCCCTTCTTCCTCCTCCTCCTCAGACGGAGCCTTCGGGCATGACCTTCGAGACCCGAACCCTCTCGGTTCGCTATCGGGCGGGCGGGCCCCGCGCTCTGGACGGGGTGTCCATGAGTGTCCCCCGAGGCTGCCTCTACGCCGTTCTGGGTCCCAACGGCTCGGGCAAGTCCACCCTCATGAAGGCCCTCCTGGGCACCGTGAAACCGGAGTCGGGAGAGGCCCTGGTCGAGGGGCGTCCGGTGGAGGACTGGCCTCGGCGGGAGTTGGCTCGGCGGGTGGGGGCGGTGAGCCAATCCGAGTCCACGGCCTTTCCCCTCACGGTGCGACAGCTGGTGGAGATGGGGCGCTACCCACACCTGGGGCCCCTCCGCCCCATGAAGGCGGAGGACCGCTCGGCCGTGGAAGGAGCCATGGAGCGCTGCGACGTCACCGAGTTCAGGGACCGGTTGGTGGAAACCCTCTCCGGGGGAGAGTTCCAGCGGGTGCGCATTGCCCGAGCCCTGGCGCAGGAGCCCTCCGCACTGGTACTGGATGAGCCCACCGCTTCCCTGGACATCCGCCACGAGATGGGGATCCTCCAACTCCTCCGGGACTCCGCACGGAGGGGTGTGACGGTTCTTCTGGTGACCCACCACCTGAACCTGGCCGCGCGGTTCGCCGATCGAGTCCTCCTGCTGAACGCCGGGGAGGTGGCGGCGGAGGGAGGGGTCTCCCAGGTCTTTCAGCCCCGCATTCTCGAGGCCGTCTACGGCTGGCCCCTCTCCGTCACCCCGGATCCGGTCACCGGCGCGCCCTCGGTCACCCCACTCCCCCTGGAGTAGAGGGCCGTCACCCCTCCGCCACGAGCTTCGCGTAGCTCTCGTAGCGACCGGGGTCTATGGCTCCGGACTCCACGGCGGCCTGCACCCCACAGTCAGGTTCGTGAAGGTGGGAGCAGCGTCGGAAGCGGCACTCGGTCGACGGTTCGTGGAACTCCGGGAAGGCCTGATCCAACTCTTCGGGGGAGACGCCCCAACTCCCGGCCTCTGAGAACCCGGGGGTGTCCACGACCTGCCCACCCCCCTCCAGGAGGAGAAGACGAGACCCCACCGTGGTGTGCCGGCCCCGTCCTCCGCGACGGCTCACCTCCCCGGTGCGAAGCCCGAAGTCGGGATAGAGGGCGTTCAGGAGAGAAGACTTGCCCACTCCCGAGGGTCCGATGAGCACGTTCACCCTCCCCTCCATCTGCCGGGCCAGTGCTTCGAGGCCACGACCGGTCACGGTGGAGCACGCGACCACGGGATATCCGATCGACTCGTAGAGCTCCAAAAGCTCCTCGACCTCGATGGTCCCCGCCTGCTCGGACAGATCAAGCTTGTTGAGGACGAGCACAGCCGGAATCCCACAGGTCTCCGCCAGGACCAGGAATCGATCAGCGACTTCGGGCCGAAAAGCAGGTTCAACCACGGCCATCACGATCAGGACCTGGTCCACGTTGGCGGCTACGACCCGGGGACGGTGCCCCCCTACACGCCGCCGAACCAGTTCTGTGTCTCGAGGCTCCACCTCTTCGATGACCCAGCCCTCACCCCCTTCAGCCGGAGCCACCATCACTCGATCGCCCGCCACCACCCGATCCCCTGTACGAGCCTCTCGCTTGTGCCGGCCACGGAGGAAGGCATCCAGCTCCCGCCCCCCTTCGTCGAGGATCCGGTACACCCCTCCCGCCGCCTCCAGGACGACCCCTCGAACGGATCCAGTCACATCAGCCCCTCCATTGGGACGCTCCGGCAGGTGGGAGTCCATCGCTGGAACCGCTCCAATGCACCACGCCCCGCGCTCCTACCGGGGCGGTTCCGGGGGAGGCGGGGCGTGGGTGGAGCCACATGGGTCGGGACGAACGGGGGTCGGCGGTGCGCGTCTCCGAAGCGGGGAAGATCAGGCGGCGAAGGACTCCAGGGCATCGCCCTTTCCGCCCTCCCGAAGCCTGCGGAGGGCACGATCCCGAAGCTGCCGGATCCGTTCACGGGTTACCCCGAGCATGTTCCCGATCTCTTCGAGGGTATGCTCCCGCTCCCCGTCGAGCCCGAAGTAGAGGCGCAGGACCTTGGCGTCACGGGCCTCCAGAGTGTCTAGAGCCGACGTGACGGCCTCACTCAGCAGACGAGACTCGACGTCCTGCTCGGGTTCGGCGGCCTCCTCGTTGATGAAGCGCTCCACGAGCTGGGAGTCCTCCGAATCCCCGATGGGGGCATCCAGACGGATCTCGGCGGCGTTGAGGGTCTGGAGCGACTCGATCAACTCCGGCGTCAGGTCCGTGGCAGCGCTCAGCTCCTCCGGATTGGGCTCTCGGCCCAGTTCCTGCTTGAGTCGCTCCTTCTCACGGAAGATCCGAGCCAGGTCCGATGCCCGGTTGAGCGGAACCCGAACCGAGCGCCCGTGGTTGGCGAGGGCGGCCAGAATGGCCTGACGAATCCACCAGACCGCGTAGGAGATGAACTTCACCCCCTGCTCCGGATCGAACTTCCGGGCCGCAGTGACCAGACCCACGTTTCCCTCCTGGATCAGATCCGTGAGGGACACCCCCCGATTCTGATACTTCTTGGCCACGCTGATCACGAACCTGAGGTTTGCTCGGGCCAGCTCCTGGACGGCATCCTCGTCGCCGGCCTGGGCCCTGGCCCCGAGCTCCTTCTCCCGGTCAGGGGTGATGAGCTCATGCCGGCTGACGTCACGGAGATACTGATCGAGGGCGGTCTGCTCCTCGACACTCCCGTCAAACCCGCTGAGGCCGGAGCGGCTCTTGCCCTTCTTCTTTCCTTTACGACGGCTCTTGGTGCTGGTTGCCATCCGCTGATCTATCTCCTTACCGTCCCATTCCGGAACGGTTGTCTCCGATCTAACGAAAGCCTCCACCGTCATCACCGGAAGAAGGACCCATCGAGCGGGCGCCGTCCGTGCCGGGAAGGAGGTTGGAAGCTTCGGATCGTGACCCCACGGTGGGGTCTCCGTTACTGGCCGGGTACAAGTCGCTTGTTGACTTCGAAATCAGGATCTTCTACCCAGGGCTTCTGCGCAGGATCCACAGCCCTTCAATCTATGAAAGAGTGATAGGCTGGTCCACCCAGGTTGATTTCCACATCTCTCCAGGTAGGCGTTCGTAAACCCTCCCTGGGGGCGAGTTCCCCCCGAAGGCTGTTGAGGAACTGGAGCGACCCCTGTTGGGGTTGCGGCCCGGATCTTCGTTGGACCCCGACGCTGGGGTCGCTCCAGTTCTTCAACAGCCCTCCAGCCCGTCCCTGGACACCTCCTCGAGCCTCGTACTACGCCGCTACCGCCTCCAGAAAGTCC
The DNA here is from genome assembly GCA_007121555.1 of Gemmatimonadota bacterium. GTDB lineage: Bacteria > Gemmatimonadota > Gemmatimonadetes > Longimicrobiales > Gaopeijiaceae > PWLA01. The sequence continues at coordinate 19,057 of SKKH01000032.1, read as the reverse complement.
TCGGGTGAGAGATGCCTCCGCTCCAGGGTGAACACCCGCAGGACCCTCGAAGTTCGAACCAACTCCTGAGCGACCCTCGGCAGGTCGATGACGCCTCGAAGCCCGTGCTCTCCCAGTCGCTCCACCCGCCCCCCCCGGCGAAGGACCAGGAGATCCAACTCCAACATCGCACGTTTGGCGGGATAGTCGACCAGGACCTCCCCGGGCGCCAACCCCAGCTCCCGGGCCAATCCATCCTCGAGGCGGCGGCGACGCGCTCCGTCTGCGGAGATCCACTCCGGTAGCTGAATCCCCTCCATCTCGGCGGCGGTGAGTTCCAGGGCACGCTTCGGGAGCCGCCGGTTCCAGAGCGCTGGAATCCAGCGTTCGCCGATGCGCCGGGACTGCGGATCCCGGGAGTCCATGCTCCGGCGACCGATCTCGTGGAGAAGTGCTTCGTCGGTGGGCCCGACCAACTCCATTGACCGCATGAGTCCCGATTGGACCGCCTCTCCCACGATTCTTTTGTAGAGGGCGGTGGCGGCTCGCACCGCGTGGTGCCAGTAGACGTTCCGGAACATCTGGTATTTGGCGAAGAGCAGGGACTCCAACGCACTCACCGCCTTCTCCTCGACACCGACCTCCAGACGTCCGGAGTCCGGATCCGGCAGGAGGAGGAGTCCCTGCAGCAACCGGTCCACATCGACCTCCCCATAGGGTACCCCGCAGAATCGGGCATCCCGTCGAAGGTACTCCATCTTGTCCAGGTCCAGGCTGCCGCTCACCAGGCCTCGAAGGGGGTCATCGCCCTGTCCACGGATCAGGGCGTAGATCCGGGCCGGCGCATCGACCCCAAGGGGCTTCATCGCGGCCTTCAACTCCTCCGACTCGAAAAAGCGGGCGCTCACCGCCTCGTGATCTCCCGGGAGCCGGTCGGCCTCCAATTCCTCCAGGGCGTGGGAGAAGGCGTAGTGGCCGATGTCGTGGAGAAGGGCGGCGTAGGGGATGAGCTCCGTCCCTTCTTCCCGGGCCCGAATACGGGGGTCCTTCTCCGCCAGGATGCGCAGCGCCGTCTGGGCCAGGTGATAGACCCCGAGGGCGTGGTCGAATCGGGTGTGCGTGGCCCCTGGATAGACCAGATGCGCAAATCCGAGCTGTCGAATATACCGCAGCCGCTGAAAGGCGGGGGTGTCGATGATCTGCACCGCCACCGGATCCAGGCGGATGGTGTTCCACATGGGGTCACGGACGATCCGCGAGGCGTCGGAAGGAATCATGAGCCGAGTTTAGAGGTGACCTCCGGGCGGAGCAATGGGAGTCCGGGGCGAAGAGGTACGGGCGACACGGGCCGTCCGGATGGGAAGCGGTGAGGGGAGCCCTTGCGAGAAACCGAACAAAAGGCGAATCTGGCGCATGGACCGTCCACTCCCTTCCCCGCCCCGACTGCGGGACCGCGTCCGGACCGAAGCGCAGAACCATCCAGGGGTCTATCGGTTTCTCGGCCCCAGGGGAGAAGTCCTGTATGTGGGGAAGTCCGTCCGGATCCGCAGCCGCCTTCTCTCCTACTTCCGGGGCCGGTCCGGAGAAAAGCGCACCGAGCTTCTCCGGGTGGCCGAGGGGGTCGAATGGGAGTACCATCCCACGGAATTCGAGGCCCTGATCCGGGAACTCCGACTTATCCGTGCCTTTCGACCCCGGTTCAACGTTCGACACCGCCGGGAACGCCACTTCGCCTGGATTCGCCTCGCCCCCGGTCCGGCTCCCCGTCTGGTGGCGACCCGACGTCCCCGTGCCGACGGAAGTCGCCACTTCGGACCTTTTCCAGCGCCCCGCCGGCTCCCAGGGCTGCTCCGGGAGCTCGCCACCGAGGTCGGGCTTCGGGACTGCCCGGACCGCACGCCCATGCACCTCGCGGATCAACTCGATCTCCTGGGATCCGAGAGGACCCCCGGCTGTATCCGAGCCGAGCTGGGGAGTTGCCCCGGCCCATGTGCCGGACTCTGCACGGAGGGAGAGTATCGGAGCCGGGTGAGAGACGCCGTCTCCTTCCTCACCGGGGCGGACGACGCGCCCCTCGACTCACTCAGCGCCCGAATGGATGCGGCGGCTCGCGATCGGGAGTTCGAGCGGGCCGCCCGACTCCGGGATCGGAGGGACCGACTCCGGATGCTTCGCGACAACGTCCGGGAGTTCGAAGGATATCTGCGGAGCCTTCACTTCCTCTACCACCCCATCCCTCCCGGGGGGGAAGAGGGCCCTTCCTACCTGATCCTCGGCGGTCGGCTGCGCATGACCCTCCCACCGGAGGACCGGCCGCTGGACCCGACCAGTCAGACAGGCCGCCGACTCAGGGAACTCGTCGAATCCGATCCCACTGACCCCACCACCCTGTCAGCCGGACAGCGCGAAGAGCTCTTCGTGGTGGCGCGGTGGTTCCGCCGCCGGCCAGAGGAGCTGGAGCGAACCCGTCCGATCCCTGATCTCGGAAGCTGGACCCTCAGGAGCTCCCAGCCATCTCCCGGATCAACTCGAACTCCTCCGGGCGGACGGGTTGGACCGAGAGGCGCATCCGACGAACGAGCACCATCTCGGAGAACTCCTCGCGCGCCTTGATCTCCCTCAGGGGTACCCGCCGAGGGAACCGTTCCACGAACTCCACGTCGACGAGGAACCAACGAGGCTCCTCCTTCGTGGCCTTCTCGTCGAAGTAGGGGCTCTTCGAATCGAACTGGGTGGGGTCAGGATACGACTCGGAGGCAACCCGTGCCAACCCCACCACCCCGGGAGGCTTCGCACGAGAGTGGTAGTAGAGGATGTGGTCCCCGGGCGCCATCTCGTCGCGCATCAGGTTCCGGGCTTCATAGTTCCGGACTCCCACCCAGCGGGTCTTCCCGTCCCGTTCCAGGTCATCGATGGAATAGACATCCTCCTCGCTCTTCATCAGCCAGTGTCGCTTCTTGGCCATACCCCTTCTCCTGTGACGGTTGGCTACCAGATCAGATGGAACTGCTCCTGCCGGCGAAAGACCCAGTGGCGATCCCCGGCCTCGTCCAGATACGCCTCTTCCTCCTGCCGGCACTGGACCGGCTGGTCGTCCCACTCGGGGATCGGGACCGTGGCCTGGAGTTCGATGGAGTGCCACGTGGAGGGACGGAGCACCACATCTCCCCGCACCGGCACGCCCTCCTGGGCATCCCAGCGACCGATGAGAGGACCGGCGCCGTGGCCGTGATCCCCGATCGGGTGGGTGTACACCGTCCCATCGATCCCTTCGGCCTCTATCCGTTCGAGGGTCGAGGCGAGGATCTCGTTGCCGGTCCGTCCCGGCTCCATCTCCTCCAGCAGGATGTCCTGCATCCGGTTGGAGGTGGCCAGACACGCCTTCAGGCCTTCGGGCACATCGGTCTCACCCTCGCGCAGGACGTACCCGTTGTGCTGGGTGTCGGTGGTCAGACCCATGAAGTCGAGCCCCACGTCGGTCCAGACGAGGTCGCCCCGTTCAATGACCACGGGGCCGTCTTCCGGGAGGCCTCCGGCCCGCTGGACTGAGACGGAGGGCTGAAACCAGGTGGTCATCCCCATCTCCTGGATCTTGTCCCGGAACCACCATACCACATCCTCGGTGGTAGTCACCCCGGGTTCGATGACCGCGTTGGAGAACGCCTCGGAGATCATGGCGTGGACCGTCTCCATCATCTGCCGGTACCGGGGCATCATCTCGGGGATCCGAGTGGCGATGTAGTCGATGGCCAGTCGGGGTTCCCGCTCCACCCGACCCACGTAGGGACCGAGGGCTCGCTCCAGCGCCTCCCGCTCCCCGGAGCCCAGGCCGTCGGCGAAGGCATGCTCCTCGTCGATGTTCAGCACGATGTTCTCCGGGTCCCGGTCCTCGACCAGCTCCCGGAAGAGGCGCCACTGTTCGTCGCCCCATAGTTCCGCAGCCTCGCCAGTGGGGGCCGGCCGCGAGGATCGATACATCTCGTAGATGCCCCCCTGGGTCGTCCCCCCCAGCGCGATCCGCTCCAGACCCTCCTCGGGGCCCCGGTCGTGGAAGACGTAGATGGAGCGACGACGCGCGGCGAAGGTGGTGGGCGAGGTGATACTGAAAAAGACCGGATCTTCTGCGTATTCCCGCTGCGAGACGACCCACATCTGGACCCCGTACTCCCGCATGAGGCGAGGGAGCACTTCCGTGACCCGCTTGTCCACCCAATCCTGCTCTTCGGCGGCCAGTTGCCGCAGGGGCGGGAAGGTGTGATAGCGTGCCGGAGCCAGGGATTCGTGGGGGACGGGGGCCGGCTCCTGGGCGTGCAATGAACCGGCACTTCCGCCTGCCCCCGATCCTTCGAAGCCGACCAGAGGGACGAGTACCAGGGCTCCCACGAGGAGAATTGGGACAGGTGTCGTGGAACGAAGGGTCACGGCATCCTCCGGGAGGGGATGGGCGGGGGAACGGAAGGAGGGCCCCGCCCCCGAATCGGAGGCGGGGCGGGGTCCGACTCAGACCGGTCCGGCCTCGCGGACCTCGTCAGCTGTCCCGTTGGCGTACTTCTCGAAGTTGGCACGAAACATCCCGGCCAGCTTCTTCGCCGCCTCGTCGTAGGCTTCCGGATCGTCCCAGGTCTTGCGGGGAGTCAGGACCTCGGTGGGAATCCCGGTCACCTCCGCGGGCACCTCGATGCCGAAGACCGGATCGGTCCGGAACTCCCCTTCGTCCAGCTCACCCGAGAGGGCCGCGGAGACCATTCTCCGGGTGTGTGACAGCTTCATCCGGCTCCCCACGCCGTAGCCTCCTCCAGACCAACCGGTGTTGACGAGCCAGACTCCGGATCCGTGCTCACGGAGCTTCTCCCCCAGCATCTCGGCGTAGACCCCGGGATGGCGGGGCAGGAAGGGGGCACCGAAGCAGGCCGAGAAGGCTGCCTTGGGTTCGGTCACGCCACGCTCGGTTCCCGCCACCTTGGCGGTGTAGCCCGAGATGAAGTGGTACATGGCCTGAGCGGGAGTCAGGCGCGCGATGGGAGGCATGACCCCGAAGGCATCACAGGTCAGGAAGACCACGTTCTGGGGGTGCCCGCCCCGCCCCGGAATGACCGCGTTGGGAATGTACTCGATGGGATAGGAGGCCCGGGTGTTCTCGGTGATCGCTCCATCCTCGAAGAGCACCGCCTTGTCGTCGTCGGACAGGACCACGTTCTCCAGGATAGTCCCGAACATCTGTGTGGCTTTGAAGATCTCGGGCTCGGCCTCGGGGGAGAGATTGATCACCTTCGCGTAACATCCTCCCTCGAAGTTGAAGACGCCGTCCGGACCCCACCCGTGCTCGTCGTCTCCGATCAGTCCCCGTTCCGGATCCGCCGAGAGGGTCGTCTTGCCCGTACCGGAGAGCCCGAAGAAGAGGGCGACATCCCCATCCTCACCGATGTTGGCCGAACAGTGCATGGGGAGGATGCCCTGATCGGGAAGCAGGAAATTCAGCACCGAGAAGCTGGACTTCTTGATCTCACCGGCGTACCGGGTCCCCCCGATGATCACCTCCCGCTCGGCGAAGTTCACGACCACGAAGGTGGGCGAGCGAGTCCCGTGACTCTCCGGATCGGCCCTGACCTCGGGGGCGTGGAGGATGGTGAAGTCGGGCCGCATGTCCGGCATCTCGGAGACAGAGGGCCGGAGGAACATGTTGTAGGCAAAGAGGTTGTGCCACGCATTCGGGGTGATGAGGCGGACGGCCACCTGGGCCTCCGGGTCCTCGCCGGCCCGGGCATCGCGCACGAAGAGCTCCCTCTCATTGAGGTGCTCCACCACCAGGGCCCGCAGTGCGTGAAATTGTTCGGGCTCCATGGGCACGTTCACGGTACCCCAGTCGATGGCCGAGCCCGTGGCCTCTTCCCGAACCGTGTACTTGTCGTTGGGGGAGCGGCCCGTATGGGGCGCGGTGATGGCGGTGAATCCCCCCATGTGGGCCAGCTCACCCTCGTTGCGCCGGATGGCCTCCTCGTAGATCCTGGCCGGAGGGAGATTCCAGTGGATGGCCTGCGTGGGGGTCAGCCCGTGCAGCTCCAGGCCATGGCGGCTGGCCACTCCAATCTCGAGCCCGCCGGGAGCATCCGTTTCTCTACTCATGTCGTCGTGTCCTCAGTGAGTTGAACTCGGTCTCTTGGTTTCCATCGGCACTCTCGCCGGGGGACCCCGGATCCATTTCCCCGTTCCAAACCATCGTCGGGGGTGAAGTCATACTGGGACGACGGGGCATCCCCGGTCGGCCCCCCAGCGCACCGGGACCCCTCTCAAGTGTGGGGGGAGCGCTGGCCCGCGTCCACCGATGCGATGGTGGCGAGGTTCACTACGTCCTGGGCGGTGCTTCCTCTCTGGAGCACCTGGACCGGTTCGGCCATACCCAGGAGCACAGGCCCGATGACCTCGGCCTCGCCCAGCTTCGTCACCAGCTTATAGGCGGCATTTGCAGCTCCCAGGTTGGGGAAGACGAGGATGTTCGCGGCTCGCTTCAGGTCGCTGAAAGGATACGTCCCGGTAAGGATTCGCTCGTCCACGGCCGTGTCGGCCTGCATCTCTCCGTCGACCTCCAATCCGGGGGCCTCCCTCTTCACGATCTTCACGGCCTCCAGGACCTTCCGGGACGCCGGGTTCCGGGCAGATCCGAAGTTGGAGAAGGAAATCATGGCAATTCGCGGGACGACCCCCAACCCCTCCACGAATCGTGCGGTCAGAAGTGCGATCTCCGCCAGCGTCTCCGAGGTCGGGTCGATGTTCACGGTGGTGTCGGCGAAGAAGAGCAGGTCCCTGTTCCGCTGCGCGATCATGTGGAGACCTGCGACCCGCCCGACCCCCTCCGCCGTCCCGATGGACTCCAGAGAGGGGCGGATGACCTCTGGATAGTTGGACTCCACTCCCCCCACCAGGGCGTCTGCGTCACCCCTGCGCACCATCATCGAGGCGTAGTAGATGGGCTTGTACAGGTTCGACCGGGCCTCTGCGAGGGTGAGCCCCTTGCGCCGGCGAAGTCGATGGAGCTCGTCGGCGTAGGCGTAGCGGACCTCCTCCTCCACGGCAGGGTGGACGATCTCCACTCCCGAAAGGTCCACTCCGAGAGATTCCGCCAGAGGTCGGATCTTGTGAGGCTTTCCGATCAGTATGGGGCGCGCGACTCCCTCCTCCACGATCTGGGAGGCGGCCCGGATCACCGTCTCGTTCTGACCATCCACCAGGACCACCCGCTTGGGTGACCGCCGGGCACGGGAGGTGAGCCATCGCATGACCTCCCGGCCCGGCCCCAGCGACGCGACGAGTCGATCCCGGTACACGTCCATGTCCAGCTCGACCCGGGCGGCGCCCGACTCCATGGCCGCCCTGGCCACTGCGGGAGCTACGAAGAAGAGGACCCGGGGGTCGAAGGGCTTGGGGATCAGGTAGTCTCGACCGAAACGAAACCGCTCGTCGGCGTAGGCCGACGTCACCGACTCGGGAACATCGGCCTGGGCCAGCTCCGCCAGGGCCCGGGTGGCCGCCAGCATCATCTCGGTGTTGATCTCCCGAGCCCGGACATCGAGGGCGCCTCGGAAGAGGAAGGGAAAGCCCAGGACGTTGTTCACCTGGTTCGGATAGTCGGATCGGCCGGTGGCCATCACGGCGTCGTCACGCACAGCCGCCACCTCTTCCGGCAGAATCTCAGGATCCGGGTTCGCCAGAGCGAAGATGACGGGGTTCGGGGCCATGGATGCCACCTGCTCCGCATTAACGGCTCCCTTGGCCGAGAGCCCGATGAAGACGTCGGCGCCCTCCATGACCTCGTCCAGCGTCCGATACGGCGTGTCGTGTGCGAACCGGGCCTTGTAGGGATTCATTCCCTCGGTCCGTCCCTCATGGACCAATCCCAGGATGTCGACCTGGAAGATCTGCTCCCGTGGAACCCCGAGGCGCACGAAATGCTCGGCGGTGGAAAGTGCCGAGGCCCCGGCTCCGGTGAAGACGACCCGAATCTCCTCCAGCGACTTGCCCACCAGCTCCAGGGCGTTCAAGAGACCCGCCCCGGCGATGATGGCCGTGCCGTGCTGATCGTCGTGAAAGACCGGGATATCCAGCGTCTCCTTGAGCTTCTCCTCGACGAAGAAGCAATCCGGCGCCCGGATGTCCTCCAGGTTGATGCCCCCCACCGTAGGCTCCAGGAGCTGGCAGAAGCGAACGAGCTCTTCCGGGTCCTCGGTATTCACCTCCACATCGAAGACGTCGATGCCCGCGAATCGCTTGAAGAGGACGCCCTTCCCCTCCATGACCGGTTTGGAGGCCAGAGCACCGATGTTGCCCAGACCGAGCACGGCGGTTCCGTTGGAGACCACCGCCACCAGGTTGCCTCGCGCCGTGTAGCGGAATGCGTTGTCGGGGTCCCGCTCGATCTCCCGGCACGGCTCGGCCACTCCCGGGCTGTAAGCGAGGGAGAGCTCGTGCTGCGTGGCCAATGGTTTGGTCGGGATGACCTCGATCTTCCCGGGTCGGCCCTGGGAGTGGTAGTCCAGGGCTTCCTGTCGGCGTCGGCTTTTCATGGGGATGGGGCGGGCTCCTGCCATCAGGGCCTGGAGAGCTGGAAGGGGAAGAGAGGAACGGTATCCGAGGCCGGGAAGAGTGTCAAACCCTGGACCACCCTCGCCTGGGAGGGGGTATTCAGAGGTTCGGCTGCCTTCGTCCACTCTCTCCGGGCCAGATGAGCCTGCTCCTCCCCCTCCTTCTGTTACTGAGCCAGACCCCCGGCGACCCCGTGCCAGTTCCCTCCTGTCCGGAGGGAAGGATCAGCCACGTCTTCATCGACAACCACTCCATATTCGACCCGGAGACCCTCCCGGACGACGGCCGGATCCGCTGGGCCTACGACCTGGCCAACCGCCTCCACATGCGGACCCGGGAAAGTGTGATCCGAGAGGAACTCCTTGTTGAGGAAGGGGAGTGCTTCAACCTGGAGGCGGCCCAGGAGTCGGCCCGGATCCTCCGTGAGTTCCGGTTCATCGCCGGAGCCGACGTGTTCGGAGTCCCTCAGCCCGACGGCGACACGCACGTGGTGGTGGACACGCGGGACGAGTGGACGACGAAGGTGGCCATGTCGGTTCGTTTCGACGGAGGCCTCCGGTTCGAGGGGGCCTCGGTGGTGGAGGAGAACTTTCTGGGCCGAGGCGCCAGCGTCGGGGCGTTCTGGCTTCAGAAGGAGGAACGACGAAGCGTGGGCCTTCTGAGCGAGATCCCCCGAGTGGCTCGAACGAACTGGGATGTGGGAGCCTCGGTGGCCGCCACCCGCATCGGCGAGGAGGTGGACCTGGTCCTGGTTCGCCCCTTCCAGGGAGAGCGGGCGGGCACCGGTCTTCGCCAGGAGATCTACCACAGCCGGGACCTCTTCAACTACGTGGTGCCGGAGGGATGGGGGGGCGATCCCGAGAAGAACTGGACCCATGTGGTGCTTCCCGTTCGGGAACGACGCGTCCAGTTGGGAATGAAGCGGCGGATGGGAGACCCCGGGCGGTTCTTCACCCTGGGTGGTGGCCTGTCGTTCGAAGATGTGGAGACCGGTGGAGCGGGACGAGCCGAGGGAATCCTCGACGGCGACTTCTCGACTCGATATCCAGTGGATACCGACCTCACCGCCCCCCTCGAAGGCCAGCTTCAGGACCGGAGCGCCTTTCGCCTTAACATCATGGGGGGAGTCCGTCAGATCCGATTTGCCGAGCGCCGGGGTCTGGACGCAGTGGACGGACTCCAGGACCTTCCGCTGGGACGCGAAGCACTTTTCACCGTGGGTCGAAGCCTCGGGAGCACCGGCCCGGACCGGCCTGCCGATGTGCTCACGCGCCTCAATCTCTTCCGCGGGGGTGAGCTGGGCCCCATCCTCTCCTTCGCCAGCGTCACCGCCGAATCCCGTCGCGAGCTGGGGCGAGGCCGGACCGAGGGATGGCGAGACGGCATTGGGGAGCTTCAGACGCTCAACTACTGGCACCCGGGAGGTGCGGGTTCGCCGACCATCCTCCTCCGCGCGGCGGGTCAGGGCGCGTGGCGCACCGACGCTCCCCTTCAGCTCACGCTGGGTGGACCTGACGGAGTCCGCGGCTACTCCGAAACCGACATCCCGGGGGCCCGACGGGTGGTCGTCTCCGGCGAGGGACGCTGGCAGCTCCCGAACCCGCTGGACAATCTTGCCGACCTGGGGATGACGGTGTTCGGCGACGTGGGCCGGATGTGGGCCGGCGACGCACCCTTCGGGCAGAGCACCGGGTGGCGGAGCACGCTGGGAGCCGGGTTGCGTGTCGGCTTCCCGGCGGGAAGCGGCTCGGTGATCCGGATCGATGTGGCCGTTCCCATGGACGGTGCGGTCTCTCGTTCCCCCATCATCCGAGTGTCCGCGCGGGAGTGGCTGGGGGTCCTGAACGACACCCGGAGCCGGCAACTCCTCAGAAGCCGTCGGGGTGGACTCTCGCCCGACTACAGTGGAGTGGTCCGGGAGAGGAGGCCGCCCGGATGAAGCCCCCCCAATCCCTTCCCCATCCGTTCCGCCGCCTCCCTCGCCGGATCGAGGTGGCCGAGATCCTCGACGACCCCGAGGGGGTATCGACCCAGGCCCTGACCCGCAGTCTCGGTGCCATGACCCAGGTGAACAGCAGACTGGGTGGCGTTCGCTCACTCCTGCGCCACCTCCGCCCCCTCACTCGAAGCCTGGGCCACCGATCGCTGAGCCTCCTGGACATGGGGGTGGGGAGCGGTTCCCTTCCCCGGGAGGTGTCCCGGGCCCTGGAAGGAGAGGGCGTGAAGGTGGAATGGATCGGGGTGGACCGGGAGCTTCCCGTGCTCGGCGTGGCGCGTCAGGACCAGAATGGGCCCAACCGTGAACTGGTCTGCGCGGATGCCCTGGCCCTCCCCTTCGCCGCCAACTCCTTCGATGTGGTCATCTCCTCGCTCACCCTGCATCACTTCGCCGACGAAGCGGCACGGCTGGCGCTGGAGGAGGCGGCGAGAGTCGCTCGGATGGCCGTGCTCATGTCGGACCTCGAGCGGCATCCCCTCCACTACCTGGGGGCCCGGGTCCTGGCCCGGAGTTGGTGGCGAAACGACCCCATCACCCGCCACGACGGCCCAGCCTCGGTTCTGCGCGCCTTCACCCGCGCCGAACTGGAGAGCCTCTCCCGAAGTCTTCCTTTTGAACGCGTGCAGGTGCACCGTCACCTTCCCTTCCGCATCGTCTTCGAGGGGATCCCGGCGTGACGGTCCCACTCGACGCCTTCGGTTCGGACTCCGGGGCGGACCTCCAGCGTCGAATCCTCGTCGTTGGCGGAGGGCCTGCGGGAGCCACCACCAGCCTCCTCCTGGCAAGGAACGGCTGGGACGTCACCCTCGTGGACCGAAGCACCTTTCCCCGGGGGAAGGCCTGCGGGGAGTGCCTGAACCCGGGAGGCGTGGCGCTTCTCGCCGAATTCGGACTCCTGGACCGCGTGCTGGAGGCGGGGGCCACGCCCCTCACGGGCTGGGATCTCTCCACGCAGAAGGGATCTCCGGCTCAAGGATATTTTGCTCCGGAGGATCGAGGCCTCGGCATCGAGCGTCGCACCTTCGACCATACCCTCCTCGAGGCGGCGAAGGAGGCGGGAGTGGAGGTTCGAGAGGGCGTGCAGGTCGTGAAGGTCGGTTCCGGTGATGGCCGGACGCCCGCTCGCGCTCGGATCCGGCTTCGCCGCGGAGCGGAGGTGGTGGAGGAGGCGCGATTCGTCGTAGGTGCCGACGGCCTGGGGTCCCGGGTGGCTTCGGCCTCCGGAATCCATCGACCGGTTCGGCCCCCTCGGCGTGCATCTCTCAGCTGGCGGATCCAGGGGTGGGGCCCCCCCCGGGATCGGGGCCGACTCATTCTGGGAGAGGGATACACCGTGGGGGTTGCTCCCGTGGGCCCGCCCTCCGGGAGTCTCTGGAACGCCACCCTCGTAGTCGCCGGTGAGGCGGCTCGTAAGGAGCTGAGCGCCCGAGGGTGGGACCGACTGCAGGAGCGTATGGAGTCGGCCCGAATTCCCTGGAACACACCTCCTGAGAAGATCGACGGGCCCTGGGGCTCCGGCTCATTCCATCGCCCTGTCTCGAGCGCCACCCGGAATCGAGTGGTCCTGGTCGGCGACGCCGCCGGCTATTTCGACCCCCTGACCGGTCAGGGAATCTACCGGGCCCTGAAGAGCGCCCAGCTCCTGGCCGAACTCCTGGGCCCAAAGTCCCACGTCCATCCGGGTCGTGCCCTCTCTCCGGTAGATCTGGCCCTACTGGGACTTCACGGGCCTCGTCTGGACCGGGCGGTCCGCTCCGGACGTCGACTCCAGAAGACCATCGACGTCGTCCTCTCCCGACGCCTCTCCCGTCGCGCGGCACTGGCCTCCCTTCGAGCGATCCCGAGCGTGGCCTCGGGCCTGATCCGACTTACTGGAGATCGAGTTCCGTTCCCGGAAGGCCGTGTGGCTTCCACAGCCCCGACTCTCCCCCTCGAACACCCGATCCTTTGACTCTTGGAACTTCGGTTTTATACTTTTTTGCGCTTCTATCGAAAGTTTCCGGCTTCTTCGCCCCCAGGGGACGCCGTTTCTACGACCCCAATCGGTCGATATAGATCTTGTTGTTTCCGGTCCAGGTTGACCACGCCTCCGTGCCTCTTTTCTGAGCAGTGCAGAACGAATGTTCTCCTCTTCTCGCGGTTTGGACTCTTTCGATCAATACCTTCAGGACGTAGAAAAATACCCCCTCATTCAGGATCCCGAGGAGGAGCGGGCCTTGGCCCGCCGGGCTCGCGCCGGTGACAAGGAAGCCGCCGAGCGTCTGGTGACGGCCAACCTTCGATTCGTGATCTCGTATGTGAAGAAGTATCAGGGTCGAGGTCTGGGCCTGGCCGAGTTGGTCTGCATTGGAAACGAGGGTCTCCTCAAGGCGGTCAAGAAGTTCGATCCGGACAAGGGAGTGAAGTTCATCTCCTACGCCGTCTGGTGGATCCGGCAGACGGTCCTGCAGGCGCTGGCCGAACAGACTCGCTCTGTACGGATCCCGCTGAACCAGAATTCGAACCTGGCACGGCTAGCCCGCACGGATACGGCGCTCACCCAGCAGCTCGGTCGATCCCCTACCGTACAGGAGATCGCCGAAGAGATGGAGGAACCGGTGGACACGATCCGGGCCCTCCGCCGGGTGGCGGCCAGCGAGCTCTCCCTCGACGCTCCCATCGACCGGAGCGACCGGGACAGCGCCTCCTTCGGAGAGCGTTTCGCCGGACTCAATTCCGACGATATCGAGGAGGACGTGGAGGCCGGCGCCCGGCGCGACTTTCTCGAGAGTATGTTCCAGGACTATCTCACCGAGAGGGAGCGGAAGATCCTCTACCTCTACTACGGGCTGGACGACGGGGAGGAGCGTACTCTGGAGGAGATCGGCTCGCTCCTGGGCGTGACCCGTGAGCGGATCCGGCAGATTCGAAACCGGGCCTTCGAGAAGCTGCGGGAAAGCCCTCACGGCGAATCCCTCTCTGGGTTCTGGACCGTGAACTGAGCCGCAGGGGATAGACACGGACCAGGAAGCCACCAGGTAAGGGGCGCCCCACCATGAGACGGAGGGGCGCCCCGCTTTCGTTTCCCGGAAGCCGCGCTCCCAGGTGGGATGGGCCGCCCCCCCCGGTGCGTCAGGCCGCAACCTCCCCCTCGCGCTCTCTGGGTGGGCTCAGCAGGACGAGCTCCCGAACCACCACCTCGGCCGTGGGAATGGTGACCCCGTCTCGCTCGTAGGAGTCGTACTCCAGCCGACCCTCCACGTAGACCCGGTCCCCCTTCTCCACATATTCCTCCGCGAACTGGGCCAGATGCCCCCAGAGGGTGAGCCGATGCCAGCTGGTCCGTTCTTCGGCATCCCCTCCACTCCCCACCCGGTAGTTGGTGGCCAGGGAGACGTTGGCCACCCTTCGGCCCGATGGGGTGTCCCGAACCTCGGGATCCCTCCCCATATGTCCCACCAGGATGATCTTGTTCACCGATCGGCTCATCTCGCGTCCCTCCGTTCTCGGGTGAGGTGGTCGACGCCCCGGCGTTCCGAGGGCAACCAGCGTTCGGAGGTAAAGGTGAACCGCCCGGTCGGGCGCTCCCATGGTGCGATGAGCCGCCTCATCCGGGCGGTCTGGCGCTGCCCTGTTCTTCAACAGCCTTCTATCCCTTGCAGTCGTACCAGCTGGTGCCCACTCCCACATCCACTTTTAGGGGTACGTCCAGCTCCATCGCCCCCTCCATTTCCCGGACGACGAAGTCGCGCACCGCCTCCAGCTCCCCTTCCGGCACCTCGAAAACCAGCTCGTCGTGGACCTGAACCAGGAGGAGGGCCTTGAACCCCTCGTCCCGGATCCCATGGTGGATTCGGATCATCGCCTCCTTGATGAGGTCGGCCGCGGTCCCCTGGATCGGGGTATTCTGGGCCACCCGCTCCCCGAACTGCCGGACGTTCCAGTTCCGGGACTCCAGCTCGGGGATGTACCGGCGCCGGCCGGTGAGGGTCTGGACGTAGCCCTTCGCCCGGGCCAACTCCACCTGCTCGTCCAGAAAACGACGCACCCCGCTGAACCGCTCGAAGTACGCCTCGATGAAGGATTCGGCCTCATCCCGACTGATGCCGAGCTGTTGTCCAAGCGAGAAGGCGCCCTGTCCGTAAAGGGTGGCGAAGTTGATGGTCTTGGCCCGAGCCCGCTGGTCGGCGCTCACCTCGTCCAGCGACACATCGAAGATGACGGCCGCGGTCTGGCGATGAACGTCGATCCCCTCGCGGAAGGCCAAGACGAAGGCGTCATCGCCTGAGAAGTGGGCGAGGATCCGCAGCTCGATCTGCGAGTAATCGGCTGCCAGGAAGCGCCATCCGTCCTGAGGCACGAAGCCCTTCCGCACCTCTCGACCCAGCGAAGTGCGGATGGGGATGTTCTGGAGGTTCGGGTCGGACGAGGAGAGCCGACCCGTGGCCGCCACCGTCTGGTTGAACGAGGCGTGGATCCGTCCCGTCCGGGCGTTCACCAGTTGAGGAAGGGAGTCCACGTAGGTGGAGCGCAGCTTCTCCAGCTGCCGGTACTCCAGGAGGTGCCGGGGAATCGTGTGACCCCGTGCCGCCAGCTCCTCCAGGACCGAGGCATCGGTGGAGGGCCCCGTCTTGGTGCGCTTGATCACCGGAAGGTCCATCTTCTCGAAGAGGATCTCCCTGAGCTGGGGGTGGGAGTTGATGTTGAACTCCTCACCCGCCTCCTTCCAGATCTCCTCCTGCAGGAGCTCCAGTTCCCGCGCCAGCCGCGCACTCATCTCCCGGAAGAAGGTGGCGTCGATCCGAATTCCGTTCCGCTCCATGGCCGCCAGGACCGGAACCAGGGGCATCTCCAGGGACCGGAAGAGTTCCTCCAGCTTGTGCTCCTGGAGCTGGGGCAGGAACCGGTCGCGAAGACGAAGGGTCAGGTCCGCATCCTCGCAGGCATATTCCACCGCCTTCTCCAGGGGCACCCGGGCGAAGGGGATCTGCTTCTTCCCCTTCCCGGCCACCTCCTCGTACGAAATCGGGGCATACCCCAGGAAGTCGGTGGAGAGGGCGTCCAGGGAGTGCTGCCGCCGGCTCGGATCCAGGACGTACGAGGCCACCATGGTGTCGAAGGCGATCCCCTTCAGTTCGACGCCGGCCCGTTCCAGGACGAGGAGGTCGTACTTCAGGTTCTGCCCCACCTTCGGAAGCTCGGGATCCGATAGCAACTCCACCAGGGGAGCCATGGCCGGATCCGCCAGGGAGGGGAGGTTGGGCGGTGGACCCTCGTCATTCTCCTCCAGGAGGGTCGCTGC
This sequence comes from Gemmatimonadota bacterium, assembly GCA_007121555.1. Lineage (GTDB taxonomy): Bacteria > Gemmatimonadota > Gemmatimonadetes > Longimicrobiales > Gaopeijiaceae > PWLA01. Next base: position 3,221 of record SKKH01000032.1, on the reverse strand, counting down.
CGGCGTCTCGTGGGCCATGGGCAGGTAGACCCCCTGACCCATCCGCCATGAGAGGGAGATGCCCACCAGGTCGGCTTCCATGGGGGACAGCGAGGTCGTCTCCGTGTCCACAGCCACGATCCCCGCCTCCCGGATGGCCTCCACCAGGTCCTCGATCTCTCCGGGATCGGTCACGGCCCGGTACTCCACCTCACCTCCGTCCGGGGCTTCGGGGCCCTCCCCCTCGGGAGAGAATCGCTCGATGAGGGAGCGGAACTCCAGCTCCACCAGGATCTCTCGCAGGCGGGCCACATCGGGCGCCTGCACCCGCCACTTCTCCAGCTCGAGCTCCACCGGAAGGTCGTCCATGATGGTCACGAGCCGGCGTGAGAGCAGGATCTGCTCCTCGTGCTCCTGCAGCGCGGTCCGGGCCCGCTTGCCCGAGATCTCGTCTCGCTTTTCGAGCATCTCGTCGAGGGTCTCGTACTGGTTCAGGAGCTTCACCGCCGTCTTGGGCCCGATCCCCGGCGCTCCGGGCACGTTGTCGGAGGAGTCGCCTATGAGCGCCAGGTAGTCCACCACCTGGGATGGTGGGACCCCGAGACGTTCGAGGGCATTGGACTCGTCCACCCACTCGGCCGCCACCCCCGTAGGCCCTCCCCGACCGGGATTCAGGAGGTGGATTCCCTCGGCCACGAGCTGATGGAAGTCCTTGTCTCCTGACACCACCACCGCCTCCACCCCGGCCTCACGCGCCTTTCGGGCCAGGGTCCCGATGACGTCGTCGGCCTCGTATCCGTCCAGCTCCACCACCGGATCGTGGAAGGCCTCCACCAGCTGCCGGATCCGGGGCAGGGAGGCCTCCAGCTCGTCCGGCATCTTCTCCCGGGTCGCCTTGTATTCGGGGAACTCCTTCTCCCGGTGGCTCATGCCCGAATCGAAGACCACCGCGAGGTAGTCGGGCTCGTATTCGTCCCGGATCCGGAGGAGGAAGTTCACGAAACCCCACGGGGCCGAGGTGTTCTCGCCCCGGGAGTTCATGAGGGGCCGGTTGATGAACGCGAAGAACGAGCGGTAGATGAGGGCGTACCCGTCGATGAGGAAGAGTCGGGGTGCCTTCTTGGGAGGAATCTCGACCATGGAAGCGCTCTGGAATCGCACGCGGAATCGGGTGATCCCTCGTGGGAGGTGGGAGAAACGGAAAAGGGGCCGCCCCGATGAGGAGCGGCCCCTTTCCGGTCAACTGACCGGCAATCCGGCTCGGGTCAGACCCGGCCCTCGATGGCGTGGAGGGTGTCGATCATCTTCTGGGCCGACTCCTCCATGTCGATGACGAGGGAGTCGATCCGCGACACGAAGTAGTTGTGGGCGATGCTCACCGGAATCGCGATGGCCAGACCGCTGGCCGTGGTGAGAAGCGCCACCTTGATTCCTCCGGCCACCAGCGTCGCCTCCACCTCACCCGCGACCTCGATGGCCTGGAAGGCGATGATCATTCCGATCACGGTGCCGAGGAAGCCCAGAAGGGGAGCGACGTTCATGAGCGTCGCCAGCACGACGAGCCCCTTCTCGAGCTTGGAGAGCTCCAGAAGACCCTGGTTCTCGATGGCCTTCATCACCCGATCCGTACCCTCGTGACGGCGCTCGAGCCCGGCGAAGAGGATGTTCGCCGCCGGCGAGTCGGACTCCCGGCAGACCTCCATGGCCTCGTCGACCTTGTGCTCGCTGAGGAGCTGATTCACCTCGCCGAGGATCTTCTTCGTACGGCTGCTCTTCGCCATGAGGTCGAAGAACTTCCAGATGATGACGATGATCCCGAGGAGGAGACAGGCGCCCAGGGGCCAGCGCATGAAGCCCATCTCATCCCAGACGAAATACATCTGCTCCGTAATCGTCATGTCAGGAGAATCCACCCCTGGGATTTGGAGCAGCGCGCTGTAGAGATGCATGAGACCGACCAAAAGGACCTCCCGCCTGTGATTTGTGGCGACCAGATGAACGTGTTCTCCGACCGATGTCGGAGTGGCTTTCGCTTACCTCGAACCTCAACCGCTTTCGTTGGAAGGTGGCATAATGGACCACCATCCTCCACCTGTCAAGTGGAATCTTCCGAGGTTGTTTCGACCTTGATACACGAGACCCGCCGAGCCTTTCCGTGGGGCTCCAGCGTGGGAACGACCTGTTCGCAGGCCACATCTCGCAGAGGCGAAGGGCACCTGGGGTGGAAGGGACAGCCCGAGGGAGGGGCTCTGGGATCGGGGGGTTCTCCCGCCAGAACGCGCCAGGCCCGGTTCCCCTCGCCGTCCGGCGTCGCCGCCCCCAGGCGGGGTGCCGAAGCCAGCAGGGATCGGGTGTAGGGGTGGAGGGGATTTTCGAATATTTCCGCCATCGGCCCCGTCTCGACGATGCGCCCCAGGTACATGACGGCCACCCGGTTGGATACGTGTTCCACGACGCCCAGATCGTGGGCGATGAAGAGACAGGCCAGCTCCAGCTCCCTCTGGAGCCGACGGAGCAGGTTGAGGATCTGGGCCCGGATCGACACGTCCAGCGCGGAGACCGGCTCGTCACAGATGAGGAGATCCGGCTCCACGGCCAGGGCTCGGGCGATCCCGATCCTCTGACACTGTCCCCCGGAGAACTGGTGGGGAAAGCGATGGGCGTCGTCGGGCTGGAGTCCCACCATGAGGAGGAGTTCCCGGACGCGCTCTCGCCGTGCCCGGGCCGATCCGGCCAACCCGTGGACCCTCAGCACCTCCTCCAGGGCTCCACCCACCCGGAGCCTCGGATTGAGAGAGGAGAAGGGATCCTGAAAGATGATCTGGGCCCGCCGCCGAAGGCTCCGCAGGGCCCTCCGGTCCATGGTACCCACGTCGACCCCGTCGAAGAGGACCCTTCCCCCTGTGGGTCGGATCAGATGAAGGATGCTCCGGGCCAGGGTGGACTTCCCGCACCCCGACTCCCCCACCAGGCCCAAGGTCTCTCCCCGGTGAAGGGAGAAGCTGACCCCATCCACAGCGCGAACCGGAGGCCTGGAGGGCGAGAGGAACCGCCGGGGCGCATGGTACCAGCTCCTGAGATCCGCGACCTCCAGAAGGGGTGGGGAGCCCTCTTCGGGACGCGTCTCCGGGATCGGACCCTCCTCTTCCTGGCTCATGACCCTTCCTCCTCGAGCCAGCAGCGCACGGACCTCGCGGTGGGACGCGCCTGCGGCATCGGCTCCACCCCATCACCTGAGTCCT
>SKKH01000172.1 GCA_007121555.1 Gemmatimonadota bacterium | reverse complement strand
CTTCGCGACTGGGTTCGGGCAGGCGGAACTCTGGTGGCGACCGGCAGTGCGGCCCACTCCCTTGCGAGCCCCATTGCGGAGATCGAACGGCGCGAGGAGCTCGATGAAGAGGAGGATGAGAGGGAGGCTCGGCTCCAACGGGCCCTGATGAGCCGGGAGGAGCGAGAGACCGAGGCTTGGCTCGAACGGGTGCCCGGGACCATCCTGAAGGCGGTGATGGATCCGGATCATCCGGTCAGCTTCGGCGCCGCGGCCGACGGACACGAGGATCGGCTCTTTGTGCTCTCCACCGGGGTAGCATTCGAACCGACCGAAGAGTTCGAGTCGGTGGCACACCTGCCTGAAGGACTGGCACGGATTTCCGGAGTGATTTCGGAGGCGAACCTGGAGCGGCTGGACCGGAGTACCTGGCTCGCCGATCGCCGGCTCGGCTCCGGACGGGTGATTCTCTTTGCCGACGATCCGCTCTTTCGGATGTTCTGGTACTCGGGCTGGCAGCTCTACACCAACGCGATCCTGGTGGCCCCCCACTTCTGATCACACCAAGGCCGACGCATGGTCCGCACAGTATTTCTTCTGATCGTCAGTCTCGCGCTCCTGGGGACCCCGCTCCTTCAGGGATGCGCGGTGAACCCGGTCACCGGACAGCGGCAGTTCGTGCTGTTCACCGAGGGGCAGGAGATCCAGATGGGCCGGGAGGCGGACCGGGACATCACGGCCTCGCTGGGGGAGTATGACGATCCGGAGCTCCAGGCCTGGCTGGATGACATGGGCCAGCGGATGGCCGCGATCTCCGAACGCCCCGATCTCCCCTGGACCTTTCGGATCCTGGACGACCCCACCATCAACGCCTTCGCGCTCCCCGGAGGATACATCTACATCACCCGGGGGATCCTGGCCCACATGAACTCCGATGCGGAGCTGGCCGGCGTCGTGGGGCACGAGATCGGGCACGTCACGGCACGCCACGGGGTGACCCGGGTGAGTCGGGCCCAGCTGGCCCAGGTGGGCCTGGGGCTCGGAATGGTGCTCGCCCCCGAGCTGCGACCCTTCGGCGAGGCCGCCGGGGCGGGTCTTCAGCTCCTCTTCCTCAGAAACTCTCGGGAGGCGGAGCGGGAGGCCGATGACCTGGGGCTCGGGTACATGTCCGCGGGGGACTACGACCCGAGGGCCGTGGCACGGGTGTTCGAGATGCTGGGACGGGCCTCCGGTGCCGAAGACGGGGACCGGATCCCCGGATTTCTCTCGACCCACCCGGATCCGCTGGAGCGTCGGGACCGGATCCTCGAGCAGACCACGGGCGACGATCCCATCTATCGGGGGTCCCGCGACGACCGGGCCGGCTTCCTGCAGCGTCTCGACGGGATGGTCTTCGGCACCAACCCACGGGAAGGCTACTTCCGGGACGGTGCCTTCTTCCATCCGGAGATGGCCTTCCGGATGGACTTTCCCCAGGAGTGGCGCACGGCCAACGCCAGGACCGAGGTCCAGGGGGTGAGTCCGCAGCAGGACGCCGTGGTGCTCATAGGCCTGGTGGACGAGGCCTCTCCCTCCGCGGCTCGACAGGCCTTCCTGGCCGGCCAGGGGATCACCACGGTGAGTCGCTCCGACGAACGGCTCAACGACCTTCCTGCTGCCTCGGCCGACTTTCGCGTGGAGGGAGACGGCTCGTCATTCCGCGGTCGGGTCGTCTTCGTGCGCCACGGGGACCTGACCTTTCGCCTTCTCGGGTACGCCACGCAGGCGAGTTGGAGTGCCCGCGAAGCTTCGGTCGGGCGGTCTCTCGCCTCCTTTCGGGCCGTCACCGACCCAGCGGTCCTGAACGTCCAGCCCCGACGGATCGAGATCGTACGGACCGAGGGCGAGATGACGCTGGAGGGGTTCCTTCAGCGTCACCCCTCCACGGTGGACGCGCAGACCGTGGGGGTCATGAATGGCTTCCGTTCGGGAGACGTGATCCCGGCCGGGACCCCCATGAAGCGGATCGTGGGGGAGGGGCCCCCGAGGGACTGACGGGCCTGGACCGGACCGCTCTGGACGCGCCTGGCCCGGATCTTGTTTCTAACCTATTGCAGACCACTCCGTCGAGAGGTGCTTGTGCCGGAGCGGCGGTTCAAGCCGTCGGGCCGATCGCCACGCATATGCCGTTTCGGCAGACATGACTCGACGGTGTGATGTCTCGAGGAACACCTACGGAAACAGGGATCAGCCATGGCGAGTTTGGATCGACTGACGGTGAAGGCAGGTGAGGCCATCCAGAGTGCGGCTCGGACGGCTCGGGAAGAAGGTCACCCCGAGGTCGCCGGGGTCCACCTCCTGCAAGCGCTTCTGGAGCAGGAGGAGGGGATCGTACGTCCCGTCCTGGAGAAGGCCGATGCCCGGATGGAGCCGTTGCGAGAGGGGGTCGTCCAGGCCCTGGGACGCTACGGACGGGTCGAGGGCGGAACGGACCCCTCCCTCTCACGAGCCCTCCGCGGCGCCCTCCAGGTCGCCGAAAAGGAGGCTCGTGACAGGGGAGATGAGTACATCTCCACCGAACACCTCCTCCTGGGACTCACCGAGGAGAAGGACGATGCCGGTCGGATCCTCCGAGAAGCGGGCGTCACTCGGAAGGCCCTGTCGGCATCCCTGGAGCAGATCCGGGGCTCGCACCGGGTCACGGACCAGAATCCCGAAGACAAATACCAGGCGCTCGAGAAGTACGCCCGAGACCTGACGGATCTGGCCCGGGAGGGGAAGCTGGACCCCGTCATCGGGCGGGACGAGGAGATCCGCAGGGTGGTGAAGGTCCTGGGACGTCGGACGAAGAACAACCCGGTGCTGATCGGGGAACCCGGGGTGGGGAAGACCGCCATCGTCGAGGGATTGGCTCAGCGGATCATCGCCGGGGACATTCCGTCCTCTCTGGCAGAGAAGCGCCTCGTCCAGCTGGACATCTCCGCCATGCTGGCCGGAGCCAAGTTCCGTGGGGATTTCGAAGAGCGGATGAAGGCCGTCCTCAAGGAGGTCACCGAGTCGGACGGACGGTTCGTGGTCTTCATCGACGAGCTCCATACCATCGTGGGTGCGGGCGCCGCCGAGGGGGCCGTGGATGCGGGCAACATGCTCAAGCCCATGCTCGCCCGAGGCGAACTCCGACTCGTGGGCGCCACGACCCTGGACGAATACCGGAAGCACATCGAAAAGGACCCGGCGCTGGAGCGGCGATTCCAGCCCGTCTTCGTGGCTCCTCCCTCGGTGGAGGACGCCGTAGCTATCCTCCGGGGCCTCAAGGAGCGCTACGAGGTCCATCACGGCGTGCGGATCCGCGATGAGGCCCTCATTGCCGCCGCCAGGCTTTCTGACCGCTACATCGGAGGTCGCTTCCTTCCGGACAAGGCCATCGACCTCGTGGACGAGGCGGCGAGCCGACTTCGCATCGAGATCGACTCCCTTCCGCAGGAGATCGACGAGGTGGAGCGCAGGATCACCCAGCTGGAGATCGAGCGTCAGGCTCTGGCCACGGAGGAGGACCGGTCCGCCGTGGAACGCCGGGAGGCCATCGAGGAGGAGTTGGCCGAGCTCAGGGAGAAGAGTTCGGGGATGAAGGCGGAGTGGCAGTCGGAGAAGGATGCCATCACCCGCCTCCAGGGGCTCAAGGAGCGGATCGACGAGCTCCGCTCCGACGCGGAGCGGGCCACTCGATCCGGCGATCTCCAGCGGGCGGCCGAGCTCCAGTACGGGGAGATTCCCCGCACCGAACGGGAGGTTCAGGAGGCCGAGGCCCGCCTTCAGGAGCTCCAGGCCGACGGGAAGTTCCTGAAGGAGGAGGTCGACGCGGACGACATCGCCACCGTGGTCGGGGAATGGACGGGGATCCCCGTGAGCCGTCTCCTGGAGTCCGAGCGGGAACGTTTGACCCACCTCGAGGACCTTTTGTCCGAACGGGTCGTGGGTCAGAGAGAGGCGGTGGAGAGCGTTGCCAACGCCGTGCGCCGCGCTCGCGCTGGGCTCCAGGATCCGAACCGACCGGTGGGTTCCTTCATCTTCCTTGGTCCCACGGGGGTGGGGAAGACGGAGACGGCCCGGGCTCTTTCAGAGTTTCTCTTCGACGACGAGCGGGCCATGGTCCGCATCGACATGTCCGAGTACATGGAGAAGCACGCGGTAGCCCGTCTCATCGGGGCCCCTCCGGGATACGTCGGCTATGAGGAGGGGGGCCAGCTCACCGAGGCCGTCCGGCGCCGACCGCACGCGGTGATCCTCTTCGACGAGATCGAGAAGGCCCACGCGGACGTGTTCAACATCCTCCTGCAGATCCTCGACGACGGTCGCTTGACCGACGCTCAGGGGCGCACGGTGGACTTTCGAAACGCCGTCGTCATCATGACCTCCAACATCGGCAGCCAGTTCATTCTGGAGGAGGCGGAGACCGGTGATTGGGACGAGATCGACGAGAAGGTTCGACGGGAGATGCATCGGCACTTCCGCCCCGAGTTCCTGAACCGGATCGACGACATCATCATCTACCGTCCCCTGACCCGCGCCGACCTGCGCCAGATCGTGGACCTCCAGCTCGACCGGGTCCGGGCCCTCGCGGCGGATCTGGACGTGACGCTGGAGGTGGACGACGGGGTGAAGGACCTTCTGGCCGCGGAGGGATTCGATCCGGTCTTTGGAGCCCGGCCCCTCAAGAGAGTCATTCAGCAGCGAATCCAGAATTCCCTGGCCCTCCGGCTCCTCGAGGAGGATGTGGGGGAGGGAGCTGTGATCCGAGTGCTGGCCCCGGAGGCCGAGGGGCAAGATCTCCGGTTCCAGATCACTCGTCGTCCCGAGACTGCCCCCGCCTGAGCCCGCCCCGAGCCCGGACCTACCCTCAGGGCGGAGGAACTGACATCTTTTTTCCTCAGTTTCGACCGCCACCTTCGGCGGTCACGTCACCGAACTCGGTGATCCCTCTTCGAGGCTTCTGCATGCGTCTCACTCCATTGTCCTCCACCCTTCGAACCCTCCCCCTGGGTCTTCTGGCGGTGATTCTTTCACTCGGTGCCGCCGGGTGTGCCAGCTCGAGCTCTTCCCCCGAAATGGCCGGGACCCAACCACAGGTCTCGGTGGAGCGATTCCTCCAAGCCGCCAACACTCGAGATCTGGATGCCATGGCCCGGATCTTCGGAACCGAAGCTGGGCCCATCGCGGAGCAGGCGGGATCGGGCCTGGGCTGTGCGTTTCGCCGAATGGGCTCCTGGCTCCGGCTTTCCAGCCGGTGCACCTCGTGGCAGGACATCGAGGTCCGGATGAACACCATCGCCTACATCCTCCGGCACGACCGCTACCAGATGAGGTCCGAGTCGACGGTGGCGGGTCGTCAGGCTCGAACGATTCGCGTGGGGGTGGATCTGGAGTGGGGCAGGGAGAGTTATTCCGACGTGCCCTTCGTGGTGGTCCAGTCTCGCGGAGGTCGCTGGCTGGTGCAGGAGATCGGACTGGAGAGGATCACCTCATCACCCTGATGGCCTCCGTCCCTCGTCCCATCACTCCTGGCTTCCGGGGGACTCGACCAATTCCCAGAGCACTCCTTCGGTCGATGACGGGTGGAGGAATGCCACCTGATGACCTCCGGCCCCCGGTCGGGGCTCCCGGTCGATGAGCTTGAGGCCCTGCGCCTCGAAGTGTCTCAGGGCGACGCGGATGTCGGGAACCCGGTAGGCGATGTGATGGATTCCCGGTCCCCTCCGTTCCAGGAAGCGTCCGACGCCACTGTCGGGTGAGGTGGGCTCGATGAGTTCGATCCGACCGATGAAGGCCACCCGGACCTGCTGGGAGGGGATCTCCTCGATGGGGGAACAACTCGCACGGGTCAGGAGTTCGAAGAGGGAAGCGTTCTTCCGAATGGAGTTCGTGGCTATGGCCACGTGATCCAGGGGGTAGGGCGTCATGTCAGGACCATTGGGTTCGAGAATGAGACGATGGACGGGGCCGGAAACCGCATCGTCGGATTCAGATACAGCGATGATCATAACGATGCGGACCCGGGCGGCGGCAGGTTTCGGTCCCCGAGGTTCCTCAAGGAGATTGAAATGGCAGAGACCAAGAATGCGGTGACGGTGACGGACGCGACCTTCACCGAGGCGATCGAGGATGCCGACGGGCTGGCCGTGGTCGATTTCTGGGCTACCTGGTGCGGACCCTGCCGCATCGTCGGCCCCATCGTCGAGGAGCTGGCCGACGAGTATGCGGAAAAGGGAGTGAAGGTTGGAAAGGTGGACGTGGATCAAAACCCGAAGACGGCGAGCCGCTTCGGCATCCGGTCCATCCCCTCCATCCTCTTCTTCAAGGACGGGAAGCACGTGGACACCGTGGTGGGCGCGGTACCGAAGACCCACCTGGAGAAGAAGATTCAGGAGCATCTCTGACCTCTCCCGGCAGCGGAGTTCCGGGTTCCGGACCAGAGACGGGACCCTGACCTACGACCCCCTCGGCACTGTAGCGCCGAGGGGGTCGTCGTGGCTTACGGGGGGACGTCGCGCGACGGCGCTTCGACCCCTATCTTCGGGTCTCATGGGCACACTCTATATCGTCAGCACCCCCATCGGGAATCTGGAAGATGTGACCTTCCGGGCTGCCCGCCTTCTGGGGTCGGTGGATCTGGTCCTTGCCGAAGACACCCGGCGCGCCGGGATCCTGCTTCGTCATCTGGACATCCAGACGGCCCTCCTGTCTCTTCACGAGCACAATGAGGAGAGCCGCATCGAGGGGGTCCTCGACCGCCTTCAAGCGGGGCAGTCCCTGGCCCTCATCTCGGACGCGGGCACACCGCTGGTGTCCGACCCGGGGTACCGACTGGTCGGGCGAGCGGTCGATGCGGGGCATTCGGTGATCCCCATCCCCGGTCCCTCGGCGGTCATGGCCGCCCTCGTCGCCTCCAATCTTCCCCCCATTCCCTTCACATTCCTGGGCTTCCCACCTCGCAAGGGGAAGGAGCGAAGGGCTGTCCTGGAGCGAGTGGCGGCCGGAGAGGGGACCTCGGTCCTTTTCGAAGCTCCGGACCGGACAGCCCGGACGCTGGATGAACTCGCTCGAACCGCGGGTGACACGAGGCCGGCGGCGGTCGCCAGGGAGTTGACCAAGATGCACGAAGAAGTACGGCGAGGAACCCTTGGGGAGCTGGCCCGATATTATAGGGAAGAACCCCCAAGAGGAGAGGTCACCGTCGTCGTCGGTCCCCGTCAGGAGATGGAGCTCTCCGGCGCGGTCGACGAAGCCGCCGTCGAAGCCCTGGCATCGGCCCTTCTCGAGGAAGGTGCTTCGCCGAGCCGAGCGGCCCGTGAGGTGGCGCGCCGATTGGGGGTGTCCCGCAACCGGGTCTACACCCTGGTTCAGCAGATCGCCCATGATCCGGGGTCTGACGCCGCCGACCCTGCCGCTTCCCCCTCCACCTAGAAGAGTCCATTTCTCGTGTCGGTTCTGACCCTCCTTGCCAGCCTCTGTCTTCTGTTCCCCGTGGGGCCACCGGGGGACGGTTGGGCGTTTCCCAGCCCCGCTGCGGAGGCAGCCGATCCCCTCCGAGCAGACGAGGCCGTCCCCCTGACCATCGGGCGGTTGCAGTACGGCGGCGGGGGAGACTGGTACGCGAACCCCTCGTCGCTCCCGAATCTCCTCGAGGCGATCCGGACTCGCACGGGGATCCCGGTGGCGACCCGTGAAGAGGTCGTGACGCCCCTGGACCCGTCCTTGCCCGACTTCCCGCTCATCCACATGAGCGGGCACGGCGAGGTGGTGTTCGAGGCCGAGGAGCGAGCCGCCCTGCGCCGCTATCTGGAGGGGGGAGGGCTTCTTCATGCCGATGACAACTACGGGATGGACGAGGCCTTCAGGCGCGAGATGGCGCGTTTGTATCCCGACCGACCCATGGTGGAGCTCCCTCCGGATCACGCCATCTTCTCGGCCTTCTACGAGTTCCCCGAAGGTCTGCCCAAGATCCACGAGCATGACGGGGAGTCCCCTCAGGCCTTCGGGATCTTCGAGGATGGCCGTCTCGTGGTCCTCTACACGTACGAAACCGACCTGGGGAACGGATGGGAAGACCAGGAGGTCCACGGAAATCCTCCGGAGCTCCGGGAGGAGGCTCTCCGGATGGGAGTGAACATCTTCGTCCACGCGGTCACCCGGAGAATTCCGTGACGTCGCCCGAGGGGGTCGTGGCCGCAGTACGGAGACACCTTCACCGCCGAGGCGGAGTGCTGGCACTCCTGGGAGTCGCGGGAGTGTCGGGAATCGTCCTTCTCCTGGCCTGGGCGCTGGGCGGTGCCGGGTGGACACCGGGCTCCCCGCTGCCCGTTCTCCTCCTACTTCTGGGCTTCGGAGCCTCAGGAGCGCTCCTCCTGTCGGTGGCCGTCTTCCTCCGGCGGTGGAGCCGGGAGGACCGTCTCACCCGCGAGGTGGAACGGGAGTCGGACCTGCCGCGGGGCAGCCTCCGCTCCCAGCTCGAGCTGGATCGAGCTCCGCCGGCCGGCGTGTCCAGGACCCTGATCCGAGCCGGGGCCCTCAGCCTCATGTCCCGTCTGGATCCCTCGCCCCAGCGTCTCTCGGGGCGTCCCGGCCGGGAGCTGGATCGCCTGCTTCGCGGCACTGCGGTGGCCACTCTCCTCCTGGCTTCCGCCCTCCTGGTGGTCGTTCTGGCCTCGCCGGATCGCAGCCGGACCGCCTGGGCGGGCCTGGCGTCCCCCGGCACGATTCTCAGCGGGACGGGGTTGGCGCCCCTGACCCTCGTGCCTGGAAGCGTCGAGCTTCCTCGTGGCACGGTGCCGTCAGTGGAGGTGCACGCGCCGGACCGGGGCACAGTGACCCTCTACTGGCAGGCCACTGGGGAACCCCTTCGTGAGCGCACCCTTGCCGTGGAGTCGGGCCGGGCCGCCACTGAGCTTCCGCCTCTCGAGGCCCCGGTTCGATACTGGGCTTCCGCACCGGACGGGGCCCGCACCGACGAAGCCCGATTGGACCCCTCCGATCCTCTTCTCCTTTCGCAGCTGATCGTGGAGTTGGATTTTCCCGAGCACACCCGCCTCCCCAACGAGCGGGTCCAGGGTGCTCCCACGGATCTGACGGTGCCGGAGGGCACCCGCATCGGGGTGCAGGGACGGATCACGGGAGGCGGGTCCCAGCTCCTGGTCCTTCGGGGTGAAGACGGAGAGTCCCGGCTTCGGCTCACGGTGGAGGACGAGCGCTTCCAGGGCGAATGGCGTCCGGAGCGTTCGGATCGGATCCGGTGGGAGATGGACGGTGAGGATGGGTCCCGACTTCCCCCTGACTTCGAACTTACGATCGAGCCCGATCTGCCTCCCGTAATCTCCATGCCCGAGCCCGGGCGCGATGTGGAGTTGCCGGCTTCGCTTCGCCTTCCGCTCCTGATCGAGGCCGCCGACGATTTCGGGTTGGACCGAGTCGAACTCAGAGTCGCCCTGCTCGGTCCAGATGGAGAGCCCATGACTCCGGATGTGGAGGCCATCGGAGTGGAGGGCGAGCGACAGGTGAGCCTTCGACCCGTCCTCGAACTGACCACATGGGGCCTCGAGCCTGGCCAGGAACTGCTCCTGGCGGCCCGGGCGGTGGAGGCCTCTCCCCGGGGCCAATCCACCTCCACCCCCGAGTATCGACTGCGAGTGCCGTCCTCGGCGGCCCAGAGGGGTGCGGCTCGGGATCGGATCGAGGAGGTGGGGGACCGGGTGGGGGAGCTGGCCCGCCGAGCTGAAGACGAAGCCAGGGAGCTTCGAGATCAGGCCATGGACTCCCGGACAGGTGGAAGTCGGGGGGAAGCCGGATTCCAGGAGCGGGAAGCCGTGAGGGAGGCGGCTCAGGCTCAGGAGAACCTTACCTCGGAGGTGGATGAACTCAGACAGGAGCTGGAGGCGGCACGCCAGGGGATGGAGGGACTGGGAGACCAGGACGGGGGACTGGCCGAGCGGCTCCGGAACCTCGAGTCCCTCCTCTCGGAGATGGCCGACCCGGAGGATCAACGGCGCCTGTCCGAGTTGCTGGAGCGCCTCGAGAGCGGAGAGCAGACGGATGTGTCCGCGGACCTGGCTGAACTGGCCGAGGCTCGGGAGGACCTTCGCGATCGCCTCGAAGAGGCCATGGAGCGACTCCAACGAGAGGCCCTCGAGGAAGCGTTCCTGGGCTCGGAGGAGGACGTGCGAGGGGTGGCCGAGGATCAGCAGGCCCTCGCCTCCGGGGACGCCCTGGAGGAAGAGGGGGGGGCTGAGGAGCAGGACCGCCTCGCAGCCCGGTCTCAGGAGGTGGAGGAGGCACTGGCCAAGCTGGCGGAGCGACTGGAAGCCCAGGGCGACCAGTCTGCGGCGGATCGGGCCCAGGAGGTTTCCGCAGACATGAGCCGGGCCCGAGAGTCCATGGAGGCGGCTGCCGACGCCGCGCGGGCCGGCGAGAGCGATGAAGCCGCCGAGGCGGCCGAGCAGGCGGCCCAGGCGGCCCAGGAGGCCCTCCAGGAGATGGAGGAGGCCCGCATGGAATGGCTGGAGGAATGGGAGGAGACGATCCGCAACGCCCTTCGACGGGGGGCGCAAGATGCCCTTGCGCTGGCCCGTCGCCAGGACGACATCCGGGCCCGGATCCAGGGCTCCGGGTCCATGGAGCGGAGTGGACTCCAGAGTGAGGAGGCCGCCGTGGTCCAGGGTACTCGGAATCTGGCCACCCGGATCGGGGTGGCCACTCGTCAGGCTCCCTCCGTGGGCCGCGAGGTCAACGCGGCGCTGGGGGAAGCCATGGCTGCCGGTGAGCGGGTCGTGGAAGGCCTCCAGGGCCGGGGCGGGCGGAGTGGAGCCCAGGCCGCCGCCGGCCGGGCCTCGGCATCCCTGAATCAGGCGGCCCTCCTCGCTCTGGCGGGCATGGAGCGTGTGGGCCAGACCCCCGACGGGTCGGCCATGGACGACCTCCTCCAGGAGCTCGAGGACCTGGCGGCCCAGCAGGAGGCTGTGAACCAGGAAACGGAAGCGCTCTCCGGAGACCCGGAGGGAGAGGGGGCGTCGGCCCGGATGGAGGAGCTGGCGGCGGCCCAGGAGGCGGTAGCAGGGCAGGTCGAGGAGCTGGCCGACCAGCCGGGGGGTGAATGGACGCCCGGCGATCTGGAGGAGATGGCCCGGGAGGCCAGAGAGCTGGCGGAACAACTCGGGGAGGGGAGACTCGAACCCGAGCTCCGCCAGCGGCAGGAAGAGCTGCTGGAGCGGTTCCTGGGTGCCGGGCGGACCCTGGAGCGTGACGGCCCCACCGAGGAGCGGGAAGGAACGCCGGCCGAGGAGGTGGAGAGACGCCTGATCTCACCGCTCTCGGCGGATCTCCTCCGGAATCAGCGCATCCCACTTCCCACGGCCGCCCAGCTGGAGGCGCTCTCGCCTGCGGAGCGACGGCTCGTGCTGGAATACTTCGAGCGTCTGAATCGCGGGTCGGATGGGGACGGTACTCGATGATGGGCCCTGCCCTCCAGACCTTCCTCGGAATCCTTCTCGCCGTCTCGACGGCGGAGACCCCGGGCCTCCAGAACCCGCTCCTGGAGATCCGGGCCCACGGTGCCACTTCGTATTCCGGGTTCGCGGCGGACTATTCCAGTTTGATCCCGGGAGACACCACGGCGATTCCTCTGGAGGAGCTTCCTCGGCATCTGGCGGATCCGGAGAGCCGGACGCTGGCGCTGGAGCGAATCCGGAGCCGTGCCGCCGAGTCCAACGGACCTCGGGCCACTCGCTGGTCCCAGGTCCTCGTCATGGCCGAGAAGGGATCGGCTCAGGCGGGGGGACTCGCGGTTCAGGGACTCCTGGACGCCGAAGCCGGGGATCCGACGGGGGGAGCCCGTCGGATCCTGGAGGGGCTCGACGGGGTGGAACCAGAAGACCGTCCAGGCCTCCTCTTTCTCGCCAGTGACCTCTTGGAGGCAGACGAACCAGAAGAGGCCGCCTCCCTTCGCCGCCAGCTCCTGGAGCTGGATCCGGAGGCGGCAGAGGCCCAGGAAGCCCGATTGGTGCTGGCCCGGTACCTGGCGGGATCTCCGGAGACCGAGCACCGCGACGAAGCCCGCTCACTCCTGGAGGAGCTGGTGGTCACGGCGCCCAGTCATCCGCTGGCCCCCGAGGCCCGCCGGCTTCTCTCGACCCTCCGCAATCCATGATGAAACCGTCCTCTCGCATCCCTCGGTCCGATCGCTCGACTGAACGCTCCCGCCCCGTACTTCCGCGCCTGGTCCTCGGGGCGCTCCTTCTCGTGTTCCTCCTGTGGGGCGCCGGCCCTCTCCAGGCCCAGCATCTCCTGGTGCCCATGGATCGCACCCAGACCAATCACCTCAAAGCCTACGGTCTCACCTACTGGGTCCTGGAACGAGGCGAGACGGGGGAGTGGCTTCTCAACTACCGGGACGGGGCCTTCCTCCTTCCGGATTCCGAGGCGGTCAGGCGGGAGGCGGCCCTCCGCGGAGTCGCGGTCGAGCCGGTGGATGGGGGAGAGGTGGCTGTGATCCGGGGCCGTATGTCCGAAGGGAACATGGAGGCGGTACCCCTCGAGACCGCACCCAGCATCGCCATCTACACCCCCCCCAACGCCCAGCCGTGGGACGACGCCGTGACCCTGGCCCTGGAATACGCCGAGATCCCGTACGAGACGGTCTGGGATCCAGAGGTTCTGGAGGGGGGGCTGGCCGAGTACGACTGGCTCCACCTGCATCACGAGGACTTCACCGGGCAGTACTCGAAGTTCTTTCTCGCCTACTCCAACGCTCCCTGGCTTCAGGAGGAGGTGGCTCGCAACGAGGAAGTGGCCACTCTCTTCGGTTTTCCCGACGTCCCCTCGGCCAAACGGGCCGTGGCCGAGGAGATCCGGAGCTATGTCGAGGAGGGGGGCTTCCTCTTCGCCATGTGCTCCGCCTCCGAGACCCTGGATCTGGCGCTGGCGAGCCGTGAGACCGACATCACGGCGTCCTTCGCCAACGGACGTCCACCCGACAGCGATGCCACTGAACGGATGGACTGGTCACGGAGCTTCGCCTTTCAATCGGCCGAGATCCAGACCTCCCCTTCGGTGAACGCCTTCTCGGACATCGACGTCCATCAGGTCAACACCGCCTGGCGTGAGCCCCTGGGCAGCTTCCGCCTCTTCGACTTCTCGGCCTCCATCGACCCGGTGGCGGCCATGCTGGTCCAGAACCACGAGAGTGTCCTTTCCGACTTCTACGGCCTGACCACGGCCTTCCGTATCGACCGGATCAAACCCGGCGTCACCATCCTGGCCCAGGAGGGCGACCGCGCCAAGTACATTCACGGTACCCTTGGAGAAGGTACGTGGACCTTCTACGGGGGCCATGATCCCGAGGACCCGGAGCATCAGATCGGGGACGGGCCCACGAATCTGGATCTGCATCCCGACTCGCCGGGGTACCGCCTGATCCTGAACAACGTTCTCTTTCCCTCGGCCCGGCCGGCTCCCCTCAAGACCTGAGCCGCCCTCCCCCAACCGGCTCTTCCATGGCAGGCGACGCCTCGTCCAGCCCCTTCGCTCCCCTTCGCCTGGATTCCGAGGCCGTCCTCACGATCCGGGCCGAGGTGCGCCGGGCCGGAGGAAGGGAGGTCTGCTTCCTGGCCCGTGTGGGTGGAAATCGGCAGTTGACCGACCCGCGGCCGGTGGCTCGGGGCAACCGGGCGGCCGTCCTGGCTGCGGCTCGGGACGCCCGGCCCGGAGAGGTCCTGATTCACAACCATCCCTCCGGACTCCTGGAACCCTCCGACGCCGACCTGGCCATGGCGGCCCGGATCTACGAGGAAGGGCTCGGTACGGCCATCGTGGACAACGAGGCCCGGTCCCTCTACGTGGTCGTCGAGCCTCCCACGCCACGCGAACGAACCCTTCTCGACCCCGAGGAGGTGGAGTCGCTCCTGGCACCTGACGGTCCCCTCGCCCGAACCCACACCCGGTTCGAGGATCGGCCGGGGCAGCGGCGAATGGCTCGCCGGATCGCGGAGCGCTACAACGAGGGAGGCGTCCTGGTGGTGGAGGCGGGGACGGGGACGGGGAAGTCCCTGGCCTACCTCCTTCCCTCGGCGCTCTGGGCGCTCCGCAACGGAGAGCGCACGGTGGTCTCCACCAACACGATCAACCTCCAGGAGCAGCTGGTGGGGAAGGACCTGCCCCTGGTCCAGGGCATCCTGGGCTCGGAGCTGACCTGGTCCCTGGTGAAGGGGCGGGGAAACTACATCTCCATTCGTCGCCTCCTCCTGGCCGCCGAGACTGCACCTGCGCTCTTCGAGGATGACCGGAGTGCGGAGCTGGACGCGCTGGTGGAGTGGAGCCGGTCCACCAGCGACGGATCCCGGTCGGATCTGGCCGCCGCCCCCTCGTCCCAGGTCTGGGAGGAGATCCGCTCCGATGGCGACATCTGCCTGAAGACGAGGTGTCCCCATTTCCAGGCGTGCTTCTATCAGAGGGCTCGCCGGCGGGCCGCCTCGGCCGATGTCCTCGTGGTGAACCATGCGCTCCTGTTCGCGGACGTGGCTCTCCGCGACGTCACGGACAACTGGAGCCAGTCCGCCGTCCTTCCCCCCTACCGCCATGTGATTCTGGACGAAGGTCACAACGTGGAGGACGCCGCCACCTCCCACCTGGGAACCGAAGTGACCCGGATCGGTCTCTTCCGAACCCTGTCCCGGCTGGACCGGAACGGAAAGGGGGTCCTGGCCAGCGTGGAGGAGGTCCTGGAGGCCCGGGGGGGACAGGGGGAGACGGTCCGGATCCTGGCCCGGATCCGGGATCGGCTCCGGCCTGCCGTAGCCCGCGCCCGAACGGCGCTCGACGAGTTCTTCGACGTTCTGGAGCCCCGGGTGCCCATGGGTCAGGAGGAGCCCCTTCGACTGGGCCGAGGCGATGGGCGGGATCCCTCGGAGTCGGTGGAGGTCCTCGCTCGCCTCGAAGGCCTCACCGCCGCCTTCGCCCGACTGGGTCGCGAGGTCGAGGAGCTTCGCATTCGGGTGGAGGACGACGAGAGCCTCCGCGACCGACTCGAGGGCCGGGTCCTGGATCTCAGATCCCTGGAGCGAAGACTGGAGTCGGCCCGCCTCGGGCTGGGGCTCGTACTGGACCCCGGCGAGCGGGGCGACGCCTTCGTCCGCTGGATCGAGGGGCGGGAAGGGGAATCGGATCGCCGCGGAGGGAACATCCGCCTGGCCGCGGCCCCGGTGGAACCGGGACGCCAGCTCCGGGCCGGCCTGTTCCAGAGGGTCGACACCACCGTGGTGACATCGGCCACCCTCACCGTGGGTCGAGGAGGGTTTCGGTTCCTGCGCGATCGACTCGGGCTCGACGAGGCGCGGGGGGACGGAGATGACGCTGGCGGCGCCGGCCGCTCCCGGACCCGTTCGGAAGGAGAGGATCTCTTCTCCGACGCGCTTCCCGTGATCCAGGTCGATGGACAGGACCAGCCCCCCCTTCACGTCGTAGAGGAGCTGGTCCCGTCCCCCTTCGACTACCGGAAGCAGGCCGTCTTCTGCGTGCCCACCGACCTTCCCTCCACCAGTGGTGGAGAGGACTTTCAGCGTGCCACGGCCCGGGTCGTCACGCAGGTGGCCGATCTGACCGGGGGCGGAGTCTTCGCCCTCTTCACCTCGCACCGGGCGCTCCAGCGGGTCGCTCGCCTCCTGAGAGACGCCGGAGTGAGCTCCAGGTGGCCCCTCCTCGTCCACGGGGAGGGACCCCGCCACCGCCTACTCTCAAACTTCATCGAGTCGGAGCGAGGGATCCTGCTCGGGACCTCGTCCTTCTGGGAGGGGGTGGACGTTCCCGGCCATCCCCTCCGGGCCCTGGTCATCCAGAAGCTCCCCTTCCGGGTCCCGTCGGAGCCCATCACCCAGGCCCGCATGGAGGCTCTCGAGGGACGGGGACAGAACCCCTTTCAGGGCTATCTCCTGCCACTGGCATCCCTTCGCCTCAAGCAGGGGTTCGGACGCCTCATCCGGTCCCGGAACGACTCGGGCGCCATCCTGCTTCTGGACGACCGGATCCTCACCCGCGGGTACGGCCGGGTGCTCCGGGACGGACTGCCCCCCGCCCCACTGGTGAAGGGCCCCTGGGAGGAGATCCGGTCCCGCCTCCAGCAATTCTACCAGACCGACTCCGGAGGCCTGGTGGAGGGGACTTCGGGGGAGGTCGACCCAGGATCTGCCGCCCTTGGCGCCTGATCTCCGACCGGATCGGATGGGAGAGGGGACCGGCGGTTGCTCCCCCGGGTAGGCGGCCTAGATTACACTGTCCCCTTCGTCGGGGACGACGTTGCCGGCGCCCACAGCGTCGTCGGCCCGACTGAAGCCTGAACCGGACCTGTCTTCACATGTCTCGTATCTTCGGATTTGCCGTGGGGGTCATCTGGCTCCTCTTCACTCTCATGGCCGTGCGAGCGGCGGCCAACAGCTGGGCCGCGGATCAGCCGGACGCCGGGTTCTGGTACGCCGTCATCGCCGGCTTTCTGGCCATCGCCATGATGGTGGCCGTGGTCGGGACGCTCCGGTACAACTACACAGGGCCGAGGAAGTAGGCTCCGGCGACATGGACCATGATCTTGGCAGGCCCTCGAAGATCGTCTGCGTCGGACGCAACTACCACGCGCATGCCAGGGAGCTGGGGGGGCACGTTCCCTCCGAACCTCTGATCTTCTTCAAGCCTCCGTCGGCCCTTTCAGCTGCGGGAGACCCCGTGTTGCTCCCCCCCGGTGTGGGGCGGGTCGACTTCGAGGGTGAGATCGCCTTCGTGGTGGGGCGGCGTTGCCGGTTCGTTCGGGAGGAGGAGGGTTGGGATCACCTCTCCCATGTGGTCCCGGCCAACGACGTCACGGCCCGGGAACTCCAGCGAGCCGACGGCCAGTGGACCCGGGCCAAGGGATTCGACACCTTCTGTCCCATCGGAACGCCGGTCCCCCTGAGCGCTGTGGAGCCCGAGGAGCTCCGTGTCGAGACCCGGGTCAACGGGGAGCTTCGTCAGGAGGGAAGTGTTCGGGAGATGGCCTTCTCCCCTCCGGCGCTGGTGGCCTTCATCTCCCGGATCATGACTCTGGAGCCCGGCGATCTCATCCTCTCCGGCACACCGGAAGGGGTGGGGCCTCTCCTTCCCTGGGACGACGTGGAGGTCTCGATCCCGGGCGTGGGCGCGGTGGCGAATCCCGTCCGGTCGGGGCCGGGAGCGCCCTGGAGGCCGGTGGGAGGGACGGCCACCGGTCCGGCCAGATCCATGTCGCGGAGTCAGCTTCGTGCCGGTCCTCCGGGGCGAGGCGGCGGATGACGTCCCCCTTCCCCCCCCGATCCAGGGGACTGGGCTCCCTCCCCGGATATCCCGGGGCAGGGATTCCGGAGCGTCGTCGGGCCCTGGAGGCCCGGGGGGTGGATGTCATCGACCTGGGAGCCGGCGATGCGGATCTCGCCCCACCCCCTTCCGCGGTTGCGGCGATCCGGGAGGCTGTGAAGGACCCCGCCTACTCCCGGTATCCCTTCCAGCTCGGCCTGCCTGCCTTCCGTGAAGCCGCGACCCGCTGGATGAGCACCCGCTTCGGCCTTCAGGTCGACCCCTTCGCTCAGCTCTTGCCCCTCATCGGCTCGAAGGAGGGCATCGCCCACCTCCTCCTCTCCATCCTCAACCCCGGGGATGTGGCCGTCTATCCGGACCCGGGCTACCAGGCCTATCGAGGGGGAACGGTGCTGGCGGGAGCCACTCCCCATCCGGTGCCGCTGCGACCCGAGCATGATTTCCTCCTCCCCTTCGAGGACCTCCCCGCCGAGGTGCTCGATCGGACTCGAGTCCTGATCCTCAACTACCCGAACAATCCCACCTCCGCCGTGGCCCCTCGGAGCTACCTCGAGCGGGCCGTGGCCTTCTGTCGGGAGCGGGGCATCGTCCTGCTCCACGACCATGCCTATTCGGAGGTGGCCTTCGACGGATATCGCCCGCCTTCAGTGCTCGAGATCGAGGGTGCCTGGGAGGTGGCGGTGGAATTCCACTCCCTCTCGAAGACCTACAACATGACGGGGTGGAGGCTTGCGTGGGTGGCCGGACACCCGGAGCTCATCTCCGGTCTCAGTCGCCTGAAGACCTTCGTGGACACCGGGGCGTTCCTGGCCGTTCAGGCTGCGGGGGTGGCGGCGCTGGAGTCCTGGCCCGACTGGGTGCCTGGAAATGTCGAGGTCTTCCAGCGGCGGCGGGATGCGGCGGTGGCCGCCTTCCAGGAGGCCGGTTTTCAGCTGGAGCCGCCCCGGGCCACCATGTATCTCTGGATTCCGGTGCCCGGGGGGATGGCTTCCGACGAGTTCGCCAGGAGGGCCCTGGACGAGGCCGGGGTGGTGGTTCTGGCCGGGTCGGCCCTGGGTCAGGGCGGAGAGGGGTTCTTCCGGGTCGCCCTCACAACCTCCGAAGCCCGCCTCCGGGCCGGAGCTCTTCGACTCCAGGACCTTCTGGGCGGCTGAAGAAGGCCGGAACCGCCCCCGTCAGCGGGGTTACAAGAGGCGATGACCCCTCCAGCCCCCACCCCCAACCCGGACCCCGAGTCCCCCCTCAGCACCGGTGCATCCGGGGGCCTCCGTCGGGAGCGCCGCGCTCTGGCGTGGGGGGTGGGCATCTCCATCGCGGTCCACCTCGTCCTGGTGGCGCTCTATCCTGCCATCATGGATCGGATCGATCCTGGGCCCGCCATGGTGGAGCTCCCTGACCGCGACCGGCCCGAGCCCTCCATGGAAGTGGTCCTCCTCCTCGAGACGGACCCTCCCGAGGAGGCCGAACCCGAGGAAGAGGACGCTCCGACTCCGGAGCTGCCCCCCGATCCGGAGCCGGCCGAGGAACCTCTCGCCGATCCCGAGGCCGAACCCACGCCCGCGCCCGCAGAGGACGCCTTTCCCGAGCTTGAGCTTACCCCGGAGGAGGTGGGTGAAGAGGAAGAGGAGCTTCGTCGCCACATCGCCGAACGCCTTCAGCCCCAGACCCCGGACCCGAGGCTCTGGGCTTTCGGCGACGCGGAGTACATGGATCTGAGCGATGAGGAGCGGGCTCAGCTCATGATCTATGGGATGATGCAGGACTGGAACGACTCCGTAGCGGTGGCGGCGGCGCTCTCGGACCGGGCCACTGACTGGACCTACACCGACGACGATGGACGGCGCTGGGGACTTTCTCCCGGGCGGATCCACCTGGGAGACTTCTCCGTCCCGCTCCCCTTTACCTTCGACACCCCGCCGGGCATTCGGGACCGGGTCAATCGGGATCGATGGATCGCCGATGACATCGCCCGGGGCGCGGCCTCCCAGGCCATTCGCCATACGTGGGCGGAACGGGCCCGGGAAATCCGCCGCCGGATGGACGAGGAGCGGGAGCGCGAGCGAAGTGGGGGTGGGGGATAGAACCCACCTCGGGGCTCGATCCCGATTGACGCCCCCTTCCACCCGAAATAACCTTCGGGCCTCACTGACCTTTCCCGTCTCGGCCCGTTGGGCCGACTTCCGTGACTTCGAGGTAACCCTTGGCCGACGCCCTCTCCCCCCGACTCGACCCCACCGACATCGAGGGCCCCCTCTACGCCCGCTCCCGAACGGAGGGGCGCTTCCACGTGTCTCCCGCGGAGGTGCTGGAGCGGGGGGCCGACCCGTACGTCATCGTGATCCCGCCGCCCAACGTCACGGCGGTCCTGCACATGGGTCACGGATTGAACAACACGGTGCAGGACGTGCTGATCCGGTGGCGTCGGATGCAGGGTCGGGCCGCGGTCTGGGTCCCGGGGACCGACCACGCCGGGATTGCCACCCAGAACGTGGTGGAGCGGCAGCTTGCCGAGGAGGAGGGGAAAACCCGCTTCGACGAAGGGCGAGAGGCCTTCGTTCGCAGGATCCAGTCTTTCGTGGAGACGACCGGGGGCACGATCCTGGAGCAGCTCCAGGCCATCGGGGCCTCCTGCGACTGGGAGCGGACCCGTTTCACCCTGGACCCGGAGCTCTCCAGGGCGGTTCGGGAGGTCTTCGTCCGCCTGTATGAGAAGGGCCTCATCTATCGAGGTGAGTACATCATCAACTGGTGTCCCCGCTGCGGCACCGCGCTTTCGAACGAGGAGGCGGAGGGATCCGAATCCGAGGGGCGGCTTTATCACCTCCGCTATCCGCTCCCTGAGTCGACATGGCCTGCGGCCGAGGCTGCCAGGGCAGCCGGGGCGGAGGCCCTGGACCGGCTCGAGGACGGTCGTTGGTTCCTGACGGTCTCCACGACCCGGCCCGAGACGATGCTGGGCGACACCGGCGTCGCCGTCCACCCCGACGACGAGCGCTACGCGGCGCTGGTCGGGCACAAGGTCCACCTTCCGCTGGCCGACCGTGAGATTCCAGTCGTCGCCGACGACTGGGTGGACCCGGAGTTCGGCACCGGCATGGTGAAGGTGACCCCGGCCCACGACCCCAACGACTTCGAGATCGCCCGTCGAACCGGACTCCAGGTCCTGAACGTCCTGAGCGCCGACGCGGCCATGAACGACGCGGTTCCGGCGGCGTTCCAGGGAATGGACCGATTCGAGGCTCGACGGAAGGTCGTGGCCGAGCTCGAGGCGCTCGGACTCTTTTCCGGAGCCCAACCGCACCGCCACTCGGTGCCGCGCTGCTACCGCTGCGACACCGTGGTGGAGCCCCGGCTCTCCGATCAGTGGTTCGTAAAGATGGAGCCCCTGGCCCGACCGGCTTTGGAGGCCTCCCGGGGCGGGACCATTCGCTTCCATCCCCAGCGCTGGACCCGGGTCTACGAGGAGTGGCTCGAGAACATCCGGGACTGGTGTATTTCCCGCCAGCTCTGGTGGGGCCACCGGATTCCGGTCTGGTACTGTGATGATTGCGGTGAGCTCACGGTGACCCGGGAGGATCCCGACGCGTGCCAGGCCTGCGGGAGCGATCGGATCGAGCAGGATCCCGACGTCCTCGACACCTGGTTCAGCTCCTGGCTCTGGCCGTTCTCCGTCTTCGGCTGGCCTGAGGAGACCGATGACCTTCAGGCCTTCTACCCGGGGCACACGCTGGTCACGGCCCCGGAGATCCTTTTCTTCTGGGTGGCGCGCATGATCATGGCGGGCTACGAGTTCCAGGGAGAACCTCCCTTCCGCGACGTCTTTCTCCACGGGACGGTCCGTGACGCCCAGGGCCGGAAGATGTCGAAGTCCCTGGGGAACGGGATCGATCCCATGGAGGTGGTGGACCGGTTCGGAGCCGACGCCCTCCGTTACACCGTACTCTCCATGTGCGGCGTCGGCACGGACATCCACCTGGACCACGAAGATCTGGAAGGCGCCTTCGCCCCCGGACGCAACTTCGCCAACAAGCTCTGGAACGCGGGACGCTTCACCCTGATGTCCGTCGGGGAGGATCCGGTGCTGCGACTGGACGAGGTGGAAGGAGCGCTGGAGCCGGCGGACCGGTGGATCCTCTCCCGCTTCTCCGGCACCGCCGCCGAGATGACCCGGGCCCTGGAGCGGTTCCGCCTCCACGAGGCGGTGGAGCGTATCCACCACTTCTTCTGGGGGGAGTTCGCCGACTGGTACCTCGAACTGGTCAAGGTCCGCCTCCGGGGGGAGTCGGGCGAAGCCTCCCGTGAGGCTGCAAGGGCCGTTCTCGTCCATGTCTTCGACGGGATCCTCCGGCTGCTCCATCCCCTGGTCCCCTTCGTGACCGAGCATTTGTGGGGTCGGATCCCCTGGCCTCGGGATCTGGATCGTCCGGAGCGGCTCCTGGTGGCTCCGTGGCCCCAGCCCGATCCGAGATGGAACGACGCGGAGGCCGAGGCCACCATGTCGGGCTTCCAGGAACTCGTCACGACGGTCCGGAGCCTACGCAAGGAATATGGTGTGGGCGAAGGCGCTCCTGTGTCCGTCCTCCTGGCTGGAGCCTCCACCGAGATGCGAAATCGCCTCGAGGGTCAGGGGCCGCAGCTCGTCCAGCTCGCCCGGATCGAGGAGCTGGAGTTCGGCTCCTCGGACGATCGGGGTGTTGGAGCCACCGCGGTCCTGGCCAGCGGGGTCGAGATCTTCCTTCCCCTGGAGGGGCTGGTAGACCTGGACCAGGAGCGGGCCCGGCTCCAGAAGGAGATCGACCGACTGGACGGGCAGCTCATCGGGGTCCGAAAGAAGCTCGCCAACGAGAACTTCGTGACCCGAGCCCCCGACGAGGTCGTCCAGAAGGAGCGGGACAAGGAGGCCACCTTCCTGGATCAGCGCGACAAGCTTCAGGACAAGCTCCACCTGCTGGAGGGGGCGTGATCCGGAGTCGCCTGGGGTCTTCGACGTCTTCATCGCGGCCTGGGGTCCCCTGGCGAGCCCTGGTCCTGGGGCTCTTGATGCTGCCTCTGTTCGTGGCGGTGGGGTGGGGATGCGCGCGGGCCGGAAGCCCCGAAGGCGGTCCCATCCCGGAGACCCCTCTGGG
>SKKH01000009.1 GCA_007121555.1 Gemmatimonadota bacterium | reverse complement strand
TCCGTGGCGCCCTTTACGAAGCGGCCCGCCGTTTCACTGGCGTCCAGCCGAAACACCAGCGCCGCGCCCAGCCCCAGGACCAGGAACGCGGCGCCCAGCTCGGTGAGGTACCACCCCCACTGGGCGATGCCCCAGATCGAGATCCCCAGGGCCGCCACGAAGCCCGCCAGGACGAGGAGGTGGCGGTTCTGCATGGCGGGGTACTCCTCCGGTGCCTTCCCCTGATCGGGAATCTCCACGTCGTGCACCAGACTCCGGGAGGGGTCCGCCTCGACCCTGCGGGCGTAGCTCCAGACGTGGTGCCACCCGATGAGCACGAAGGGCAGGGTGATGGCGAGGCGGAAGGGCCAGCCCGAGTAGGTCGGGAGGTCCGCCACCTCCTGGGCCACCACAACGGTGTAGGGATTGAAGGCCGCCACCCCGTAGCCGATCCCGTATCCGGCCACCACGATCCCCACCGCCGTCATCGCATCGAGCCGCATGGCTCGACACAGGGCCACGAGGATGAGGACGAAGGGGATGTACTCCCCCGACGCCCCCATGGCGCTCGACGTGAGGGCGAAGACGAAGACGACGGCGAAGATCAGCGTCCCCGGCCGAGTGCTGAACCTCTTCAGGAGCCCCCCCAGGAGGGCGTCGATGGACCCGGTCTGGCGGATGACCGCCAGGACCCCACCGATGATGAGGAGGAAGAAGATGATGTTCTGGGCGTCGGCGAAGGCTCGGGGGATCGCCGTGAAGAGCTCCCAGGGACTCAGAAGCTCCCGCTCGTCGGCGACCTCGAACGTTCCAGGCACCACCACCTCCCGGCCCGTTTCTGTCACCTCGGTCTGGAACTGGCCCTGGGGCACGATCCAGGTGGCTACGAGCGCGGCCACCATGAGGAAGAACAGGAGGGTGAGGGTGTGGGGCATGCGGAGCTTTAAGCTCATCCGGGGCTCGTCCTCCGACGGGGTGGGCGGATGACCGTGGCGGCCCCAGCAGCGGGATCGGACGTCGCCTCGGGGCCGGTGCCATTCTATCGCCCCGAACGAGCCCCGTGAAGGCGCGCCTGGATCGGACCCCGCGGATCCCGGCCGAGACGGGTCGGCTCTTCAGCGCCCGAAGCCCTTCACCCCAGCGGCGCGAGCTCGATCCCCCCGCTGAAGCTCTGGATCCGTACGGGTACGCTCCCATCGCCCACACGGAAGCGGAGGGTCCGCCCGGGCCCCCACGCACCGGAGCGGGCCTCGTCCTCGGTCATCCCGTTCCGGATGGACCCCGAGAACACCTCGAGCTCGTAGTCGGCCGGCGTATCCCGCGGGAGCCGAAGGTCGATCCGCCCACTATGGCTCTGGAGCTCGAAGGAGGCGCCCGGAGCCGCCTCCCCCGTCAGGGTGATCCGACCCGAAACCGAGTTCCCCCGCACCCTCCGCAGGGGGCCCGCCGCCGTGAGGTCGAGGGCGCCACTCACCGTGTTCGCCTCCACGTCGCCCCGGACGCCCCGTGCGGTGACGGATCCGCTCACGGCGTTGGCCCTCAGGTCCTGGATCTCGCCCGACGCCTGGATCGAGCCGCTCACGGTGACCAGATGGGCCGTCGTCGGCGAACCCTCGAGCTCGATGGAGCCGCTCGTCGTTGCGAAGCGCACGGTCCCCGTCACGCCGGCGGCCCGGATCCCCCCGCTCACCGTCCCCAGATCCAGGCGAGCCTCACGGGGAACCCGCAGCTCGATGGCACCGTCACGGCCCCTCGCCCCCCGCCCCTCCTCCCGAATCTCGATCCGCAGGTCCGACGCCGAGCCGGTGACCCGAAGCTCCTCGCGCTCGGGATCCAGCGTGGCCACCACCTCCACCTCGTCCCGGTCCCAGACCGAGACGGTGATCCTGTGGCGGACCGCCTGCACGGAGAGGCGGCCGTCCGGGTCCAGGGGGTGACGCTCCTCCACTCTCTCCTGGGCGGTGAGGGTGAGGGCCGGAGCGGGAAGGAGCTCCGGTGTGAGAGCCAGCCCCGGGGCCAGTCCGAGGAGGAGGAGGGCACATAGAATCGATCGCATGGGGGAATCTCCGGTCAGGTGCTGGAAGATCGTTCCGCGATGACGCGGAGGAGGTCGATTTTCCGTTCATAGATGTGCCGCAGGCTCTCCACCGCCCGGGGCGCAAGCGGATCGGCTTCCACGGCCTCCTGGGCCTCGCGGATCGCCGCATCGATAGTCTCCAGGCTCTCGTTCAGGACCTGGCGCGTTTCGGGGGAGAGGTCGGCGGATTCGGCCAGAAGCCTGAGCTCGGAGAGGGCGGGCTCGTAGGCCTCCTCAACGGCCGAGATGCGCTCCTGGGCGGCCACCGGGCTCGTCATGGAAGCCGACGGAGCCGACACCTCGGGCCCGGCCGGGGGTCCTCCGTTCCCGCCCGGACTCTGGATGAGGAGGGATCCGATCCCGATCCCGGCCAACCCTGCGGCCGCCGCGAGCCCCAGCCCCCACGTCCAGCGAACCCGCCGAGGGGTCGAAGGGGGATCCCCGCGGCGCGTCGGAGGGAGGGTCGCCTCCCGGTCGCGGATCCGGGCCTCGATCCCGGGCCAGAGATCCCGGGCCGGCTCGATCTCCCGGGAGAGCTCCCGGATTGCGTCGGCCCACTCGTGTGCATCCTCGCTCCCCTCGTCGTCCACGGGTCGCGGGCGATCTTCGGACGTGCTCATGACAGCGCCTCCTTCAGCAGTTTTCTGGCTCGATGGAGCTGAGCCTTCACCGTTCCCACCGCCGTTCCGGTCGCCTCGGCCACCTCGCGGCACTTGAGACCCTCGATCTCGTGGAGGACGAACATGTGACGGGCCCCCTCCGGGAGGGCGGCGACCGCCGCCTCCAGCGTCAGGCGATCCTCGGTCCGCTCGGGGGTCCGGGCCCGCCGCACCATCCCCGGGTGGTCGAGGGGCCGGCTTCGTCGGGTCCACGTGCTCCGCCGACGCTCCCGGTCCAGGATCAGGTTCACGGCGATCCGGTGGATCCAGGTGGTAAAGGCGCTTTGGTCCCGGAAGGTCCCGAGGCGCTCCCAGGCCCGCACCCACACGTCCTGGGTCGCCTCTTCGGCCTCGCGGGGGTCGGCGGTCATGCGGAGGGCCAGGGCGTGGATCCGGCCCACGTGCCTCCGGTAGAGCGCCTCGAAGGCCTCCAGGTCTCCGTCCCGAGCCGCGGCCACGAGCGCTCCGTCCGTGGGACGATCCCGTGTCCGGACCGGCTGCGCCTCCGAGAGAGCTTCCGCTCCCGAGGCCTCCCTCCGCTCCCCGATCGGAGCCGACGACCCGCTCATAGGGTGCTCACCCCGTCCCTCCCGTGCTTCCGGCCATCGTCTCGCGCCTCCTCCCGGATCTCCTGGTCGCATCCCACCCGATCCCTTCACCAGTGAGACGAAGGATCGGACTGAAAGGTTTGGACGCCCCTCTTGCCACTACCCGTCAGGGGGTGAACCAGTAGCTCACCTTGAGGATGAGCACGTTCTCGGCCGGTGTCGAGAAGAGGTCGTCGAGGCGCCGACCCACCTCGAACTCTCCGTGGGGCTCGAAGCCCGTTCGCGCCTGGGACCAGACCAGGTACGCGGTGGAACCTGGGCGGTACTCCCACCGGAGTACGGCGTTGGAGCGGAGTTGCAGGCTGCTGAACTCCGGATTCTGAAAGCGCTCCAACTCACCGTCTCCGTTCAGGTCGGCCCGGTAGCCTCCGTCGACCAGGCCGGCGTCCACTCCCTGGAACCGGTCCGCGTAGCGCCGGGCTCGGGGGTCGTTCACCCTCTTGAAGTCGTCGAAGCTTCCCGAGCTGAGGAAGGGCTGGGCGTAGAACTGGAACGACAGGGTGGGCGTCAGGGCGAGGTCGGTCCGGAGCGTCATGGCCAGGGTGCTCTGATCCATCCGTCCGAAGACGTACTCGGTCCCCGTGTCGGTGGCGACGGCCTGCACCCACTGTCGGTCCTCGAACCGCCGGCTGAAGGAGGGACCCAGCCGGAGGGCCGCCCTCCCCGACGGACGCCAGCGCAGGCTCGGGCTCAGGCTGACAGACCAGGAATCGGCTTCGGGGCGAACGCTCCAGCTCCCGTTGAGGTTCAACTGCATGTCCTGACGTTCGTCGGTGCCGATCCCGGTCCAGCCGTTCAGACCCCGGGCAGTCAGGATCCCCGGACCTCCCCGGAGGAGGGAGGTGTTCAGGACCCGGTCGCTGGCGCTCACCCCACCCCAGAAGCCCAGGTTGCCCAGCGTGCTGCCGCTCCAGTTCACGTTCCCGTTCCGATTCCGCGCCTCCCTGCCGAAGGTCCAGGAGGAGCCGGCGTTCAGGTTCACCATCCAGTTGCGCAGGTGGCGACCGGGCCGATCGCTTCGCCGCTGGATCCAGAACCACTGGCTGATGTAGTCGGAGCTGGGCATGAAGCCCAGATCGTTCACCTCGAAGCCCGGCGAACGGAAGTGGGTGAAGGAGGCCCCCCGCCAGTCCCCGCCGGCGATCTTGTGGATCTCGAGCTTCCCCGCCAGGCCCTGCATGTGGGTGGCATCGAGGTCCACGTCCACGTGCTGGGCATCGGGGCGCTGTAGGTACCGGGCCGACGAGGTCTGGGTGCGATGGAGGGCGTCCAGGGACCCTTCCACCCTGGACCCGACGAGGAAGCTTCGAAGCTCGAAGTCCCCCCCGGCCCATCGATGCCGGAGATCCACCCCTCCGGACCAGGCGCGGTGGTGGAGGGAGAGCTCGTCGGCGGCAGCGCCGTCCCGGAGCGTGCCGGTGGCGATGCTCCCCACCGAGGTGTGTCCGCCCCGGAAATCCCTCTGGAGCCGGGCCACGGAGTAGCTCGTCCGGGGCTCCACGATGGTGCGCACCTCCTCCCCCTCCAGGATGGCCCGGGCCGTCTCGGTCCCTGTGACCGCGCTCAGAAGCCCCACGGACCAGCCGGTCGAGGTCTTCCCCGACAGCTTTCCGGCCGAGAGGATGCGGCTCTGGGAAGGACGCTCCGCCCACTCGGCCCCGCGGGGTGGGGCGCCCTGGGGTGCCCGCCCGATCCGCCGTGAATAGAAGAGCCCCTCGTTCTCCCCGTCTCCATCCCCGAGCCCGATCCCCATCCGGAAGATCCCGGCGCCCTCCTGGAAGAAGGGGCGCCGTTCCGGTTGGAAGGTCTCGAAGGCGGTCAGGTTCACCTGGGCCGGATCTGCCTCCACCTGACCGAAATCCGGGTTCACTGTGAGATCCAGGGTCAGGTCGTTCGTCACCCCCAACCGCAGGTCGGCCCCCACCCTCATCGTCCCGTCCGTGGAACTCCAGTAGGGGTTCCCGGGATCTCCGGGGACCCGCGCCGCCTGACCCGCGGTGTACGGCATCAACTCGATGCGGGATCCGGGGCTCAGGTCCCGGATTCCCTCGAGCGTCCCGGCCCGGGAGACCACCGCCTGCTCCCCCGGGTTGAGGGGCGCCCAGGTGACCGTCTCGTTTCGCCGGGCGATCTCCCGCCCGAAGTTGATTCCCCAGTCCTGCTCCGCGGCCCCGGAGAAGCGGAGCTGGGAGAGTGGGATCCTGAATTCTGCGGTCCATCCCAGGGAGTCCACCTGGGTGGCCACCTCCCACACCGCCTCCCACCCCGAGTCCCGTCGCACATCGTCGAAAAGGTAGACGTCGGACTTCACCCCTGCGGGGTTCACGGCGAATCGGAAGGCGGTTCGGCGATCGTGGAACGAATCGATCATCACCCAGACCAGATCCGAGTAGGACGCCTCGTCCCGGCGGGTCAGCTGGCCCACGATGGAATCGGGGACCGAGTCCAGCGCCCGGATCGCCACGTAGAGGGCCTCGTCGTCGTAGAGGACCCGGGCCTCCGTGGCCTCGGACGGAGGGGCCCCGGGCGTGGGGGTCATCTGAACGAATCCGTCGGCCACCGCCGCCCGGGCCCAGGCGGGGTCCGAGAGGTCGCCGTCGAGGGTCGGGGGCTCCCCCTGGATCCGGACGGCCTCGATCCGGGGCGCCGGGTCCCCCGGCCCGGCCTGAGCCAGCAGGTCCTGGTCGCCCAGGGCGAAGAGGAGGAGGAGCAGTACCAGACCCGTCGGGGGCCTGGAGGCCTGGGTCCGGCCGGGGCGAACTCGGGGTGGCCGGACCGAGCCCACGCGACGTGGGCCCCTGCCCCTTCCGATCGGCTCCGCCCTCGAACCCCACCAAAGGGTCGCGTTCCCTTCCCTTTCCGCATCGCCCATCCCGCGCATCGTCTCCTCCGGTCCTGGTCCGCCAGTGCTTCGGTCGAAACTTTGACGGGAGGAGTGGGCCGAGGGTTTGGACGGGAACGACCCACCTTGCTCGCCCGGGACGACGCGCCTAGCCTCACGTGGGCATCGGAGGAGCCGGCTCCCGGAGCCGACGCTCCGGATCCAGAACCCCGGCCACCCTCCGGCCCGCGCATCCATCCACGTCTTCCTCCCGAACACTCGACATGACCGATATCCAGACCCGATCACCCCTCGACATGCTCCTCGGTCTTGCTCGCCGACCTTCCCGGTCGCGGGTGGTTCGGCCTCGCTCCCTCTCCGCTCGCCTGGCGGGAGTCGTCGTGCTCGCGGTCCTCGCTCTGGCGGCGTGTGAGCCGGCCGAGGTGGACGACGCCGTGTCCAACTCCCCGATCGCGGCCGACACCGGGGTGGCGTACGAGATTCCCCCGCAGCCCGAGATGGCCACCGGTTACCAGGAGAAGCCGGGCTGGGCCACCGAGGAGTTCGCCGTGGCCGCGGCGAACCCCCTGGCCACCGACGCCGGATTCCAGATCATCGAGGCGGGGGGATCGGCGGTGGACGCGGCCATCGCGGTCCAGATGGTCCTCACCCTGGTGGAGCCCCAGTCCAGTGGGATCGGGGGCGGGGCCTTCCTCATGCACTGGGACGGGAACTCCGTGCGGGCCTACAACGGGCGGGAGACCGCACCGTCCGGCGCCGCCGAGGAGCTCTTCCTCGACGACAGTGGTGAACCCCTGCCCTTCGGTGACGCCGTGCGAAGCGGACTTTCGGTGGGTGTGCCCGGCACCATCGCCATGCTGGCTCAGGCCCACGGCGACTACGGACGTCTCGACTGGGCTCAGCTCTTCAGGCCGGCCATCACCCTGGCCGAGGAGGGGTTCCAGATCAGCCCTCGCCTCCACGGCCTCCTGGAGGCCGACCAGAGTCTCCGCAACGACGACATCGCCCGGGCCCTCTACTACGACGAAGTGGGCGACCCCCACCCGGTGGGGCACACGCTCCGCAACCCGGCCCTGGCCCAGGTCCTTCGACGTGTGGCCGACGAGGGGATCGAAGCCTTCTACCGGGGTGAGGTGGCCGAGGCCATGGTCGAGCGGGTCCGAACGCACCCCGAGCGACCCGGTCCCATGACGGTGGACGATGTGGCGGCCTATCCCGACGAGGACTTCGAGGTGGATCCCATCTGCACCCCCTGGCGCAGCTACGAGCTCTGCGGCTTCCCGCCGCCCAGCTCCGGCCATCTGGCCGTGGCCCAGATGCTGGGAATCCTCGAGGAGGTGGAGACCCCTGAGGTCCCGCTGGACAACGCGATCCCCACGGCGGACTGGCTCCACCTCTACTTCGAGGCAGCCCGACTGGCCTTCGCCGACCGAAACCAGTACGTGGCCGATCCCCGATTCGTGGATCCCCCGGCCGGAAGCTGGGAGAGCCTTTTGGACCCGCAATACCTCGCGTCCCGGGCCGCCCTGGTGGGGGACCGGAGCATGGGGCAGGCGCAACCCGGAACCCCGGACGAGCTCCAGGAGGCGGCGGCCGGCGTCCACCCCGAGCAGCCCGATCGGGGCACGAGCCACATCAGCATCGTGGATCGGGAGGGATTCTCCGTCTCCATGACCACGACCATCGAATCCGGGTTCGGGAGCCGGATCATGACCGACGGGGGGACGGGGCTGGGTGGAGGATTCCACCTGAACAACGAGCTCACCGACTTCTCGCTGACGCCCCGTGACGACGAAGGGCGCCTTATCGCGAACAGGGTGGAGCCGGGCAAGCGGCCGCGTTCCAGCATGGCGCCCACCCTGGTGCTGCATCGGGAGCGTGGCGACTTCGTGGCCAGCGTGGGCTCACCCGGGGGAGCGGGGATCATCCACTACACGGCCAAAGCCCTGGTGGGGATGTTGGATTGGGGCCTGAACGCCCAGGAAGCCATCGACGTGCCCAACTTCGCCAACTACAACGGCCCGTCGGCCCTGGAGAGCGGTCGGTTCCCCGACCAGGTGATCCAGGCGCTGGAAGCCCGGGGACACCAGGTCAACGAGAGCAACATGACCAGCGGCCTCCAGGCGATCCAGCGCACCGAGGACGGTGGGCTGTTCGGCGGCGCCGACCCGCGTCGGGAGGGGATCGTCATGGGGCGGTGAAGGCCCCTGGGCGGAAGGGTGGGCCGCCGGTGTTCGGTGGGTGCGCCGCCCTCAGAGGAGCGCGCCCCCATCCAGCGCTCACCGGCTGGGCACCTGCGCATCCAGGACCTCCCGCACCGCCGAGGTCAGCTCCTCCACCGTCCACGGCTTCTGGAGGAAGGGAGCCCCCGGGTCCAGTGAGGTCCGGGCCTGGACCGTCCGGGCAGGATAGCCGCTCATGAAGAGGACGGGGGGATCGGCGCGGCCCCTTTGCACGGCGTCGTAGAACTCGGGACCAGTCTTTCCGGGCAGGACCACGTCGGCCAGGATGAGATCCACCTCCGAGGCCACCTCGTAGAACCTCCCCACAGCCTCGTCCCCGTCGGCGGCCGTGTGGACCGTGTAGCCGTAACGCTCCAGGATCCGCTTCGCGGCTTCCCGGATGGCGTCGTCGTCTTCGACGAGGAAGATCGTCTCCTCCCCGCCCTGCGGCCGAGAGGTTTCCGAGGGGGGCGCCGCGGCCATCCGGTCCTTGGCCACGGGGAAGTAGGCCTGGGCCCGGGTGCCCACACCGGGCTCGCTCTGAATGTCGATGTAGCCCCGGTGCTGCTTCATGAGGCCGTAGACCATTGCCATCCCCAGCCCAGTCCCCTCGCCGGGTCCCTTCAGGGAGAAGAAGGGATCGAAGACCCGGGCCAGCACCTCCTCGGTCATCCCCTCGCCGGTGTCCCGCACGGTGAGGCACACGTAGTCACCGGGGTCTCCCCACCCGGTCTTGCGCAGGTGCTCCTGTTCCAGACGGCCATGCCCCACCTCGATCCGGAGCTCTCCGCCGTGAGGCATGGCGTCGCGCGCATTGGTGATGAGATTCGTCAGGATTCCCTCCACCGCACCGGCGTCCGCCATGACCGGCGGCAATTCCTCCTCGGTCTCGAAGGTGAGGTGGATCCCCTCCGGGATCAGGCGACGCACCAGGGGCATCCGCTGCTGCACCTCCCGATCCAGGGCCACGGGGCGTAGCGCCAACATGCCCTGACGGCTGAAGGCCAGGAGGTTCCGAACCATTCCCGCGCCCCTGCGAGCCGCCGCCCTCAGGTCGGAGAGTTCCCTTCTCTCCTTCTCGCCCTCTTCGGTCAGATCCCGGGCCATGAGGTCGGCGTTGGCCACCATGGCGGTGAGGATATTATTGAAATCGTGGGCGATACCCGCCGACAGGGTCTCCAGGGCCTGGTTCTTCCGGGTGGCGTTCAGCTCCAGGATGTACCTGTAGTGGTCATGGAGCTGTTCGGAGAGCCATCCCACGCTGATGGCCAGGGCCCCGTAGGCGATGTAGATGGGTACCGTGATCCGGAGATCCGTGGACGTCGAGGTGAAGGTCAGGGCGAGCTGGACGCCCAGGAAGAGGATCGTCCCCGCGATCAGGGCCGCGAACGCGCCCCGGAGCCCGTAGTGCAGAGAGAGGAGGAAGGCCGGGACCAGGGTGATGAGCCAGACCAGCTCGTCCAGTGAGGACTCCCCGGCCGGTAGCCCCAGCTTCACCACCACCGGCAGGAGGAAGGCGGCCGCCGCATAGAACCAGAACCGCCCGAGGAGGGGCGGACGGTGTGCCATCGGATGGAGGCCGAGTCGGTTCAGGGCTCGGGAATGACGGGAGTCCCCTCCTCCCTGGTGGTGGGAGGGATAGCCGTTCTGAGTCATTGAGAATCGACCACTCCTCAAGCTCCCTTGACGAGGGAGGTCCGCACCTCGATTCGGTGGAAATCGATTTGCGCCGGAATCCGTTTCATCCGGCCGCACCCTCCATGATGTCGCGGTCCTGGACCAGCGTCAACTCGGCCCCTGGACGAAGACTCCATCGAATCGTGCTCATCCCGGTGACCCCGACCTGCCCCCACTCCGGGCCAGGAGCCAGCGGACATCGGATCCGAACGAGTAGAGAAGGAAAGCCAGCGCCATGCCGGCGGAGAGCGCTGCGACCGAAGGGGGGATGATGGGCCCCAGGGCCACCAGGAGCCCGACCCCCTGGACGACACACACCGCCTTTCGGCGCCAACTCGGCGGGAGGGAGCCCTGGAGCGCCGGCCAGATCCAGCCCGCACCCACGAAGAGGTACCGGATGGCGCCGATGAGGATGACCCACGCGCCGACCTGACCGCTTCTCCAGACCAGAATCGAGAGGACGAGGATGAGGAAGGCATCCAGCTCCATGTCGAAGCGGGCACCGAAGGAGGTGGAGGTACCGGTGGATCGAGCCAGCCTCCCATCGACGCCGTCCAGAACCATGGCCAGGGTGGACACTCCGATGACCCACCACGCCAGCCCCCAGGACAGCTCCTGGGGAGACATCAGGAGAGCGGCCACCGGAAGGATCAGGGTGGCTCGGATCAGGGTCACCCGATTCGCGGGCCCGAGCCCGACACCGGGGAAGGGTTCGGTTCGCCCAATAAGGAGAAGGGCGGACAGGCCCAGGTAGAGCAAGGCGCTCGTGGCCAGATGGGCGCCGCGGGGCTCCTGCAGGAGCCCCGCGGAACTCGCCGTCAGGAGGGTCAGGAGGAGCCCCAGACCCAGGTCGAGGAGGACGTTCCCCCCGAGTCCGAGGATCAGGTTCGGTCCGGGATCACGGTCGGGCCGGGGGACCCTGGAGGCGTTGGAGCGGGGTTCGGAGGACATGACAGAATCAGAACACCCTGAGGCCCGCCCGGGATCCCCACGGGGTCAGAGGGGTTTTCATGCTTCGGCAGCGCAGTCATCAGGATCCTTCCCACCCAGCAGGACCCTAACATATGCATAAGGCGGAACGAGCGCTCTTCGACCTTCGTCGGGGGCGAGCCCTTCACATCGTGTCATCGGACGGAGGGCCGGCCTCCCTCGTGGCCAGCGTCGAGGAACTCCGTCCCGAAACCCTCGACCTCCTGACCGGGTCAGGCTCAGGCCAACTCTACCTGGTGGTCACCCATCACCGCATCGAGTCACTGGGTGCGGGCCTCGGAGGGGCCGCTCCACATGGGAACGGCACCGGCAACGGCCGCCTGCGGACCGGTCGACCGATCCGCCTCCACCTGAAGCCGGGCACCGACGGAGAGCGGATCCTGGCGCTGGCCAGTGCTCCAGGGCTGCCCCCCCTGAACGGGACTCGTTTGAGTGAGGCCGGCCCCACCGAGGTGGCGGCCCTTTCGTTGGCCCGAGCCGGACGGCTCCTCCCGGCGGTGGTGAGCGTCTCTGTGGACCCGGAGAGCGCCGAGACCCTGGACCTTCTGGTTCAGAAGGGTGAAATCCTCCAGGTCGACATCGACGAGATCGAGATGCTGACGAACCGCCCCGGGATCCTGCTGACGCATGTGAGCGAAGCTCCGGTGCCTCTGGAGGCGGCGGAGGTCGCCCGGTTCATCCTCTTCCGGGAGACGACGGGGCTGCGGGAACATGTGGCCATCCTGGTGGGCGAGCGCAAGGACTGGAGCGACCCCCTTCCTGTGCGCCTGCACTCGGCCTGCCTCACCGGAGATCTCTTCGGGAGCCTGCGCTGCGACTGTGGGGAACAGCTGCGCCTGGGCCTTCAGATGATCGCTGAATCGGGCGGCGGGGTGCTCCTCTACCTGGCCCAGGAGGGCCGGAGCATCGGACTCGCCAACAAGCTCCGCGCCTATTCGATCCAGGAGCGGGGGCTGGACACGGTGGACGCGGACTGCGCCCTGGGGTTCGGAGCCGACGAGCGCAACTACGACGTGGCCATCGAGATGCTTCGTCACCTGGAGATCGGAAGGGTCGAGCTTCTCACGAACAATCCGGAGAAGGTCCGGGCCCTGGAAGAGGGAGGGGTCGAGGTGGCTGCGCGCCGGTCGCTTCATGGAGAGCTCAACCGACACAACCTTCCCTACGTTTCGGCGAAGGTCCACCGGGCCGGGCACTGGCTCGGCGACATGGTCTCTCGCCCCCTACCCTCCTCCGATCCGCCCTCGAAGTGATGGCTCCTGCGCAGACCTTCCGTCTCGACTCCTGAGGTGCAGGCCTCAATTCTTTCTCCGCACAGGCGGCCACATCCGCCCGAGCACCCCGTCCCTGGCGATGAGACCGTGGTACGAAGCGGCCGCGATGTGGGCCCCGATGAAGGCCATGAGGGCGTAGACCGAAAACTTGTGGACCACCGACATGATCCCGGCCACCTCGGGCATCTCGGGAAGCAGGGTCGGGACCCCCAGGAAGTCCATCCATTCGATGGGGAACCCGTCGCCCACCGTCCGCACGTATCCGCTCACCGTCATGACCACCAGGAGCAGATAGAGAACCCAGTGGTTGAGTCCGGCCAGCTTCCGCTGCATCGGCGGAACCGAATCCGGCATGGGAGGGGCGGGCCGAACAAGCCGCCAGGCGACCCGGAGGAGCACCAGGACCAGGAGCGTGGCCCCCGTCCCCTTGTGGACGATGTACAGTTCGTCCCGGATCCCGTCGAAGCCCTCGCTGGTCATAGCGATCCCCACCGGGATCATGACGAACACCAGGAGGGCGGTCACCCAGTGGAAGAGGCGAGCCGTGGTGCCGTACCCTTGATCCTTCATCCTCCCCATCTCCCCCTCCTCATCGATCTGAATCCCGGATCGGGCCCTCTGAGCTGAAGGCCTCCACGAACCACCGGCGAAACTCGTCCATCCCGACCCCTTCCTCCTCCCGTGCCGGGAAGGCTCCGGGAATGAAGCCCCAGTCCAGGAAAGGGTCCAGGAGCGCCGGGTCGCCCGCGATCACATGAATCGGCACGTCCCGGCTCGCCCCCTCGCCGGTGATGAGGGGCGCGGGCTGATGATCCCCCAGTGCGATGAGGAGGGTCCCCTCGTCCACATAACGCTCCACGTACCCGGCCATGGCATGGAGTGCGTAGTCCACCGAGAGGGCGAAGTGCTCCCGCACCCGGTCCGAGTCCCGCCAGAGCTCGGCAGGGAGCTCGCCGGCGTTCTCCCAGGGATCGAACACCTCCCCGTCACCCAGGCCCTCCCAGTCGTCCAGAACGGGAAGAATGGGGGTCCAGGGGGCGTGGCTGCTGATGAGGCCGATGACGGCGAAGAGAGGCCGCGGGTCCGGCGCCTCTCGACGGATCGAACGCTCCAGGTACCACCAGGTGAATTGATCCGGCATGGTGACCCAGTTCAGGGGGGGACCTGCGTACCCGATGTCCCGATGGGCGTAGATCCGGTCGAAACCGAAGCGCTCCCCTTCGGGCCAGGCCAGGGTGATGGCGGGCATGAGGGTCACCGTCCGGTAGCCGGCGGCCCGAAAATCGTCGACCATGGTGTCGCGGCCGCTGGCCAGGAGCAGGTCGTAGCGAAGCTGGTTGTCGAGCCAGAGGCCCCCCAGGAGGGTACCGTGGCCGAACCACGACTGACCTCCCTGGCTGGGCGCCCGGAGCCGCCCGCTGGCCATGTGGAGCCCCGACGCCTCGACCCGGGCCTCCAGGTCCTGGAGGCGGGGGGCCACGATGGGTTCGTAGCGATCGTCGTAGACCGCCGAGATCCCGTACGACTCGATGAAGGCCACGAGCACGTCCCTTCCACCGACCCGAGCGAGCAGCCCCGGCCGGTCCCGGTAGCTCGCCGGGACCGCGGCCATCTCGGTGGCGAAGCGCTCCCGTTCTCCCATCATCCTCCCGAATTGATGGACCTGCTCCCGCGTCAACTGGACCACCGGCAGGCCAGTCCACCCCTCGACGGGCGCCAGGGCTCGGGTCATGAGGGAGGGGCGCGCCGCCTCCTCACCGGGCGGGATGGACCCCGGGGATCCGGCGAAGGCCACCAGCGGAAAGATGGCGGCCAGGAGGAGGGTGACCCCCAGGAGCCTTCCGGGTAGAGCCAGGGCCCGGACGTCGATCCAGGCCCGGACGTCGATCCAGGGCCGGACGTCGAGGAGGACGCCGGCTCCGGTGGAGTTCTCGACCGCTCCCGGGGGGCCGGACCCGGCGGCTGCCTCCGTTTCTTCCGTCTCCAGGACGGTCCGGCGCGGTCCCGGGGTGGCCCGCACCAGGATCCAGGCCAGCGCCAGCGTCACGAGGAGGGCGGTGCCCCCCGCCACTCCAGTCAGGAGCAGGGCGGGCACGAGCCCCACGTTCCCGACCAGGAGGTTCCAGACCGCCCCGATCAGGTGTACGTCCAGGTAGAGGTTGAGGGATCGGTCCAAGCTGAGGCGTGCCGCCGCATCGCCCAGCCCCACCACCAGGAACGCGAGGGCGGCCAGGGCCAGACCTCCGGCGGGAATCCAACGCCACCGGCCGGCGGGGAGAACGGCCATGAGCCCAACGACGATGAGGGCCTCGAAGGCCAACCACCGGCCGCCCAGCTCTCCGGCCACCACCCAACCGGGGGTGAGGAGCACCACGTTGAAAAGGAACAATCCCCCCAGGATCCACGGTACCCCCCGGAGCGCGCGAGTCGGGGTCGGGTGGGACCGGGATGGATTCGAGGCCATGCTCGTCACTCTGCTGAACGATTCGCGATCCGGTCGATGCCTCCTCCCGAGGGAAGAGTCAGGATCGAGACCCCGGGGGTCTGAAGGACCTCTCCTCTTACCATGCCGCCTCCCTTGAGTTCTACCTACCGTCCCCGATGGGATCGCGCCCTCGCCCTCGTGGCGCTCTGGGCTCTCCTCATCCTGGGGATCCCGGGGTGCGAGGGTGGGGCTCCGCAGGGTGAGACTCCCGAGGGCCGGAGCGCCGATTCGTCCGCTGGGGGCGTAGGCGCCGATGGGACGCCGGCCGCCGAGACCGCCTGGGGTGACGAGGCCAATCCCTGGGAGCTGGACGGCCTCCCCGCGGTCGACGCGGGGGAGCCGGAGGCCCTTCTGGTACAGCTCGAGGCCAGGGCCGAGGCGCTGGCGGACCGGCCGTACCACCCGCCGCCGGAGACCCTTCCCGGGGAGTTGGAGGCGCTGGGATACGACGCCTACCGTTCCCTCCGGTACCGGCCCGATGCGGCTCTCTGGCGGGGGCTCTCGGACTTCGAGATTCAGTTCTTCCACCCGGGGTTCCTGTATACGACCCCGGTTCGGATCCATGAGGTGACGGAGGAAGGGATCTCAGCCGTGCCGTTCGACCCCCGGGCCTTCGCGGAGGATTCCGGCGAACCCGTGGAGCCTCGGGACGTGGAAGCGGAGGCAGCGATCTCCGACCTCGACTGGGCCGGATTCAGGGTGCACTTCCCCCTGAACGACCCCCAGGTCCGGGACGAGGTGGCCATCTTCCTGGGGGCCTCGTACTTCCGCCTGCTGGGTCAGGGGCACGCCCACGGCCTCTCGGGTCGAGGCCTTGCCGTGGACACCTCGGGTGAGGCCGACGAGGAGTTCCCCGAGTTTCGTGAGTTCTGGCTCGTTCGTCCCGCTCGCGAGGACGACCGACTCCTCCTCTTCGCCCTCCTGGACGGTCCCTCGGTCACCGGGGCCTACCGCTTCGACCTGGTCCCGGGCGATCCGACGATCATGGAGGTGGACGCCCGACTCTTCGCCCGACGCCAGGTGGAGGTGATGGGGATCGCGCCCCTCACCAGCATGTTCCTCTTCGACGAGGCCACCGGTCCGGCCTTCGACGACTTCCGGCCCCGTGTCCACGACTCGGACGGTCTCCTCATGTGGACGCGGGCGGGAGAGTGGATCTGGCGCCCCCTGAGCAACGGTCCCGGACTCCAGGTCACCTCGCTTCAGGACACCGATCCCCGGGGCTTCGGGCTCGTGCAGCGCGAACGGCGCTTCGATCGCTACCTGGACCTGGAGGCCCACTATCATCGACGCCCGAGCCTCTGGGTCGAGCCTCTGGGCGGAGACTGGGACGCAGGGGGAGTCGAGCTGGTCGAGATCCCCACCGAGTCCGAGTTCCACGACAACATCGTGGCGTACTGGGCGATGGAGACCCCCCTCCCGGCCGGCGAGCGCGCCAGCTTCCGCTACCGACTCCGAACCTTCGACGACAAGCTGGAAGAGGAGGAGCTGGGGCGAATGGCACGGTACCGGGTGGCCTGGGACGCCCTTCCGGGTCAGGCCGATCCCCCGAGCCGGAGCCAGCGCCGGATCGTGGTGGACTTCCACGGGGGAGCCCTGGAGGAGTTCGGGGCCGACGGCCGGGGGTGGGAATCGGTGGAGGCCGAGCTGGGCGTGTCGCAGGGAGAGGTCTCCGGACTGAGGCTCGAGCCCCTGCCCGGGGGACGCGGGATGCGCGCGACCTTCCACCTCGTGCCGAACGGCTCCGCCCCGGCCGACCTGCGCCTCTTCCTCCACCACGACTGGGAGCGCCTCACCGAGACCTGGAGCTACCACTGGATTCCTGGCCGTGAGCGGGAAGCTCTCGCCCTGACCGGGAACGCCGCGGCTCGTAGCCCTGGAGGCGGACGATGAGGGCCGAGCCCGAATCTCCGGGGCCGCAGACGGGCAGACCGGAGACGAGCGGGCCGGGGTGGCCCGGACCCATGCCCGGGATGGGGCTGCGCCGAGGCCTCTTCTTCGGGGCGGTTATAGGCACCACGGGCGCCGGCGCTTGGCTCATGGTCCAGATCATGGCCAATGGAGGGATCTCGGCCCTCGAGGCCCTCATCCTCGTCCTGTTCACCTTCACCTTCGGGTGGATCTGCATCGCCTTCTGGAACGGGGTGGCGGGACTTCTGCTCCACCTCCTTCGTCGCGATCCCCTGACCCTGGCCCGATGGGGAGGGCGCAGGACCGAACGAGCAACGGCTCGGACCGCCCTCGTCATGCCTATCCACAATGAGGACGCCGACCGGGTGATGGCGGGGATGGCGGCCACGTTGGACTCGCTGGAAGCCACCGGGGAGGCGGCGGGCTTCGACGCCTTCCTCCTCAGCGACACGACGGATCCGGAGATCGCCCGGGCCGAGGAGGTCGCGATGCGACGTCTACGGGCCCGCTACCGGGGGTCCTCCGAGCTCCACTACCGACGTCGGGCGCGCAACGCGGGCCGGAAGGCTGGAAATGTGGCCGAATTCTGTCACCGGTGGGGGTCGAGCTACGAGTATATGGTGGTCCTGGACGCCGACAGCCTCATGGCCGGTCCCACCCTGGTCGAACTGGTCCGCCGGATGGAAGCGAATCCCTCGGCCGGGCTGATCCAGACGGTTCCCATTCCCGCCCGGCAGCGCACCCTCTTCGGACGCCTCATCCAGTTCGCGGCCGGGCTCTACAGCCCCATCCTGGCCGCTGGACAGAGCTTCTGGCAGGGAGACGCCGCCAACTACTGGGGCCACAACGCCATCCTCCGGGTGGAGCCCTTCACGCGCCACGCCCAGCTCCCCCTGCTTCCGGGATCTCCCCCCCTGGGGGGCGAGATCCTGAGCCACGACTTCGTGGAGGCCGCCCTCCTCAGGCGAGCGGGGTGGGGCGTCTACCTGGCGGCAGACCTGGGAGGGAGCTGGGAAGAGGTACCGTCGAACCTGGTGGACTTCGCCGTCCGGGAGCGCCGATGGTGTCAGGGCAGCCTCCAGCACCTGCGACTCGTGGCAGGGTCCGGCTTCCACCCCTTGAGCCGGCTCCACATGTTCCTTGGGGCCGCCAACTACCTGGCGTCCGTGCTCTGGCTCCTCCTGCTGTTGGCGGGGTCCGTCTACGTGCTGGTCCCGGCGGCCACCGGAACGGCGCTCTGGTTCCCCCCTCCGGATGTGGGACCGGAACTGCTCTCCCTCCTCGTGATCACCGGCCTCCTCCTCTTCCTTCCGAAGCTCCTGGGGGTGGGGCTCCTCCTGGTCAGATCCCGGAAGGAATTCGGCGGGGGGGTTCGACTCGCCTTCAGTGCGGTTCTGGAAACGCTGTTCAGTGTGATCCTGGCCCCGGCGATGATGCTCCTGCACTCGTGGTTCGTGCTTCAGATCCTGGCGGGACGGAACGTCCGATGGGCCGCCCAACCCCGGGAAGGACGGGACCTGAGTTGGCGCGAGACCCGGCGCCGCACCCTCTGGGTCGGTCTGGTGGGAGCGGCCTGGACGGGGGTCACCCTGGGCGTGAGCCCTCTCTTCGCCCTCTGGATGAGCCCCATCTTCGGAGGTCTCCTTGCCGCGCCCCTCCTGACCTGGTGGACGGGACGGGAGGGGCCCGGGGATCGGACACGGCGCTGGAGCCTCTTCTGCATGCCATGGGAGCTGCGGCCCCCATCGGAACTCCGCTTGTCCACCCTCCCCAACCAGGTCGAAGCCGGGGAGGGTCGGCCCAGGGAGGGCTGGATCCCCGCACCCTCGTCCCATCCTCCCGTCGTCCGGGTCCCCCGGGCCGCTCCAGGATCGTCGCAGGCGGACTCCGGCGCCCAGAAGTCCGCTGTGGAGAAACGATGATCCGCGGCGCCCGGGCCTTCTGGGTCGTGGCCCCCGGCCAGGGGGAACTCCGTCCCGAGCCGCTCCCGGAGCCGGGTCCCGGCGAACTCCTCGTCCGGACCCTCTACTCGGGGGTGAGTCGGGGCACCGAGTCCCTGGTGTTTCGTGGAGAGGTTCCGCCCTCGGAGTGGAGCGCCATGCGGGCGCCCTTCCAGGAGGGCCGGTTCCCCGGTCCGGTGAAGTACGGATATCAGAGCGTAGGGCGGGTCGAGGGGGAGGGAGAGGGAAGCGATGGGGGCCTCCTGGGTCGGGAGGTGTTCTGTCTCTTCCCGCATCAGACCCGATTCGTGGTGCCCTGGGAAGCGGTGGTCCCCCTCCCCACCGGACTTCCGGCCCCGCGCGCGGTACTCGCCGCGAACATGGAGACGGCGGTGAACGCCCACTGGGACGCCTCACCCCGGACGGGAGACCGGGTCATCGTGATCGGGGCGGGGGTCGTGGGACTCCTGATCGCCTGGCTCACGGCCCGCATCCCCGGCGTGGAGCTGACGCTGGTCGATGTGAA
The DNA here is from genome assembly GCA_007121555.1 of Gemmatimonadota bacterium. GTDB lineage: Bacteria > Gemmatimonadota > Gemmatimonadetes > Longimicrobiales > Gaopeijiaceae > PWLA01. The sequence goes on along the minus strand of SKKH01000009.1, from coordinate 3,265 downwards.
CCCGGAGCGGGTCCGGGTGGCGGCCGCGCTGGACCTGCCCTTCGCCACGACCCTTCCGGATGAAGACGGTGCGGACCTGGTGATCCACGCCTCGGGAAATCCGGCCGGACTGGAGGGGGCGATGGAGCTCCTGGGCCCCGAGGGGACCCTGGTGGAGGTGAGCTGGTTCGGCGACCGCCCGGTCCCCCTCCCCCTCGGGGGGGCGTTCCATTCCCGTCGCCTCACCCTCAGGAGCAGCCAGGTGGGCCGACTTCCGCCGGAGCGGGCTCCCCGGTGGACCCACCGGAGACGGATGGAGCTGGCGCTGGACCTGCTCCGGGATCCGGTGCTGGATCACCTGGTCACCAGCGAGAGCAGCTTCGACGAGCTTCCGTCGGTCATGGCGGAGTTGGCGGACTCGCCGGGTGGAACCCTCTGCCACCGCGTTCGTTATTCCACCACCTGATCGTCCACTCACCGTCTCGAGGAGACCGTTTCCGTGTTCAGCCTGAATGTTCGGGATCACTTCATGATCGCCCACAGCTTCCAGGGCGAGGTCTTCGGACCGGCCCAGAAGCTCCACGGCGCCACCTACGTCGTGGACGCTACCTTTCGGCGTCCCGAGCTGGACGACGACGGACTCGTCGTGGACATCGGCCGGGCCGCCGAGGAGCTGAAGACCATCCTGGCGGAGCTCAACTACCGCAACCTGGACGACGAGCCCACCTTCGAGGGCCGAAACACCACCACCGAGTTCCTGGCCCACGAGATCTTCCGCCGCCTGGCTCGTTCGGTGGAGGCAGGGCGACTGGGGAAGGGCGCGCGCGGCCTCACCTCGATTCAGGTACGCCTGAGTGAATCCCACGTCGCCTGGGCAAGCTATGAAGGTGAGCTTTGACCGTCCCATCCACCCCGAGCCCCGAGCTGGCCCTGGTCGTACCCGGTGCTCTGGATCAGCGTACCGGGGGCTACCTCTACGACGCCCGCATGGTGAACCAGCTCCGGGATCGGGGATGGCGGGTCACGGTCCGGGAACTGCCCGGACGATTTCCCACCGGTGACCCCGAAGCACGCCGGGCCATGACCGAGGCCCTCGCGGCCCTGCCCGACGGAAGCCGGGTGCTCGTGGACGGCCTGGCCCTGGGCGGGCTTCCCGGAGAGGTCGAGCCCCATGCAGATCGTCTCCGCCTCCTGGCCCTGGTCCACCATCCCCTCGCGGAAGAGACCGGGCTTCCTCCCTACCTCCGCCACCGCCTGGCCGCTGTCGAGCGGGAGGCCCTCCGGGCGGTCCAGGGGGTCATCGTCACGAGCGCCTTCACGGGAGAAAGGCTCGAGGCACTGGGGGTGCCGGACAGCCGCATCCGAGTCGCTCCCCCCGGAACCGAGGCGGCCCCTCGCGCCCCCGGCGTCGACGCACCGGGCCCTCCGGTCCTCCTGTGTGTGGGTTCCCTGGTCCCTCGAAAGGGCCAGGAGCTCCTGGTCGCCGCACTGGCTCGCCTCGAGGATCGGGCCTGGCAGTGCATCCTGGTCGGGAGTCGCACCCGAGATCCCGCCTACGCCCTCCGGGTGGAGGAGCGGATCCGGTCCGAGGGGCTCGAGGACCGGATCCAGCTCACCGGCGAGCTGGGAAGCGGTGAGCTGGCGTCGCGGTACCAGGACGCCGCGTGCCTGGTGCTCCCCTCCCACTACGAGGGCTACGGGATGGTGATCACCGAGGCTCTGGCCCGCGGACTCCCGGTGGTGGCCACCGCAGGGGGCGCCGTTCCCCACACCCTCCCCTTCGACGCCGGAGTGCTCGTGCCGCCCGGCGATCTGGAGGCTCTCACCCGGGCGCTGGGAGAGCTCCTCGAGAGTCGCGAGCGGGGAGGCGAGCGATGGTCCCGGCTGGCCGAAGCCGCCCTCCGCCGGGGGCGAGAGCTGCCGGACTGGACCGAGGCGGGCGCCAATTTCGCGCGGGCCGTCCTCGAGCTTGCACCTGAACCGGAGGGCGTGCGTGCCGGATGACACCTTCGACGCCGAGTGGCTCGAACTCCGGGAGCCGGTGGACCATCGGTCCAGGGCCGAGGTGCTCCTGGATCCCCTGCGGCAGCACTGGGGGGACCGGCGATGGTCACGGATCCTGGACCTGGGCAGCGGCACCGGATCCAACCTGCGCTACCTGGCTCCGCGGCTCCCAGGTCCCCAGCGATGGACCCTCCTGGACCACGATCCATCCCTCCTGAAGCAGGCCCATCAATCCTCCCGGTCCATCCTCTCCACCGCGGTGAGGGTCCAGCCGGTCGTCGGCCGCCTGGAGACCGAGGGGCTGGAGCGGGCAGCCCACGTCGACCTCGTCACGGCGTCCGCCCTCCTGGACCTGGTCTCCGAGGCTTGGCTCCGGGGGCTCGTCTCCCGGTGTCAGTCGGTCTCGGCCGGCGTCCTCCTGGCGCTGAGCTACGACGGTCGGATCCGTTGGCACGGCCCCCCTGACCCGGATGACGAGTGGATCCAGGAGCGAGTCAACGAGCATCAGCTTCGCGACAAGGGCACGGGGGCCGCACTGGGCCCCCGTGCGGGCGAGGTGGCGGCGGACCACCTTCGCCGGGCCGGCTACCGGTGCACGCTCGTGCCCAGTCCCTGGCGCCTGGGGCCTGACGACTCCGCGCTGACCCGTCGCCTCATGGAGGGGTGGGTCGAGGCCGTCGGGGAGCTGGATCCCGACGATCTGCCACGGGCCCGGGGGTGGCTGGAGCGACGGAGGGCGGGGCTGGACCGAGAAGGGGGCGATCTGGAGGTGGGCCACGTGGATCTCCTGGCCCTCCCACCGTCGACCCCGTTCTCCCGGAGAGCTGCTCCATGAAGGGGGTCCTGCCGGTCCTCAGGTGGATGATCGGGCCGGCGATCCTGCTGGGATTGGTCTGGTTGGGCGAGCCGGGCGACCTCCTGGCCCGTCTGGGGGGAATGGCGCCCGGCTGGATCCTCGTGGCCCTGGGCCTCTCCGTGGCCCACGTGGCCCTCTCGGCCTGGAGGTGGCGGTTCACCGCCGGCCAACTCGGCCTCCGGCTCCCCTTCTCCAGGGCGCTGTCCGAGTACTACCTGGCCACCTTCCTGAACCAGATCCTCCCCGGTGGGGTGGCCGGCGATGTCTCTCGTGCCTGGCGAAGTGGCCCTGGAACGCCGGAGGACCTGGGGCGAATGGCCACCGGCCGAGCAGTCCGGGCCGTACTCCTGGAGCGGGCCTCCGGTCAGATCGTCATGGGCGCCGTGGCCGTGCTGTCCTTCCTGTACCTCCTCCTCCCCGAGACCC
>SKKH01000064.1 GCA_007121555.1 Gemmatimonadota bacterium | reverse complement strand
CAGTCGCTGGGAGGTGAGGTGACCGTGACCGCCGCCGACATCCCCGACCAGCCCGAGGAGGGCGAGGCCGGCGCCCCGGGGGTGGCCGCGGCCGGTCCCGAAGTTGACTCCACCGACCCGGAGGTCCTGATCACCGACCTCTGCCTCCAGTGCCACGTCATGGCCGGCGAGGGGCTGGATCTGGGTCCCGACTTCGACGGCATCGGCAACCTCCGCTCCGCCGAGGAACTCCGGCTGGCGATCCTCGACCCCCCTGCGGTGGTGAGCGAGGGATACGAGGACATGGTGGGGCTCATGCCCCCCGACTTCGGGCGCCGTATGACGGCGGAGCAACTGGAGGCCGTGGTGACCTATCTGAGCCAACTGCGCTGAGGAGGAGGCCCCATGAGAGACTACCTCCGGCATCCGTTCTGGCAGGCCATCGCCGTCTTCGTGGCTTCGTACGTGTTGATCAAGTGGGGCATTCCCTACATCCCGCCTCTCCTGGGATTCTCCAGCGCCATGGTGCCCTCGAGCGTGATCATCCAGTACATGCTCACCGTGGGGGTGGGCATCCTGGTCTGGGTCAGCGACAACGAGGCCCGGTGGAAGAGGTTCAAGGAGCCCATCCGGAACCTCCTGGTCCGCCCCGAGCGGCGCCGGGCCCGCCGGGTCTTCCTGGTCCTGGTGCCCCTCCTGATGGCCTTCGTGACCTACGACGCGGTGCGGCCCAAGGTGACGGCTCCGGCGGGGCTCCGCTCGGTGCACCCGGCGAATCCAACCTCCATCACCGTGAATGGGGAGACGCTGGTCCTGGAGGGGCTCGAGAACCCCTTCCGGGAAGAGGGCAGGGAGGAGGAGGGCTACGAGCTGGGGCTCGAGATCTACTATCAGAACTGCATGCCCTGCCACGGAGACTACCTGGACGGACAGGGGCACTACGCCCACGGCTACAACCCCCTTCCCCTCCCCCTTCGAGGGGGCGGGACCATTGCGCAGCTGACCGAGAGCTACGTCTTCTGGCGCATCGCCAAGGGAGGGCCCGGTCTGCCCAGGGAGGGTGCCCCCTGGAACTCTGCCATGCCGGCGTGGGAGGCCTTCCTGACCCCCGAGGAGATGTGGGCCGTGACCTTCTTCCTCTACCAGCAGGCAGGGATCTCCCCCCGAACCTGGGACGAACACTGATGCCCCGACTACTGCGATGGTTCGGAGTGGTTATGGCGGGACTTCTCGTCCTGCCCAACGGCGGTCCGCTGACGGCCCAGGAGGCCGACCTGGAGCGGGGCCGGGAGGTCTACGATCGCTGGTGCGCGTCGTGCCACGGGGTCGAGGGTGACGGGTTGGGGCCCGCAGCGGGCTACATGCTCCCCCGTCCCCGTGATTTCACCCGGGGCCTCTACCAGATCCGCACCACCGCCGGGGGGGAGATCCCCACCGACGACGACATCATGCGGATGATCGACGAGGGGATGCCCGGGACCACCATGCCCGGTTGGCAGGACCAGCTCAGCCGTAGGGATCGGGAGGCGGTGAAGGACTACATCAAGAGCTTCTATGCGCCCTTCGAGACCATGGCCGAGCCTGAGCCTCTCGACTTCGGACGGGCCCCGCGGGCCACCGCCGAGCGGATCGAAGAAGGGCGAATCTTCTACGATTCCATTGAATGCTGGCAGTGTCATGGCGACACCGGCCGGGGCTATGGCTCCTCGGGACCCGAACTGGAAGACGACCGGGGCTATCCCATCCGTGCCGTGGACCTGACCAAGAACTGGAAGTTCAATGGTGGGGGTTCGGTCGAGGAGATCTACCGGCGCCTCCGGACCGGGATGGACGGCACCCCCATGCCCGCCTTCTCCGACCTGGTGGACGCGGGCTTCATGACCGACGACCAGCTCTGGAACCTGGCCCACTTCGTCCGGAGCCTGGCTCCCGACGACCGGCCCCGGGTCCGCGAGGTGATCCGGGCGGACAAGGTCGAGCCCGGCCAGGTTCCCCGCACGGTGGGCGACGAGACCTGGGAGGAGGTGGAGAAGTTCTTCATCCCTCTGGTGGCCCAGATCATCATCCTTCCCCGCTGGTTCGATCCGGCGGTGGACGGGGTCTGGGTCCAGGCCCTCCACGACGGCGAGGAGATCGCCCTGCGCCTCACCTGGCACGACCGGTCCCAGAGTCCCGATCCCGCCTGGATGCAGTGGCAGGAGCGGGTCCTGGAGGTCATGGAACCGGTGGAGGGAGACCCGGTGGAGCCGGATCCCCGGCCCGACCGGTTCGCAGTTCAGTTCCCCCCGGTCATCCCGGACGGAATGGAGCGCCCGTACTTCCTCATGGGGAACTCCGAACGGCCCGTCTACCTCTGGCAGTGGCAGAGCGACCGGGATGGCGCCGAGCCGGCGCGAGCCCGGGGGATGCTGGACGTGGAGACTCTGAGCGGGAGCATCGAGGCCGACGCCCAGTGGGAAGCGGGCCGTTGGCAACTGGTCCTCCGGCGCAACCTCGAGCCATCGGATAGCGAGGGACGTCTCCACTTCGAGACCGGGACGCCCATCCCCATCGCCTTCTTCGCCTGGGACGGAGACAACGCCGAGGAGGGCCCCCGGGGGTCGGTGAGCTCCTGGTTCTTCATCTACCTCAGCGAAGACCCTCCCCCCTCCACCTACGTGGCCCCGGTCGTCGCCTTCCTTCTCACCGGCGGGCTGGGGCTGGTGGTGGTGGCCCGGGCCCAGCGAAGGGAGCGTGCCCTGGGCGGTGGAACGACGGGGGACCCCGACCCTGCCGTGCACCCGCCGCCCCATGACGATCACCGTGATGACGGGGCGGATGGCGGCGGCGACAGCGGCCCGGAGGACGACCCCAGGCCTCCTCCCTGACCTCTGCCGACTCCCGATCCGTGGGTACACCCATATCTCATTCAATGATGGAGCCGATCATGCGTTATTCACAGTGGACATCCAGAGCCCTCGCCGCCGTTCTCGTTCTGGGGTTGGCCGCAGCCTGCGGGGACGCCCCCGACGAGGCTCCCGACGAGCCGGAAGAGGCGGAGATGCCCTTCGATGTGGGCACTGCGGGTCACGTCGAGGGGATGGTCATGTACGAGGGCGATCCCCCACCCCCCGAGGAGATGGACATGTCCAGCGAGCCGGACTGTGACGCTCACTGGGACGTGACCCCGACCCGGGATGTGGTCAAGGTGAGTGACGGCCACCTCGGCGACGTCTTCGTCTACGTGAAGGAGGGCCTCGAGGGCATGGACTTTCCCACCACCCGGCAGGCCGTGGTGATGGATCAGGTGGGCTGCCGGTACACCCCCATGGTCATCGGGGCCATGACGGGACAGACCGTGACCTTCCGGAACTCCGACGGACTCCTCCACAACGTCAACGCCACCCCCACCAATAACCGGCCGTTCAATCTGAGCCAGCCGGTGAACATGGACACGGACCGGACCTTCACCGAGCCCGAGGTCATGATCCCCGTGCGATGCGACGTGCACGGGTGGATGCGCGGCTACGTGGGTATCGCGTCCCATCCCTACCATGTGGTGACCGGCGAGGGGGGCTCCTTCGATCTGAGCGACCTGCCCCCCGGCGACTACGTGATCGAGGCCTGGCACTCCCAGCTCGGGACTCAGGAGCAGACCGTCACGGTCGAGACCGGGGAGACCGCCCAGGTCACCTTCACCTTCTCCGAGGACATGCTGAACACCGCGGTGGTGCCCCTGGGCGATCCCATCTATCCCCATCGTGTGGACCAGGCCGATCCGGAGTCCGGACATGGGGCACACGAGCACGCCCCCGCGGCGCGCACCCTGACCTCCGCCCCCGACGTTCGCTAAGCCGGCCCGGAGACGAAGCCCATGAACTGGCTCCTTGAACCCAGCGTGTCGACCTTCGGGCCCGAGATCGACCGTCTCTACTACATCATCCTGGTCATCACGGGGATCGTGTTCTTCATCACCCAGTTCCTCCTCGTCTACTTCCTGATCAAGTACCGGAAGCGGGAGGGGAGGACGGCCGCGTACACCCACGGCAGCACCAGGGCGGAAATACTCTGGACCGCGGTTCCCTTCGTGGTCGTCCTGATGCTGGCCCTGATCAGCAAGCCGGTCTGGGATGAGATCAAGGACCCCGCCCTCTTCCCAGAGGACGCCTACGAGGTCACGGTGGTGGCCCGTCAGTTCGAATGGGAGGCCCAGTACGCGGGAAGCAATGGGGAATTCGACGCCGACGACAGCTTCACGGTCCTGAACCGGCTCCATGTGCCGGTGAACCAACCGGTCATCGTGCACCTGGAGTCGGCGGACGTCATCCACTCGTTCTTCGTGCCCCGGTTTCGTCTGAAACAGGACGCGCTGCCGGGGCGATCCATTCCCATGTGGTTCGAGGTCACCGAGCCGGGAGAGTACGAGCTCGGGTGCGCCGAGCTCTGCGGCCTGGGGCACTACCGGATGGATGGTCTGGTCATCGTCCATACCGAGGAGGAGTTCGAGGCCTGGAAGGCGGAACGCCTGGCCGCGGCTGGAGGCGGGGTTACGGGAACCGAACGGGCACAGGCCATGACCGGGGAGGAATCGAGATGAGCGCGCACGCGACGCAAGAAGCCCCGAACGACTGGGATTTCCCCGCCTTCGCCGGGGACCACGAGCACCACGAGCCGTCTTTCATCCGGAAGTACATCTTCTCCACCGATCACAAGATGATCGCCAAGCAGTTTCTGGCGGTCAGCCTCTTCTTCCTGGCGGCCGGAGGCACCCTGGCGCTGATGATGAGGTGGCAGCTCGCCTTTCCGGGGCAGCCCATGCCGGTGGTGGATTTCCTGCCATCCACCATGGCGCCCGGGGGCATCATCCTCCCGGAGTTCTACAACGCCATGGTCACCATGCATGGCACCTTCATGATCTTCTTCGCGATCATGCCGCTGCTCGTGGGGGTGTTCGGGAACCTGCTGATCCCTCTGCAGATCGGCGCGGGGGACATGGCGTTCCCGAGGCTGAACATGTGGTCGTTCTGGCTGGCGGTACCCGCGGGGCTCCTCATGCTGGCCAGCTTCGCGGTGGAGGGAGGGGCCGCAGGAGCCGGCTGGACCGCCTACGCTCCCCTGTCGGCCGATGGGGAGTACACGGGGGTCTACCTGGGCCAGCAGCTCTGGTTGGCCTCCCTCTTCATCCTGGGCTTCTCCTCGATCGCCGGTGCGGTGAATTACATCACCACGGTCATCAACATGCGGGCGCCGGGGCTCACCTGGCTGCGGCTCCCGCTGACCGTCTGGGCCCTCTTCATCACCGCCATCCTGGTGCTTCTGGCCATTCCCATCCTGGCCGGAGCCCTCATCATGCTCCTCACCGACCAGACGCTGGGCACCACCTTCTTCCTTCCGGAGACAGGGGGGGAACCCCTCCTGTGGCAGCACCTGTTCTGGTTCTTCGGGCACCCCGAGGTCTACATCCTCATCCTTCCGGCCTTCGGGATCGTCTCGGAGGTTCTGGCGAATGGGGCCCGGAAGCCGATCTTCGGCTACACCGCCATGGTTCTGGCCATCGTGGCCATCGCCTTCCTGGGCTGGATCGTGTGGGGACACCACATGTTCATGAGCGGAATGAATCCGGTCCTGGGCACCACCTTCATGTTCAGTACGATGGTCATCGCAGTGCCTTCGGCCATCAAGGTCTTCAATTGGCTCGGAACCCTGTGGGGAGGCAACATCCACTTCCACGTTCCCTTCCTCCATGCGGCGGCCTTCGTCTCGCTCTTCATCATCGGAGGACTGTCGGGGATCTTCATGGCCTCGACTCCGGTGGACATCCATATCCACGACACCTACTTCATCGTGGCCCACCTGCACTACGTCCTCTTTGGCGGAAGCCTGTTCGCCATCTTCGCCGGGATCACCTACTGGTACCCGAAGATGTTCGGACGGATGATGAACTCCCTCTGGAACCGGATCCACTTCGTAGGGACGTTCATCTTCTACAACCTGGCCTTCTTCCCTATGCACGGGCTGGGGCTCGAGGGCATGATGCGTCGGCTCTACGACCCCACCCAGTACGGCTGGCTGGCCGAGCTCCAGCCCTGGAACGTCTTCATCACCTACAGCGTGTTCTTCCTGGTGGGCTTCCAGGTCATCTTCTTCGTGAACTTCATCCTGTCCATGTGGACGGGCCGGGAGGCGGGACCCAACCCTTGGAACGCCAACTCCCTGGAGTGGAGCATCCCGTCGCCGCCTCCCCACGGCAACTTCCAGACGATCCCGGTGGTCTACCGGGGTGCCTACGAGTACAGCGTACCGGGGCACGAGAGGGACTTCCTGCTCCAGAACGAACCTCCCGATGACGCGGCCAAGCGTCGGCCGGAGCCGGCCCAGCGGGTCGACCCGTCCGGGCAAGTCAAGGATCGGGGAGGAGACCAATGAGCCAGACCGCCGCCGTATCCGCCGCCCGGGGACCCGTCGACCCCACCCGACCCGAGCCGGGACTCGGGGCGTACAACCTGAAGCTGGGGATGTGGGTGTTCCTCCTCTCGGAGGTCATGTTCTTCACGTCGCTCATCGGGGCGTACATCATCCTCCGGTTCGCCCACCCGGAACACTTCGCCGCTCCGGGCGAGGTCCTGAACGTGCCCCTCACCGCAGCCAACACCTTCGTCCTGATCTGCTCGTCGGTGACCATGGTGAAGGCCTTCGCGGCCATCGCAAGGGATGACCAGAAGGGCCTTCAGCTCTGGCTCGTGGCCACGATCATCCTGGGGAGCACCTTCGTCGGGGTGCAGGTCTACGAATACATCCACCTGTTTCGCGACGGATTCGTACCCAACGCCGCCGCCTATACCGCCGGCGGCGGCCCCCTCTACGGCTCCACCTTCTACCTCATGACCGGCTTCCACGGGCTCCATGTAAGCATCGGAGTCGGATGTCTCATCTGGGTTCTGATCCAGGCCATCCGGGGGCGCTACAGCTCCTCCCACCTGGGAGGGGTGGAGGTCATGGGGCTCTACTGGCACTTCGTGGACCTGGTCTGGATCGTCCTGTTCACCATCGTCTATCTGATCTGAGATCCCCGCCCCGGCCCGACCCTGCGTGGGGTCGGGGCCCGGGTCCAGAGCGAGTGGCGACACGCCGAGACGGCCCGGAGACAACAAGGAGCACGACCATGCAGAACGGGGAACAGTCGCATCAGCCCTACATGCTCATCTGGGGGATCCTGGCCTTCCTGATGCTCGCGAAGGTGGGGGTGTCCCTGGTCGGGATGCCCCAGTGGATGTCCATCAGCTTCCTGGTGCTCATCTCGCTGGTGAGCGCCCTCCTCGTGGCCCTCTACTACATGCACCTCAGGTCCGAGCCGAAAAAGCTCTGGATCCTGGCTGCGGTCCCCTTCCCCCTGGTGATCATCCTCATCCTGCTGGTGATCCAGGACTTCGGCTGAGACGAGGTGGAGCCATGGCACACGATGATCCGCTGATGACCGGGATGTTCTGGGCCGGGCTCCTGGTGGCCTCCGTGCCCATCCTTCTTTCAGTAGGGGTGGGAGTCTACGTCCTGAGGCGAATGTTGAACGCCCGAAGGGAAGAGTCGCCCCAACCGCAACGCGAAGGCTGAGGAGAACCGTCATGTCGACTGTACTGCGAAGCGTCTGGGCTCGGGGCCTCCTGGCGGGCATTCTGGGAGCTGCGGTCATGGCCCTCTGGTTCCTCCTCATCGACGCGGCCCAGGGCGCCCCCTTCCGCACGCCGGCGCTCCTGGCCGCCTCTCTCGTGGGAATCGAGGACTTCGCCACACGTCCGGGGCTCATCGCCCTGTATACCCTCATCCACTTCACGGCATTTGCGCTGGTGGGGGTTCTGGCCACATGGATCCTGGCCCGGATGGAGGTGGCGCCGGGCATCCTCCTGGGACTGGTGCTGGGCTTCATCCTCTTCGACCTGGTCTTCTACGGAAGCGTCTACGTGACCGGGCTCGACGTGGTGGAGGCGCTGGGGTGGGTGGAGGTCCTCACCGGAAACCTCCTGGCGGGAGTGACCATCATGGGCACCCTTCACTTCACCGGTGTGACTCGAAGTGTGACGTGGTGGGAAGTGCTGGCGAACCACGAGATCGTGCGGGAGGGCGCCGCGGCCGGGCTGGTGGGGGCGGTGGCCGTGGCCGTGTGGTTCCTGGTCATCGATACGATCCAGGGCCAGCCCCTCTTCACCCCTGCGGCGCTGGGCTCGGCCCTCTTCCTCGGCGCCACCGATCTGGCCATGGTGGAGGTCACTCTCTGGACGATCGGGGGCTACACCCTCTTTCACCTCGTCGTCTTTGCGGTCGTGGGGCTGGTGGCCGCGGTCATCGTCTGGGAGGCCGAGCAGACGCCCCCTCTCCTCCTGGGCGTCATGCTCCTCTTCGTAGTGTTCGAAGCCCTCTTCCTGGGGCTTCTGGCCATCGTCGCCGAGTTCCTGCTGGGGCCCCTGGCCTGGTGGAGCATCGCGGTGGGGAATCTGGTGGCGGTGGTGGCCATGGGGTATTACCTGTGGCGAAAGCACCCGAAGTTACGCGAGGCCATGGCCAGCGACCCCTTCGACAAAAGCAGGTGACCTCCTGAGCGGCGAGTCGCCCTGGACCGGGTGGCCTGCCGCTCCCAACGCTAGCCCTCTGCTTCTTCGACGGCCTTTTTTCGGAGAGTGTACTCGGAGACCGGATGGATGTCAGCGATCCGAACGGGTGTGCGGCGTAACGCCGTTGTAGCCCAGGAAGTGGTTCAGTCGAAGGAGGTAGTATCCCAGTCCAAGTCCCAGAACGATGAAGACCGTCCCCACGACCGCCGAGCCCTCCGGGCCCTGGGGTCCGGTCCGGAAGAGCTCCCAACTACCGTATCCCAGGCAGAAGACGATCGCGGCGGCGATGAGGGCGCGGTGGAAGGCGATGAGCGACATGTTCACCTCGAAGCAGAATCTCCGGAGGAAGGGGTCGCGGACGTTCACCCCTTTGGGAGGCGAACCCTGTACCCTGATGATCAATTTATGAGGGAAGAGCAGGAAGCGACATCTCCGTTCTGGGGGAACGAGCCAAGCTTTCGGCCCGGTGAGGCATGCACCGGTGCACGAACGCGAAGGGAGCTGGCTCGTGGATAGCCGCGTCGAACGTCACACCTTGAGGGACCTCCTCCTCCGCGCCCTCGTGGCCGCGGTGGTGGCCGCCGGACTCGTCACCGTCCTGGTCGTGGTACGGTTGGTCTTTTCGAGTCCTGCGCCCATACCGACAGGTCAGGCTCAGCTCGATTCCCTGGACGAGACGGCGGCGGTGGATCGCTGGGCCTCAGCGCCGGACCTACCCCCCTTCCGGCCCGAGTCTGCCGTGGACTCGGCCCGGGAGGGCGGAAATCGGCTCCACCAACACCTGGAAGAAAGCTTTCCCCGAACACACCGCAACCTCCGTCTGGAGCGGATCGACGACACCTCCCTCCTCTATACCTGGGAGGGGTCGGACCCGGAACTGGCTCCGATCCTCCTCGCGGCCCATCAGGGTGTGACCCAGGCTGGAGCGGGGGACGGACAGGGTCGCACGGCCATGAAGACGGTGATGCTCGCGCTCCTCGAAGGCGTAGAGGGCCTCCTGGCAGAGGGATTCAGCCCCCAGCGGACGGTCCTTCTGGCGTTTTCCGTAGATGGAGGGGCCTGGGATGGCGGGCCGAATGGGGCGTCGGCCGCACGAGAGGAACGAGGTGGAATTCCCGGGATCCTGACCCAACGGGGCATCCACCCGACCTGGGCGCTGACGGAAGGGGGCGGGCTCACAACGGGTCTCGTCCCGGGAGTTGTGGACCCGGTGGCGCTGGTAGGAGTGGCCGAACGGGGTGTCCTGGAGATCGAGCTGACCCCGAGGCGAGGGGAGGGGGCTCCGGTCCCGGCGAACTCAGATGAGGTCCGGCTGGAGGACGACGACTCCGGCGACCCGGAACCTCGTCCGAGACGTCGCTACGGACCCGTCGGGGATCTCGCAGCGAGGGATGGCGATGGGGGTATCAGTGGGGGAAGCGCGGCCATGCTCGTCCAGGCGGTCTCTCGTCTCGAGGAGCCCTTTGCTCCCCGGATCGAGGGACCCGGGAGAGAGCTCCTCGAGACCATGGCGCCCCACATGGATCCGGGGACCCGGATGCTGATCCGGAATCTCTGGCTCTTCCGTCGACCCGTGGCTCGGGCCCTCGCCGACGAGGCGGGCTCCAGGGAGCTCGTCCGCACCACTTCCATCCCCCTCCTGATCCGGGCCGGGACCGAGGAGGGCACCTCGTCGCACCCCGACCTGGCCCGGGTCCGGCTCCATCTGGCCCCATGGGAGTCGGTGGAGGGGGTCGTGGAGCTGGTCCGGGATCGACTCCGGGACCTGGACGTGGAGGTCTCGGTGAGGCAGGTGTCCGGTGGCCCGGTCCCACCCCATCCTCCAGCTTCACCAGGGGCGGAGAACGGCTTTCGAGGAGAGGGCTTTGATCGAATCCGGGAGGCCGTCCACCGGACCTTCCCCGACGTGGTGGCCGTGACCCCCGGAGTGGCGCTCCATCCGACGGCAGGCCGTCGGTACCATGGCGTGGCCGACGAGGTCTACCGCTTCGCGCCCTTTCGAATTCGGGTGCCGGAGAGCCAAGGAGCGCTGGAGGAAGCGGTCTCGAGCACGCACTACCTGGCCATGGTGCGCTTCTACTCCGCGCTCATTCGGGGGAGCAGCGGGTCCGTCGAGCCGGTTCGGGATTCCTGACTCATCGCGCAGGCGGACTGTGAAATTGCCCTCTCAGTAGCGCCGTCTTACCTTTGACGCCCCTCCTTGTTGAACTCTCCACTTGTTCAACAACCTTCCACCGATTCCGGGAGGGGACCCACTTTGGAGCCGTCTGGCCGGGGGTTCCCACCCTCTCCATTGCGTCGTTCGGTTGCCATGTAGCCCTGAATCGTTCCCTCTTGAGATGTCGAGAGGCCATGTCCGGCAAGGTACCACCCCCGCCCATCCCACCCGAAGAAGAGGTGCGTCTGGAGATCTTGCGGGGCTATGAGGTGCTCGACACCCCCCCGGAAGAGGCCTTCGACGAACTCACGGCGTTGGCGGCCCACATCTGTGAGGCGCCGATCTCCCTCATCACCCTGGTGGACGAGGACCGGCAGTGGATCAAGTCAGGTGCCGGAGATGGAGTCCCACGGGAGAGCTCCAGGCACCTCTCGTTCTGTGCGCATGCCATCAACCAGTCGGGCATCTTCGTCGTGCCCGACACCCTGGAAGACGAGCGCTTCCGCGACAGTCCCTATGTGACCTCCGAGCCCTTTGTCCGGTTCTACGCGGGCGCCCCCCTCATGAGCCCCGAGGGTCACGCCATCGGAACGCTCTGCGTGTTCGATAAGGAGCCTCGCAAGCTTAAGTCCGACCACGAGTTGGCCCTCCGGGTACTGAGCCGCCACGTCATGGCCCTGCTGGAGCTCCGCCGGCGTAGTCGGGATCAGACTCGCTCCGCCGAAGTCCTGCGCGAGCGGGACCTTTCCGATCAGATCATCAACAGTCTCCCGGGGATCTTCTACCTGTTCGACCATACCGGTCAGTTGCTCCGCTGGAACCGGAATTTCGAACGGGTCACCGGATACTCCCCAGAGGAGCTCCGAGAGCTTCGTCCTCGAAACTTCTTCGAGGGTGCGGATCAGGACCGGGTGGCCCACCGGATCGAGGAGGCCTTCGAGGTCGGCCAGGCCCATGTTGAAGCGGACCTGGTCTCGAAGGAGGGGGAGGCGACACCTCACTTCCTCACCGGACGCCGCATCGACTACGACGGGCGTCCCTGTCTGGTGGGAATGGGTGTGGACATCACCTCCCGGAAGCGAGCGGAGGCCGAAAGGGATCGGCTCTTCGAGCTCTCTCCGGACATGTTCTGCATTGCGGGGCTGGACGGGTACTTCAAACAGCTCAACCCGGCGTGGGAGGAGACTCTGGGCTACAGTCGCGAAGAGCTTCTGGCGCGGCCCTACGTCGAGTTCCTGCATCCTGACGATCGACCCGCAGCAGAGGCCGCCAACGAACGGATGAAGCAGGGCCTTCCACCGAAGATTACCGAGGGTCGCTACCGGTGTAAGGATGGTTCGTGGAAGTGGCTCTCCTGGCGATCCATGCCCGTCCCCGAGGAGGGCTTGATCTACGCCGTGGCCCGGGACGTGAGCAGGGAGAGGGAGGTGGTCGACGCCCTCCGGATGAGTGAGGAGCGCTACCGGAATCTGGTGGAGAGCGCTCCGGACGGAATCTTCACCGTCTCCTCCGAGGGCATTCTCACCTCGATGAACCCGGCCTTCGAGGCCCTGACTGGCCGAGCCCAGGCGGAGTGGGTGGGCAAGCGGTTGGACTCTCTGGTGCATCCGGAGGACCGTGCCCGGACCTCGACCCTGGTGGAGGCCGCGCTGGAGGGGCAAGACCCTCCCGCATTCCAGCTTCTACTGGTCAGCGGTGATGGGAGTTCGGTGCCCATGGAACTCACACTCACCCCGCAGCGGGAGGAGGACCGGGTGGTGGGGGCCCTGGGGATCGCGAGGGATCTCCGCGAGCGCCTCCGGCTCGAGGAGCAGTTGCGGCGCATCCAGAAGCTCGACTCCGTGGGACGGCTGGCTGCGGGGATCGCCCACGACTTCAACAATCTCCTCACGGTGCAGCAGGCCACGGTGTCTCTCCTGCTGATGGATGAGGAACTTCCTGAAGGGGTCACGGAAGGCCTGGCGGAGGTGGCCGGCGCCGCAGAGCGGGCGGCGGCGCTGACCCGCCAGCTCCTCATGTTCAGCCGCAAGCAGCCCATTCGATTGAGGCCCCTGGATCTGAACGAGATCGTGGGAGGGCTGGCTCGGATCCTCCGTCGCACCCTGGGGGCCGACGTCGAGCTCGAGCTCGACCTGGACGGTCGGCTGCCAACGGTGGAGGCGGACCCGGGGATGATCGAGCAGGTCCTCATGAATCTCGCCGTGAACGCCCGCGATGCCATGCCCCATGGGGGTCGACTCACCATAAAGTCCTCAAGGGCCCTTCTGGATGAGTCCGTCGCGGACCGGAATCCCGAAGCCCGACCGGGTCTGTTCGCGTGCCTCACCGTCATGGACACGGGGACCGGGATCCCCCCGAACGTCCTGGATCACATCTTCGAGCCCTTCTCGACCACCAAGGAGGTGGGCAAGGGAACTGGTCTCGGGCTGGCCACGGCACATGGGATCGTGCAACAGCACCGGGGCTGGATCGAGGTGGAATCCGAGGTGGGTTCAGGGACCGAATTTCAGATCTTCCTGCCCGCAACCCAGACACTCGGCTCCGATGGGTACCCATCGAAGGCCGGGGAGGGGGGCGCCGGATCGGAGAACGACGGAGGAACCGAGACCATCCTTGTGGTCGAAGACGAACCGGCGGTGGGTCGCCTGGTGAGGACCGCCCTGGAGCGCCATGGATATCGGGTTCTCCTGGCGGCCAACGGGATCGAAGCGTTGGAGGTATGCCGAGAAGCGGGAGATGAGGTCGACCTCCTCCTGACGGACATGGTCATGCCGGAGGGGATCAGCGGGCGGGAACTCGCCGAGCGGCTCCAGGCCAAGCGACCCGGCCTCAGAGTCCTCTTCACGAGTGGGTACAGCCCCGACATCGTGGGAGCGGGCAGGGTTGCGGACAAGCCCTTTGCCTTCCTCCAGAAACCCTATCAAGTGCCCACGCTCCTGAACGCGGTACGAACCCGCCTGGACCTCGACTGAAGTCGGGGAGGGGCCCGTAACCATTCTCGGGTCACTTCACGCCACCTCTCGTCCGGACCACCCCGACGCGCCCTCCTGTTGACCCCGGCCGGCGCTTCCACTACCCTTTGATCAGGCAGAACAAACGGTCGCCCTCTGAGGCGGCTTCCAGAGACGCAAGAGACACGGACCTGGGTGCAACTGACCCGGGTCCTTTTTTTGTGCCCGTCTGCCGGCGCCAGGAGCGGGGGCGCAGTTCAATCTCGCTGAACACGAGGTGCTCAGGTGGTACGGAACGACCGGACCCCGAAGACACCGAGAAAATGAAAGGGAGTACGGTATGCGTACCACAGGAACAGTGAAGTGGTTCAACGACACCAAGGGTTTTGGCTTCATCACGCCCGAGGACGGTTCCAAGGACTGCTTTGTCCATCACAGCGCGATTCAGGGCAGCGGCTTCAAGTCGCTCTCCGAGGGCGCGACCGTCGAGTTCGACGTGGTCGAGGGCCAGAAGGGTCCCGCTGCAGAGAACGTGACGACCGTCTGAGCTGACTTCGTTCAGCTGAACTCCCACTCCGGGAAACCGGAGGAGGAGTGAGCAAAAGCCCCCTCCGGCCAATGGCTGGAGGGGGCTTTCTGCCGTTCTGGTGGAGCCGGCGGCCCCGGAGCCTTCATCTGCGTTCCTGGATGGCTTCGTACACGTGGGTCTTGAAGTCCTCCCTGAAGCCGCCTCCGCTCGCCGGGGAGACCTGGGCCATGACGAGTGTGATCATCCGCTCCTGGGGGTCGATCCAGAACCGGGTCCCGGCCGAGCCGTCCCACCAGAACTCACCCGGGTTCACCGTGTGGTCGTACGCCTGGGGGGCCAGGACCACCGCGAACCCGCCCAGACTCCAACCGGACCCGGCCCAGTAGCCCCGGTCTCCCAGCGGAAGGAGTTCGTCGGGCACCGCGTTCTCGGCCATCATTCGGATGGCGTCCGAGCTGATGAGCCGCTCCCCGTCCACGACGCCGTCATCCAGGATGAACTGAGAGAATCGAAGGAAGTCCATGGCCGAGGACACCAGCCCGACCCCGCTGCTGGTGAGCGCCCTGGGCTCGGTGACGGGGATGTCCTCCATCTGGTGTGGTTGGAGATGTCCGTCGTCATCGGGGCGATATACCGTGGCCAGGCGATGGCGGCGTGCCTCATCCACGAAGAAGGTCGTATCCATCATCCCGAGCGGTCGGAAGATACGCTCCTCGAAGAATGCCTCGAGCCCCATGCCCGAGACGACTTCGATCACGCGGCCCAGGATCTCCGAGTGCATGCCGTACCGGTAGCGGGTGCCCGGCTCCTCGAAGAGGGGAAGGCGAGCCACATTGGCGACCACCTGCTCGAGGGTCTGGTCCCAGCTGTGCACGTTGTGGGCACGGTAGAGCTGGGAGTTGCGGCTCCCGATGCCCGAGGTGTGCGTGAGAAGCTGGGCCACTGTGATGTCGCCGGCCCTGGGTCGGGTGTCGGAGGGATCTGAGGACTGAGGATCCGAGAGCACCTCCTGGTCCGCGAACCCCGGCAGGTAGTTCTGCACAGGATCGTGGACATCCAGGACCCCCTCGTCGTGAAGCATCACGATGGCCAGTGCGGTGATGGGACGGGTCATGGAGTAGGTTCGGAAGAGGGCGTCGAAGGCCATGGGCGACTCCTCCTCCACATCCCGGTATCCCAGCGCCTCCCCGTACACGAGCGCTCCGTCGCGAACCACTGCGGCCACCACCCCCGCGAGGTTCCCGGCGTCGACGTGCGCCTGGAGTGCCTCGGTGGCAAGGGCCAACCCCTCCGCCGAGAGGCCCACCGATGCCGGATCGGCGGAGGGGAGGGCACCCGGATCCTGGGCACCCGAGGTCACGGGAAGCCAGAGGGTCAGAAAGGTCGCCAAGGTCATCACCAGCTTCTGCATCGATCGAGCTCCAGGCTGCCGGAGGTTCGCCGGCGTCGGATCGGGCCGGATGGGGTCGGACAGGGCGGTCGAAGGTAGGGGGTCGCCCTGAAGAGGGCGAGCACCCTTCCTACCCAGTACCCGCGCCTCTGGTCGAGAGCGAGGGACCGGTATACCCTTGAGAAAGCTCGCTCACCCCCTCCTGAGGACCCCGATGCCCTGGATTGCCGCCCTACTTTCCGTACTTGTTCTCTGCACCTTCGGACCCGACCCCATCTCGGCCCAGTTGAACCTCTCCGCCGAGCACGAGCGCATCGCGTTCCTGGTGGGCGAGTGGCGAACCAGCAGTGAGTTTCCCGAGGGGCAGGTCGGCGAGGGGGAATTGAAGTACCGGTGGGTCTTCGACGGCCGGTGGATGAAGGTGGAGTTTCACGGGTCCCACCCTCAGGGCGCACCGTGGGAGGCCCACGTGATGCAGCGCTGGAACCCCGAGAGCGAGGCGTATGAGGCCTGGGTCTTCAGAGGCGACGGCCCCCCCCTGGTCTACCGGGGGTCGAGCCCGGAACCGGGATTCTTCCGGGTGGAGCACACCTCCGAGGCCGGTGTCACCATCGGCATCGACTACCACGAGCAGCCCGACGGTTCGGTCTTTCAGGAAAACTGGGTGATGGACGAAGGTGAGCGAAGCGTCACCCTGGAGACCACCTACGAGCCGGTTCGGGACTGAGCGAAGCGGGCCCGTTACGGCCGCTCCAGAACCCTGGTGGCCGCCCGGACGAAGGCGCGGGCCAGCTTCTGGTGGTAGGCGTCCGAAACCAGGAAACGTTGTTCCACCGGGTGGGTCAGGAAGCCCGCCTCGATCATGACCGTCGGCACGGTGGGGGAATGCAGGAAGGGACGGTCCCTGGCCTCCAGGACCACGACCAGCCCGTCGTCCTGAAGGGCCTCCGCGAAGATTTCGGCTCCCCGAACGCTGGCCGGTACGTCCTCGCTGAAGTAGATCTCGGCTCCGTGGCGGTTGGGGTCTTCGCTCTGGATCATGTGAAGCATGATGAGGAGTTCGGCCCCCGCGGCTTCGGCCTGGGCCCGGCGGTCCTCTCCAGCGACCTCATAATCTCCGGTCCGGGTGAGGCGGGTGTCGTAGCCCTCCTTGATGAACTCCGCGGCGGTGATGAAGGCGAGGCGCAACACCAGGTCCTTCTCCACCAGATCCCCCACCACCACTCCGGCTTCCGAGCCGCCGTGGCCCGGATCGATCATGATGATGGGACGGTCCTGGCCTGAGAGGATCGCAGGCACCGCGAAGAACAAGCCCAGCAGGATCATTCCGGTCAGGCCCTGCATGGCCGTGGGACGGGAGGCGGGTGGGTTCATGGGATCGTTCTCCTTTCGACCGAGGGTTGAGCGCCGCGTAATCCAGGTTCCATCCCCTCAGTCTAGCCGATCTCTCGAGGGCGCGTCCACCACGGGTGCGCCCTCGTCGGTCTGGGCAAACGGGGAGCCGCGGGATAAAATGATCCCAAACACTGGCCGTCTCAGGGAGAGCCCATGACCATCGCCCCGTTCGATCCGTCTCGTCTCGTGGCCTTCGCCGTGGTCCTCCTTCTGGCCTTCGCACCTCTGTGGGGTCGGGGTGGAGAGGTCATGGCACAGTCCATTCATCCGGATCCCCCTCCGTCCACTCCGCCCGCCGACTGGGGTGCCGTCTCCATCAACATGGAGGACGTGCCCTACCCCTACCCGGTGGATCACCTTGAGCTGAACCTGTTCGGGAAGGACCTCCGGATGGCCTACATGGACGTGAGACCGGCCGGCGAGCCCAACGGGCAGACGGTGGTTCTCCTCCACGGAGCCAGCTACTACGCCATGTACTGGGAGCAGACGATCGAGGCCCTCCGGGACGCTGGATTCCGGGTCGTGGCTCCGGATCAGCTCGGCTGGGGCCGGTCCTCGAAGGCGGCCATCCCCTACAGCCTGAACCTGCACGCCTCCAATACGCATCGGCTCCTGGAGCACCTGGGGATCTCGGAGGCGGCGGTGGCCGGTCACTCCATGGGTGGGATGCTCGCGACCCGCTTCGCGCTCATGTACCCCGAAACCACAACCCATGTGGTCATGGTGAACCAGATCGGCCTCACCGACAATCGAAAGGGGCGAGATTGGACCGATCCCATGCCCAACACCGATGGGACGGACCTGCAGGAGATCTACGAGAACCGCCTCGCCCTCGAGGAGCGACGGGTGGTGGAGTGGAAGCCCGAGTTCCTGGAGCATGTGCGGATCGACTGGGGGTGGCGCCTGAGCTCCGAATGGCCTCGACTGGCCGTGGCCAGGGCTCTGAACACCAGCGCCCGCAACATCGACACCGTGGTCTACGACTGGCCCCAGATCGAAACGAAGGCGCTGGTCATCGGGGGTGAGGTGGACGGGCCCGACTTTCCGGAATTGGCCCGGAACGTGGCCGAATCCTATCCGAACGCCGAGCTCGTCCTCTTTCCCAACGTGGGTCACAATCCGCACCTGGAGGCGCCGGAACTCTTCATCCCGGAGCTGATTCGATTCCTGGAGTCGGATCCGGACGCGCCCGCCGCTTCGGACTGGAGGAAACGCTGATGGAGGAAACAGGAGGAAGCCGAAGAGAACGACTCTACCTCCTCCTGACCCGAACCGCATGGGGATCGGCGAACTCCGTCCCGTTCCGAATGTTCGTGACCGGGGCGATGGCCGAGAGCTCTCCGCTGCTCCCGTCACCCAGGACCCTGATGATGCCGAGGCCGGGGCTCTCGCCCGTGGCGTTGTGGGGATCTCCTGTCAGTGGAGTGGGACCGCGGAGCGCCACCACCAGCAGATCGCCGTCAGGCGAACGGTCCACCAGGTCCGGGGCAGCATTGGTGGTGAGAGCCCCGTTGAGCTCCACCGTCGTGACGTGGTCCCCGGTCTCGATCGCGAAGACCTCGGCCACGTCGGCATGGCGGTCCATCACCCACAGATGGCCGCCCACCGCCACCATGCCGTGGGAATCCCGCTCGCCCTCTGCAGTGAAGATGACCTGGGGTTCCGGACGGTTGGAACCTGCCGTGGGATCGTAGCCGTCCACAGGAAAGCGATACACGTCGAACCCGTGGAGCTGAAGGTGGGGATGGGGTTCGCCTCCCAGGTTTATCGGGGCGCCCCCTGAGTTCACGAACATGGCACCGAGCGCCTCCACGCCGCCGCATCCGTTGCCCTTGACGGTGTAGCGGTCGTACTCCGCCACGATCTCCATTGGGGTGGCTCGGACGTCGACCACAAAGAGCCCTCCCCCTCGCAAGGTCACCCAGGAGAGGCGTCCCGATTCATCGATGACCGGACAGATCGGAGCGTTGTCGGGTCGGAGTTCCGGGTCTTCTCTGAGGGCGCCGGAGGGGGTCTCCCCGCGAGCCAGATCCAGGGTTGCGGCGGTGTTGTGCTCAAAGGTGCCACTGGCCCAGTCCGTGTCGATCCGCTCCAGGAGCTTCCCGTTCTGGTTTGCCACCAGGAGATGGCGTCCATCAGCCGTCGGGAAGGCGGCGTGGGCCTGTTGGGCCCCCCCGGCCCCTGGCGACATACGAAAGCATGCCACCGGCGTTCGGGTGGAAGCCTCGAGGATCGCCACGTGACCGCTCACCACGAAGGCCAGGGCTGCGTGGCTGCCTTGGGGATTGAACAGAAGCATGTGGGGCCGGACCGGGTTCGCGCCCGTCTCTTCCATGCAAAGCGTCGAGGTCGCCTCGGCCAGGTCGATCCGCTCCGAAGGTTCGGGAGCATTGGTTTCCGTGGCCGTGAGGATCCCGTGGAGGTCTGCCCCGTCCCAGACATAGAGCATTCCTCCGAACCCGCCCTCCTCTGCGCTGTCGGATTGGTCGACCAGCCAGACCTCCCAGTCCGAGGGGGGCTGTGCCTCCTCCTCCATCGTGCCTGCGGCGGGACCGGACTGCTGAAGTCTGGGATCCGAGCCTTCGCAACCGATCAGGAAGACCGGAACGACGAACACGACCGTGAGGAACCGTCGATAGCTTGGCATGGAAGGCGCTCCTCTGGGGGTGGACTTGGTCCTTCCAAGTTTTCACCGCTGGCGGTGGAAGGTCCAGCAGTTCATCGTAAGGGGGTGCGATGTCCTCCGGTTCGCCCCTTCGCGAGAGTCGGAAAATCGAGTTCAGCCAAGCACCCAGAGGCTTCTGCAACAAAGCACGACGCAGATCGACCGTACCGTCACTATCCTCCCACGTAAAGGAACTTCGATGCGACCGTTTCACGCCGTGACCATTCTCTTCCTGGTAAGCGCTCTGTTCGCTGCCCCGGCGGCGGCTCAGGAGGCTGCCCAGTCCGATGGACCCCTCTTCCTGGGCGCCTCCCAGATGGAGAACGCCGTCACGAACCATGAATCGAGTCTCGACCGGACTCGAGGGGATCTGTCGATCCTCCTGGAGTCCGAAGAGGTTCGGACCGCCGCCCAGGAGAGAGGCATCTCGATGGAGCGGCTCCAGTCCGCAGCATCCACGTTGTCCGATGAGGAGGTCCATCGCGCGGCCCCCCTGGTGGAAGAGGCGAAGGCCGCCCTCCAGAGCGGGGGGTACATCACCATCAGCGTCTATACGGTGATCATCGTTCTCCTTCTTCTGATTCTCCTGACCTGACCATCGGCGTTGGACCTCCACTCCTCGGTGTACTCCTCCTGGGGCTGCTTTCGCCGCTCCAGCTTCCGGCACAGGGCCCGGGGTCCTGTGACCGGGAGGTAGAGCGGGCCCTGGCGTCGCTGGACAGATCCGAGACATCGGTGGCCGACCGGATCCTCACGGCGGCGTTGGAGACGTGCCCGACCCACTCCGGAGTCCTTCGGACGCTGGCCGAACTTCGCTTCAGCCAGGAACGATACGCCGATGCCGAGGAGTTGGCCCGTGGGTTCGTGGCACTCGAGCCCAACTCGGAGTGGGGCTGGAATCTCCTCGGCTCCAGCCGCTACCTGATCGATGATTCGCAGGGGGCCCTGGAGGCGTGGAACCAGATCGGGCGCCCTGTGGTTCGGGAGCTCCGGGTCGAGGGGCTGGACCCGGCCCCCGATCCCCTCCGCGGCATGCGGACGGGCTGGGTTCTCACCCCGGACCGGATGCTCCTCCAGGAGCGAAGGCTTACGGACCTTCCCTCCGTGGACGGCGCGCGCCTGGCGTATCGGCCCCTCCCCAATGGAGGGGCGAGGGTCGACGTCTTCGTGCTTTCCGCTCCACCTCACCCCTTCACCGCCGCACAGCTGCCGGCCCATCTGGTTCGAGCGATCCGGGGTCAGGTGGAGCTCGGCGCAGGTGGCCTGACGGGGCCGCTGGACCGTTGGGTCGTCGTGGCCTGGAGAGAGGGAAGTCTGGACCACCTGGGGGGAACGGTCTCCCATCCGGCTCCGAGGGGAGAGGGCATCTGGCTGTGGCGGGCGGGACGCGAGCGGGGTCGATTCGACCTGGCTCCCCAGGCCGCGGATCCAGGGGAGATCCGGGAATCCATGGTCGGGGCTCAGTGGGGCTGGGTGCATCGCCCGCTTCCGCGCATTCGCGGCGCCGTGAGCCTGGGCTTCGAGGATCGGGAAACCCTGGGAGCCGGACCGACAGGCGGGGTCCGGGTGGGATTCGAAGGCGATCCCTGGATCTTCCAGTTGGAGGTCGAAGCCGGTCGGGCTGGGGAGTCCTTCGTCCGGTCGCGGGTCGATGCCGAACGGGTCGTCCCTCTGGGGAACGGGCTCGAGGTGGAGCTCAGGGGGACCGGGATCTCGGTGAGCGCCCACGTACCACCGGACCTCCAGCCGCGATTCGGGGCCGACCGGTCGGCCACCCACCTCATGCGTGCGGGAGCCGCGGTGGACTCCGACGGTGTCGTGCGGATGGCCTACCCCGGAACGAAGTGGGTCACCGGGGGAGGCGAGCTCCGCCACTGGCCTGAGTGGCCTCTGGGCCGGCTCCTGGGCGTAGCGGCCTTTCTGGACGGGGTCCGCACCGTGGGAGGGGGCAAGGCAGCGGGGTCCCGGGGCGGAGTTCATGTGGGTGGGGGTCTCCGGGTGCGGATCCCGGGCCTTCGAGACACCCTGCGTGTGGACTGGGCGATGGACCCGGCGACCGGGGAGTCACGCCTGTCGGCGGCATTTCTCGCCCCGCCCGGGCTCCCCGAGCTTCGGTGACGCCGGATGGGACGGCCGGTGGGGGTCAATCCTCCTCCGTCCGGGCCTCCACCACGGCGTGCCCGTCACGGTCCCAGCTGACCGTGAGGTGCCAGGGTCGGCAACACACCTCACAGTCCTCGACATACTCCTGGCGTGTTGCGCCTCCCGGGTCCAGGAGCACGAGCACCTCCGACCCGCAGTAGGGGCAGAAGACACGGGTCTCCTGATCCGGAAGGTCCAGGGAGTCGGGTTCCGTGCAGCCCGGCGTGTATCCTGGGTCGTTCGGTGGCAGAGGATCCTCCATCATTGAGTGGCGGCGGTCACGGGGCGTTCGAGGCCGTCGGCTCCCGTTCCCGAAGGACCTCGAGCATGCGCTCGGGGTGGTCGGTGACGATCCCATCGACCCCCAGACGAAGCAACGCTCTCATTTCATCGGCGTCGTTGATCGTCCAGGCGTGAACCTTCAGCCCACGATCCCGGGCGGAGCGGATGAGGCGGGGGGTGAGAATCGGGATTCCCCTGCTCCTGGGAGGCAGCTGGATCGCCTGAAAGGGGGGGGTCCATATCCTGGTCAACCGAAGGTGGTGCAGGGCCAGGAACGCCCTCGCCTCCCACGCCCCGGCCGAGGTGGCGACCTCGGGGCAAAGGGTCCGGAACTCTCGCAGCGCCCTCGAGGAGAACGACGCCACCAGCGTTCGGTCTTCGAGGCCTCGTGCCCTGATCGTGTCGCAGGCTGGACCGGCGACGGAGGGCTCGAT
>SKKH01000162.1 GCA_007121555.1 Gemmatimonadota bacterium | reverse complement strand
GTGATCGTCCGGATGGCGTTCTCCCGGGCGTATTCGCTGTAGATCCGCTTCACCATACCCCGGACGAAGCGGGGAACGCGTCCCAGTCGTTCCACCGCCTCCGGGCTCCACTCCACAGGTCCGGGACGGGGGGTGTGGCCCTGGCCCGGGGAGACTCCACCTCCTGTACCGGAGGATGGGGAGTCGGAGGAGGCGAGGTGGGCAGCCGTCGTCTGGGGTGGCTTCGGCTCGACGAACGCGTCCTCACGCCCACCGGCCAGCGAGGAACGAACGCCTTCCATGGGCTGCGCCGGCACCTCTCGCCCCCCCACCTTCACCCCCATGGAGCTCACCAACTGGGTCTCCATGGGATTCGTGAGCATGGCCATCTCCCTCCCGCAGTCCGGACAGGCGAAGACCGCAGCCATCGTCCCGTCACCTGGGATCTGCCGCTCGGCAAAGGCCATGACCGTGTCGCAGGTGAGACAGAGGAACTTCATGGGGCCTCCTGGGACGATGGATCCACGATGTGGGTGGCCGCCAGCTGACGGGCCAGCTCCAGGAAGGCGCCGGCCACCTGCCCCTCGGGCTCCTCCAGGACCCAGGGTCGACCGGAGTCGGTTTCTCGGGCCAGCCGGGGGTCGAAGGGGACGGAGGCCCAGATCGGAATCTGACTGGTGCGAGCCAGCTCCTGGGCCCCGTCGCCGGGGAAGAGGGGATGGAGCTCGCCGCAACCGGGACAGTGGTATTCCGTCATGTTGGCCACCAGCGCCACCACAGGGACCTCCGCCTCGGCCAGCATCCGAAGGGACCGGGCGACCACGGAGCGAGACATGTCCGATGGGGTGGTGACCACCAGAGCCACGGGCAACCCGGGAACCAGCTCCAGCAACCTGGCGATCTTGTCGGTCCCCGGCGGGACGTCTACGAGCAGGTAGTCCAGCTCCCCCCAGGCCACGTCGCTCAGGAATTCCCGGAGTGCGGTGGTCTCCATGGTGCTCTGCCAGATGAAGGTGTCGGCGCCTGGATCCCGCCACCGGAGCGGGGTGTCCTGGGCGCCCTGGAGAAGCTCCATGGAGATCACGGGGATGCCGGCGGCGCCCCTGGGGGGGACCACCCCGTCCTCCTGATCCACCAGGGAAGCGTTGCGTACCCCGAGCATCTGGGCCAGAGAGGGGCCGTTCAGATCCGCGTCGACCACCCCGACCCGATGACCCTTCTGCGCCAGGGTGGCGGCAAGGTTCGCGGTCACCGCGCTCTTGCCCACCCCACCCTTCCCGCTGGCCACCGCCACGACGGTGCCCACCGCCTCGAGGCGATGCGCCAACTTCGACCTCTGCTCCAGGACCTGTTCCAGAAGCTCGGACTCGGTGCTGTGATCCACCTCGTTGTACGTTCTGAATCGCCGCATACGGCACCTCCATGGAAGGAGGATGACCCGACAGTCGGACTTCAGGGCACGAGCTGTTCTCCGTCGGGATCCAGCACGGTGAGGGCGTCCACGGGACAGAGCCGACAGGCCTCGACAAGGGCCTCCCGATCCACTCCGTCCAGTTCCTTACGGAAGGTGGCGATCCCCTCGTCGTCGAACTGGAAAGGGGTGGGGTCGACTTCGATGCAGTCCCCGAACCCCACACAGATGAGGCGATCGATCTGCACGGTGAACCCACCCACCCTGCCCTCTTCTATTTCGGACATTCGACCTCCCCACGGCCACTCGGTGACGTCAGGTCCCGGCATGTTCTCGGAGGACGAAGCAACAAGCCACAACTTCCGACACCGGCACCGGGATCGCAAGAAGGAGCCGCTGCGATGCATCTGGCGCAGCCCGCTCGATCCACCGGGCGGATCGGACGCGACCCCGCGAGACGATTGGACTCGAAGCATGTGGCGACGGTCCCGAACACCCTCCCTCCCGCCAGGTACTGCAGGCGACCCTCCCCGATCGATCCGACCGGGACCGTCACAGATCGATACGGGCTTGCACAACGCACCCTCGGGGGCTCACTTCGGAGGGAATCAGGGGGGACTGGAGGCCCGGTGGATGCGCACCCCGGAACGCCGTGCCTCCAGCCTGGACCCCGCCCCCGGCTCACTTCACCGGAAGGCTGTGGAGGCCGGAATGCCCTCATCGCTCATGAGCCGCCACCGCCCCATCATCGTGATCGGTGGGATCCTGGTCTCCGTGTCCGTCGTCATCGTAGGAATGACGCTCCAGCGTCCAGAGCCGCCCACCTATGCCCCCTCTCCGGTCGAACCCCGACCGGTGGGTGAAGAGCGGGTGGGGCCCCTCGTCCGAACGGTGGACGCCACGGTCCCCGACCAGTGGGTCCACTTCTCGTTCCGGGACGGTTCGGTGATCGCGGATCCGGGACCCCGGAATTGGGATCTAGCCTTTCGTCGGTTCGGCATCATCGCCAACGGTGGCGACGGGTTCGCCGGACACGGCGGAATCGTGGACCTGGGCGAGACCCCCTTCGACTCGGTCCGGGTCCTTCCGGAGCAGGGGTACGTCCAGACCGAGGTCAGGGGAGATTCGGTGAACGCGGCCATCGAACGCTGGTATAGCTACTCGATCTTTTCGCACCTTCTCCAGCCGCTTCCGAAGGTCTACGGCGTCCGCACGGCGGACGGGCGCTACGCCAAGATGCGGATCCGGGGCTACTACTGTGCAGGGGCCACCCCAGGATGCGTGACGATCGAATACGTCTTCCAGGGCGACGGCAGCCGTGACGTCGGCGGGCCGTCCCGCATCGCCGAATCCAGGTGAAGGAGGCGAGGTGCGTTTCGAGGATCTGAAGCTCGGCGAGCTCCGGGACCTGAGCGAGGCCATGGCCACGGTGGCGGCTGCCTCCGCCTCGGGGATCTTCTCGGCGCTGCTGGAGGGACCGACCTCATCAGAGGAGTTGGCCGAGAGGCAGGATCTCTCGCCCCGGGCCACCGCGATCCTCCTCCCGTTCCTGGCGGAGCTCGGCCTCCTGGAGATCAATGGGCAGGCATTCCAGCTCACACCACGCGCCCGGAGGGAACTGGCCGACCCCTCCAGCCCGGAGTATTCCGCAGGGGGACTACCCCTCTGGCTGCACAACCTGGAGGCCTGGACTCGGCTTCCGGAGGTCCTCGAGGCGGGAGGCCCGGTCGAGGCCCGGGAGCCCGACAGTGACTCCGGGTCCGACTCCAGGCGAGAGGAGATCGCCCGGTTCATGGCCGGAATGGCTGCGGCGCCCGAGGAGAGGGTTCAGCGTCTGGTGGAGGGGATCCTGGCAAGGAAGCCCGACGCCGAGACGGTCCTGGACCTGGGTGGAGGTCCGGGTCACATCAGCCGGGCCTTCCTGGAACGGGGACTCCGGGCCACCCTTATGGACAAGCCCGAAGTGGTGGAGTTCGTGGACGAGGAGTACGGGCTCGCCGAGGAGGCCGGAATCTCCACGATGGGGGGTGATTTTCTGGTGGATCCCGTCCCCGGCGGGCCCTTCGACGTGGTCCTCCTGAGCAATGTGATCCACATGCTCTCGGAGGATCAGGCGGAGAGCCTCATCCAGAAGGTCGGGGAGGTGACCGAGAAGGGCTCGGTGATCGCCGTGGCCGACTTCATTCGCGGACGCAGCCCCCGGGCGGCCCGGTTCGCCCTGGTGATGCTCCTCAGGACTCCGAATGGGAACACCTATACCGAAGAGGCCCATGAGAGGTGGTTCCGGAAGGCGGGCTTCGGGGACCTCGAGGTCCTGGATCTGGACCCGGACCGGCAGCTCCTCACCGCGGTTCGCGGGCACGGGTAGGCGCGTCCGGAAGGTCCCCCGCAGGACCGCAGTGGAGCGACGCGCCTGGCGGGATGGCTGCCTTCCTCCCCGACAGCCACGCCGTCCATGAGACCGAGAGTCCACCCCGTATCCTGCCATGAGTCCCAGCGCCACCTTGGTTTGCTTCGGGCGGTGGAATCTCTAGGTTCTCGAGTTGGGATGTCGCAGGGCAAGATCCAAGGGCCAGGCCGGACCACCTGGCCCCGGCGCGCTCCGACACATTGAGTTCCGCTCCTCGAAGGGAAGCGACGTTGACGTTCTCTTTTCCATCTGGCCTGCATCTCCGCTGCCTCCCGCTCCGTGTACCTGAGTTCCGGGGTGGTGCGGCTTGAGCTCTGAGACAAGCTCGGGGCACCATCGGGAGTTGAGCCGAGACCTCGGATTTCCCGCTGTGTTCGCCACGGCGACGGGGACCATGATCGGGGCGGGAATCTTCGTCCTCCCGAGTGTGGCGGCGGCCGGCGCGGGGCCGGGAGCAGCACTCTCCTTCCTCTTTGCCGGTCTCATCACCTCCATCGCCGCCCTCAGTGTGTCGGAGCTGGCCACGGCGATGCCCAAGGCCGGCGGGGACTACTACTTCGTCAGTCGTGCCTCGGGCCCTCTCGTGGGCTCGATGGTGGGGATCGGAGCGTGGCTTGCACTGGTCCTGAAGGGCTCCTTCGCCCTGGTGGGGCTGGGACAGTACGTCCTCCACTTTTCCCCGGTGCCCATCCTCGTGAGCGCGGCGGTGGGTGGGGTGGCGCTGACCCTGGTGAACGTCCTGGGGGCCAAGGCCAGCGGCACCCTCCAGAATTTCATCGTGGTGGCCCTTCTCCTCATCATGGGCACCTTTGCCCTGGTGGGACTCACCGCGGTGGAGCGGACCACCCTCGAACCCGCCCTTCCCTTCGGCTGGCAGGGGGTCTTCGCCACCACGGGACTCGTGTTCATCTCCTACCTTGGAGTCATGAAGGCGGCGGCCATCTCGGAAGAGGTGAGGAATCCGGGGCGAAATCTTCCCCTGGGCATCCTGGCCTCGGTGGTGGTGGTGACGGCGCTGTACGTCGTCACCATGGTCATCGTGACTGGAGTCCTCCCACTTCAGGAGGTGGTGGACGCACCCGCTCCCCTCGCCGATGCGGCGGGGATCTTCATGGGAGCGGCGGGAGCGATGGTGGTGGCGATCGCCGGGCTCCTGGCCACACTGTCTACGAGCAACGCTGCCCTCCTCTCGTCGTCCCGTTATCCCTTCGCCATGGCTCGGGACGGGCTCATGACGTCCTGGATCAGCCGGATCCATCCCCGGTTCCTTACCCCCTCCCGCTCCATCCTCTGCACCGGCGCGGTCATGACGGGCCTGGCGCTGTTGATGGATGTGGAGGGTCTGGCCAAGCTGGGAGGTGCTTTCGGACTCATCGTCTTCGCCCTGGCGAACCTTTCGGTGGTGATCCTCCGGCGGGCCCAACCTGCCTGGTACCGCCCCAGCTTTCGGGTTCCCTTCTATCCCATCCTTCCCCTGCTCGGGGCTGCATCCGCTCTGATCCTTCTGCCGGGAATGGGATGGGTTTCACATCTCTCGGCTCTGGCCGTGGGGGGATTCGCGGTCGGATGGTATTTCTGGCGGAAGCGGGTGGTGGAGGGGGAAGGCAACCGACTCCAGCCCGAATTCGGGCTGGGAGATCGACTCCAGCAGCTCTGGCAGGTTCAGTCTCTCGAGGAAAAAGAGGCGGCGCTTCGAACCCCGGAGGAGTTCGCGCCGGCAGTGGACGAAGTACTGGAGCCGGTCAGGGTGGTCGTGGAGGTGGCGGTGGAGCGTCCGTACAAGCAGCTCCTGACCCTGGCCGCCGCCTTCGGTCGGAAGTACGGATCCGCGGTGGATGTACTCACCATCACCGAGGTCCCCTACCAGGCTCCCCTGGACAGCAGCCCGGAGCCGCTGGATCCGGGATGGCTCGAGAAGCTGACTGGACGGATGGACGAGCATGGGGTCCCCCTCCGGTTTCACAACCTTCAGGCACGCCGCCGCTCCCGAGCCATCCTGGCCTTTACGGACCCCGATGTTCGCGTGGTTCTCCTGGACTGGCACCAGGAGTTCCGGCGATCCAAGCTGATGGGAAGCCATGTGGACGCTCTTCTCCGGGACAGCCCGGCCCGGACGGCGGTCCTCAAGTACCGGGGGCACCGAAAGTACGAGCAGATCCTGGTGGCCACGGCTGGGAGCCCCTATGCCACCGCAGAGGTGGAGCTGGCGGACGCGATCGCATCCTTCACCGGAGCCTCCCTCACCTTCATGATGGTGCTGCCTCCCACCGCCTCCGAGATCCGGGAGGCCCAGGCCCTGGCCTACCTCGAGAAGCTGGATCAGCTCACCGACAACAGGGCCCACCTCCATCTGGTTCGAGGGGAAGATGTCGCGGAGGAGATCCTTCGGGCTGGACACGATCATGACCTCATCGTGCTTGGCGCGACCCGGGAGGTGAGCCTGAAGACGATGTTCGGACGGTACGTGGTCGGGCGCATCGCCGACGAGGTGGCCGAGAGGGCGGAGGGGTCGGTGCTTCTCACCCGGGATGCGCGCCCCACACGCCGTTGGTTTCACCGGGCCGCCCTCAAAGTCGACGCCCTCTATCGGCGTCTCCGGGGACGTCCTCCCCAACGCTTTCCCCCGGTACCCGAGGATGTGTCGAAGTCTCCCGTGGTCGAGCCGTTCTCCAGGGAGGAATAGAAGGCCTGACAGCCTGCGTCTGCCGCCGGCGGCACCCTCGGTTCCACCGACCGACCTCGAATCCCTCGATCCGGCTGGCCACCGCACGGAATCCATCCTAACTTGTCCGGATTCCGCTGTGGCTGACGACCAAACCTTCGCCCTATCCATGGATGCGTCATGGCTCGTATCTCCGACCTTCTCCAGGCCGCACGTGACGGGACCCTCACGATCAGCGAGTGCCTGAGCGTACTTACGAGCTCCGAGGGCGTGGCGGCCAGTGCGCTCTGGGGCGCTTCGGGACACCCCCTGCAGCACTCCCATGCCAACGCCTCGGGCGAGGGAAGGCGCCTGGACGACGGCTTCCATTTTCGAGGGCCGCTGCCCATCGACAAACAGCTCCAGGGAGGCCCGAACGTGGGCCAGTTCAAGGCGGCCATCAAAGTCGAGTCCGATGGGAGCTTCACTCCCAAGAGCAACACCTTCCATTCGCAGTTCGTGGATGACCATCAGGCGGCCATGTGCCTCAAACTGGCGCTCCAATCCAGGGCTGGAATCGAAGCGCTCGTGCTCCTTTCGAACTCTCCCCGGGTCAGCACCACGGTCACGTTCGGAATGCCGGGTGGGACCAAATATCTGAACCGAGAAGCCCACCTCGTCGCGGCGGGAAGGCCGACGAGCAACATCGTCTCTGAGCAGGACATCTTGAGCAACGACAACTTCGTGCTCATCGATCGCAGGGACATGGGATCCGTGGTCGCCATCCTCCGCGCCAAGGAGAGCCCGATCGGCCACCTGCACGTCCAGACCCTCTATCCCAGCGGAGATCCGAAATCCCCCGGAGGCAGCCGCCTCGAGGTCACGGCCAAGAGCCCCGCGGACTACGGGGGCCCCGCAGCCCTCGAATTCAACTGAGAGGACGACTCTGGGCTTCGGCGACGGCCTCCGCCGACGACAGGGGCCTCGCTGACTACCGGGGCTCCGGGTCGCTGAGGGGAGCGACGGCGCAGGACCGGTGGCCATCGGCC
>SKKH01000254.1 GCA_007121555.1 Gemmatimonadota bacterium | reverse complement strand
GCGATGCCCGGGCCTCGTCCAGACGGTCGGCTTCCCGGTACGCCGCCCCCAGCCGCAGGAGGAGCCCGGCATCCCCCGGGCTCTCGGCGAGCTGGCTCTGGAGAGTGGGAATCTCTGCGGGAGAGGGGGGTGCCAGCGGACGGGGGCCTGGAGCACATCCGACCATGAAAAGCAGGACAAGGATCAGGTGGAGGGCCCCCACGAGTTTGCTCACGGCTGAAAACCCCTCGGGCCGAAAATGGGCAGAGCGAGTCCGGCGGCTCAAGGCCGGGAAAGGGAGAGGGTTCGGGAGACCCGGACCCTGCTCCCTCCACCGTCCCTGGGAATGGCAACCGCTTCGATTCGAGCAGATTAAGCAGGCGAGGGCGCCCCGCGCAACCAGGGCGCAGTCCTTTCCGGCCACGACGGGTGAGCTCCCTGAGCAGAGCGGGCAGGACCTCCACCGGTCCCGATGGTGCCTCGCGCAGTGGCACCGCCCCCACTTGCCTCCAGCCCAGCGCCCGCTCATGCTAGTCACCTGAGCCTCAGAGGAGCGCCCGTCCGCCCTTTACGGCGGAGGTCGCGGACCGGCTCGCGGATCCGTGGGTTCCCATCGACCATCAGGCTGGCCTTCCGTGACGAACGAAACGGAGATCGCCCAGTGGGTGATCCAACAGGACACACGAATCACCCGGTTCATGCCCTACGCCCTCATGGGGGGCCTGCTCCTTCTGGGGATCCTCCTCTCGGTGGTGAAAGGGCTCTTCTCCCTCTCCGAACGGGCCGTCCTGATGGGTGGCGGGCTTCCCGGAGCCGCCCTCCTCATCGGAGGAGCCGCCTTCTTCATCTTCGGCCGACAGGGCATGGTGGAGGTCTCCGACGCTGAACTCCGGATCAGCCGTCCCATCGGACCGGCTCAGACGATCCAGATCGGCTCCGCGAGGATGGAGGCCCGGGAATGGGTCTCCCAGACGCGGGAGGTCACGGAGATCTCCAGCGGAATCCAGCTCCGGGTCGAGGGAGAGGGCGGCTCGATCTGGTTGGGTGGATCCGGGAACCAGCTCGTGGAGCGCGCCCGTGAGGCCGGCCTGGAGGATCGCTCCAGACCTCCGGATATCGTCCTGGAGGAGGCCGACCTCCTGGAGCTCCTCTCGCACCTCCAGCCGGAGTAGGGCCCTTGGAACTCGAGAATCGAACGCCCGTAGCAGCCGAGATCCTGGCCGTGGAGGTCCACGAGGCCGTCCCCCGCATGGGATTCCTGGTGGCGAAGGCCACCTTCCGTTTCACCGAGGACGGGAGCGTCGAACTCGAGCGCGAGGATCCGCTGCCGATCTTCGAGGCGGACGAGGAGCTGGAGGATGGCTTCTTCCTCCCGCGCGACACGATCCCAAAAAACGACGAGGCCTTCGAGGTCATGCTTGTGGGTCACGCCCACTCCCCCTCGGGTCGGCCGGTGGAACGGATGCACGTCACCCTGGGGGTGGGAGACACCTACCAGCATCTCCTCGTCACCGGAGACCGCTGGTGGCGGATCCAGCTCGGTTCCGATGGATGGCCGGATCCCTCCGCATGCGTGCCCACCGATCCGGCTCCTTTCACCCGGCTTCCCCTGGACTGGACTCGAAGCTGGGGGGGAGAGGCCGAGGTCCTCATCGATCATGATTCGCCCCTGACCTTCGCCGATCCCTTGAACGGGCTGGGGAAGGGATTCGATCCCACCCCGGCCGCTCGGGGGTTCGTGGAGCACGTGGGCGCACCGGAGGGCTTCCCGGTGATCGAGTGGGTCCGAGCCCTGCCCAACGTGGAAGACCCCCTCAGCCCGATCACCCACTGGGAAGATGAGCCCGACCCGGCCGGCTGGGCTCCACTTCCCATCTCCTCCGGAATCCGGGCCATGGCCATTCCCATGCCCGATTCGGAGGAGGACGCCTCCCTGTTCGCCTCCCTGGAACGGCCCCAGAAGGTGCCCCCGGAGATCCTGCATCGGGCCCACCCCGACTGGGTTCTCCCCTCGACCCCTCCAGCGGGAGCCTCCATCTTTCTGAGAGGGCTCGTGGCCGGAGTCTCCGAGCTGGCCTTCCCCCTCCCCTCCCTCCGGGTTCTGGCCGACTACGAGGTCGGAGAGCACTCCGGCACCCGGGAGCTCCGTCCCGACACCCTGGTGCTCCTCCCCGACGAGCGCCGCTTCTACCTCGTGTATCGGAGCATCTTCAGATACAACTTCGATCCCATGTCGGAGCGATGCTTTCGCCTGCGCCTGGCTACGGGCTGGTATTCCCCCATCCAGAGTTCCCAGACATGATCTTCCCCCTGAACGTCTCGGTGAACGTCATCATCGACTTCAGCACGGGCTACTACCGCCACGACGCGATCGTTCCCGGGACGCCCCCGGTCAAGATCCCCATGGTCCCCTCCTTCGAAATGATCGCCACCCAGGCGTGGGGACCCGGCATCCCCATGGGCAAGAACAAGTTCAGTTCGTCGGTGGTGTATCGGGGGTTTCCCATCGCTCTGGACGGGCACGAGTGCGGTCCCCTCATCCCCGACCTGACCCCACCCCAGCCCGCGAATCTGAACTACGCCATCATGTGGCCGACCTCAACGCGGAAGATGGTGCTCAGCTCCCACTCGGTGGAGCACGACGGTCAGAAGGTCGCCTGCGCCCAGATGCTTCTCCTTCCCATCCCGATGATGACCTGCGGAGATCCCATCGATGCCCCGGTGGCAGTGATCAACCTCAACATGTTCAACACGGAGAAGGTGGGGGTCAGCCTGGCCGAGTTTCTGGTGGCCCTCGCGGTGCTGGCGGTGGGCATGATCATCGACGCGGCCTTCGCCAGCTTCTCGAAGGACAAATCGGAGCTCACGAGCTCCTTCAGTGAACACATGATGAAGGAGCTTTGGAAGAGCTGGGGCACTCCCCTGGAGGCGAAGGACTGGGCGAAGTGGGCGGTGAAGGTGGGGGCCGGGATCCTTCTCAGCCCCCTGTCCACAAATGAGCAGGGGGAGTTCGAGATGAAGGCTCCCGCCGCGAAGGGAGAGCTCATGGGGATCACGGCCGAGATCGACCTGGACAAGGCGGGCAAGGAGGGCGAGGACGTGTTCAGCGTGGAGGCCGCCAAGCCCCTGGAGGCCTCCTGGCAGGCGGCGCAGACCGCGGCCGAGATGAATCCGATGATCACACCCATCGCCTTCCTGTGACCGGGAACGCGGGGGATGCGGCCTCGGAAGGCGCCGCCCGGGACTGGTACGATGCCCGGGTCGCCCTCATCTCCACCGGATCGAGCGGGGGAGCTCGCACCGCCTATGCGCTGGTGAAGTTCACCTTCGAGATCCGTGGCCGCCGCCTGCACCTCCGGGAACCCGAGCCCCTGAGCCATCCCCTCCCCGGCGAGGGCGACGACCCGCCCTTTCCTCCCGACACGGACTTCATCCCCTACAAGGCCTACACCGACTTCGTCGTCCAGGGGAGCGCGTTCCCTCCGGGAGGAAAGCCCGCGGAGCGCTCGGAGGTCACGGTTCAGGTGGGGGACTACTGGCGGGGCATCGCCGTGTTCGGACGCCGGGAGATCAGGTGGAGCGCAGGCCACCCCACCATCGGACCGCCCGAACCCTTCGAGGAGATTCCCGTCACCTGGGAGAACGCCTACGGGGGCGTCGACCGACGAGTGCCCACCCCCGAGCCCAAGGACGTCCCCCAATTCCTCCTGCTCCAGCGAGACCACCCCGGCCTCTATCCTCGCAACCCCTTCGGTCGCGGGTACCTGGCCCATCCGGATCCGGTGGAGGGACTGGAGATGCCCAACCTGGAGGATCCCCACGATCTCCTCACCCCCGAGCGCCTCGTCGTTCGGGATCCAGCTCTCTGGTACCGGCAGCCCATCCCGGCCTGCTACGACTTCATGTCCGTAGGCGTCTTTCCAAGGCAGGTCTTCTTCTCCGCCGACGCCCAGCCCTGGTTCCCGGCTCCCGAGGACGAATCACTCCCGGAGATACGCCGAGGATTCCTCCAGCCAGGGTACCGATCGGCCATGGAGGAACGGAGCTGGATGGCTCCCCTCTTCTTTCAGGGGGCCTCCCACGGCTTCATCTTTCCGGACCTCCCCCCCTCCACCCCCGTGAAGATCACAGGGATGCACCCGGAGATCAGGGAGCTTGCCTTCGCCTTGCCCTCGGTGGTTCCGTCGATCCGGCTGCTCCACCGAGACGATCCCCTGGAGGGCGAGTTGCGCCTGCACCACGTCGTCGCCCGACCCGCGGAGCTCACGGTCACCACGGTCTTCGGGGTGCGCGCCTCGCTCCCCCGGGAGTTCATCCCCGGCATCCACCGGCGAATCCCCATCAGCGTCCAGGTGGGGAGCGAGGATCCGGTGGCCTACGAGCCCCCTCCCACCTTCAAGGACCAGATGGCCCGGGGAGAAGCGGAGCTCGCCGCAGAAGAGGGAGACGCCGCTCGAGCGGGACGAGAGGATCCTGAGGAGAGGCCCGGCCCGAACCCCCGGGCCCCGGACCATCACGGAGGGGAAGGCTCATGACATCAAAGCGCCAGGCTGAGAACCACTCGACCCTCGAATCGGAGGAGGGTGCGAAGCCCGAACGGAGAGACGACTCCCCACCTGCCTCCCTTCTCGAAGCCCTTCTCGGGGACCACGGCGAAGGTGCCCGGGGTCTCGGTCCCTCATCCTCTCTCAACTCGGGTGAGTCGCGGGTGGCGCGCTGTGTCGACGACCGCCATCCGGTCCTCCAAGGCCGCGCCCGGGTGCGCTGGGAGAGCCGGATGGGGCCCGAGGGTGAAGCGGACGAGGAGGAGACGGCAGGGGCCTGGGTGCCGGTCCTGAGGGGCGTCTCGGTCCGGAAGGGCGACCGCCTTCTCGTTCTTCGACCCGACGGGTGGGAGGAACCGGTGGTCGTGGGCGTCGTCGACGGGTACCGTCGGCGAGCCGAGGTTCCCGTAGAGGGAGGTCCGACCCTGGAGATGAAGGAGGACGAGGCGTTGACGGTCCGGAGCGCGGACGGAACCCCCGTGGTCCGGATCCGGGCCGGTTCCGAGGGCCCCGAGGTCCAACTCCTCTCCGCCACCACCCGGATCAGACTCCCCGACGACCTGGAACTGTCAGCCCGAAGCCTGCTGCTCCGGGCCGAGGAGGGAGGCGTGCGCATCGAGGCCCACGACGACGTCGTGGTCCGAGGAGAGATGATCAAGCTGAACTGACAGGCACGACCGTCAGTTGTGCTTCACCATCCCCGAGAGGGAGATGGTGGGGCCCTTTATCGTCACGCCGGCCGGTCCGATCTCGATCTCGCCGCTCCCGGCGGTGATCTTGATGGTGGCGGCGGCCGTGATCTCTATGCTCACCCCCGCGCTGAGCTCCGCCGTGGTCCCGGCGATGGCCTCGAGGCTCGTGCCCGCCTTGATGGAGGTCTCCGTTCCGCTGGCCAGCGACACCTCCTGGCCCGCCGAAAGGGAATGATTCGATCCCACCGTGACCTCGTCGTCGGCGCTCACCGTCAGGCTGCGGGAGTTCCCCACCTCCTGCGTGTCGTCGTTGCCCACCTCCAGCTTCCGGTTCTGACCGACGGCCACCCGCTGGTCGTTCCCGATGGTGATCGTCTGGTCGTTGTCCACCGATTCCGAGTCGTCATTGCCGATGGAATCGGTCCGGTTCACGCCCACCGAGGTGGTCTGGTTGTTGAGGACCTTGGTGTCCATGTCCTTCTGCGCGTGGATGTGGACCCGCTCCCGGTCGTTCTTGTCGTCGACGGAGATCTCGTTGAATCCGCCGCCCCCCGTGGACGTCAGCGAGCGGAGCCCGGTCATGGTCTCCTCTTCGGGCAGATTCCAGGGAATCGTCCCCCGGGCCTCGTTGTAGAGCGATCCGGTGATGATGGGCCGGTCCGGATCGCCCTCCAGGAACTCCACCACCACCTCGTCGTCCACCCTGGGGATGGCCAGAAATCCCCGATTCGCCCCGGCCCACCCCTGGGCGACCGGGACCCAGCAGGAGGACTCGGGATCCAGACCTCCCTCCCGATCCCAGAAAAACTGAACCTTGATCCGGCCCTGGGCATCGACGTGGATCTCATCGCCGCTTCCCCCCACGACTCGGGCCGGATGAGCCCCATGGATGAGGGGCCGGGGCGTCACGAGGGGAGGCCGGAAGGGCATGTCGTCGGGGATGGCTTCGAACTCGTTCCGGTAGCGGCCCTCCTCGGTGTCGCTCCCACCCAGGTAGGTGCCCGAGAGGCAGTCGTGATGGACCGAGGTGAGGAGGTACCCCCGGTTCACATCGCTCCTGTAGTGGCGAACCAGATTGAACTTCCGACCCGCCTCGAACACCGGCAGGGTGGCGCTTCCCCGGAGGGTGAGGGCGGTCATCTCCCTCGCCTCCACCCGGGCGCGGGCCACCTCTTCCCCCCGGCTTTCCCCGCGCCGGACCCTCCCCACGTAGTCGTACTCCTCCTGGTCCTCCTGCTCCGACTCGTCCTCGGCGTCCACCGGATCGAGAGACACATCGGTGTCCAGGTCCCGAAGTGTGACCCGCTTCACGTGCACGTTGTGGTCCACCACGATGGAGTGGGCGGCGTAGCGCCCCTCCTCGTATTCGCCCTCGGAATCCACCGGGACGTCCATCACCTCCTCGGGATCCAGGTCCCGGTGGGCTCCCCGGTGGTCGGTCACCACCATGGAGCACTCCGAATCCGAGTGCTCGAAGAAGTAGAAGATCCCCTCCTCCTCCATGAGGCGACTCACGAAGTCCAGGTGGCTCTCCCGATACTGGACCACGAAATCCCGCTGGGGATAGGTGCCGGTCAGGCTGAGGCTCACCGGGGCCACGCCCTGCTCCTCCAGCACCTGTTCGAGGATCTCGGGGATCGACTTTTCCCGGAAGACCCGACTCTCGGCGGAAAGCGAGAGGAACCAGAGGCGCGGCACCAGGATGGCCCGGTAGGCGGTGAGATCACCGGATTGGCCGAGTTGACTGAAGCTCCTCACGGTGCCCCGGAAGAATCTCAGCCCGTCGATGGCCAGGACCATCTCGGTCCGAAGGAGAGCCCGATCATCGATGTCCGGATTCTCGGACAGCAGGTCGACCTGAAACTCATAGGGCTCGGAGATCCGCTCCACCCCGGAAAAGCGACGGGCCAGGAGTTCGTTCTCCTCCAGCGTCGTCCAGATTTTCAGGTTCTGATCCTCTTGTGAATACTCAGGCATGCTCGAGCCCTCTGGAGATCAGGTGGTCAGGTATTCGAATCCTCCGTCTCCATTCAGCCCCACCTCGATCCGTCCGGGCTTCTCTTCGTCGACCAGACTCTGCAGGAGGAGGCGGGAGATGTCGGGCAGGAGGGTGTTCGTCAGGATGTTGTCGATGTTCCGGGCTCCGCTCTCCACCTCGGTGCACCGGTCCGCGATGGCATCCACCACGGGTTCGGTGACGTCGAGCTCCACCCGGTGCGTCTCCTGGAGACGCCGCTGGACCTTCCCCAGCTTCAGGTAGATGATGGTCCGGAGGGCCTCGTCCCGGACCGGGAAGTAGGGGATGATGACGGTCCGGCCCAGGAAGGCGGGCTTGAAGGTCTCGTCCAACTCCGGCTTCAGAGCCTTCGCCAACCCCTCGTGCGACGGCATGGTCTCGGGGTCGGCGGTGAGCTTCATGATGGTGTCGGTCCCAGCGTTTGTCGTGAGGATGATGATCGTGTTCTTGAAGTCGATCTCCCGACCCTCGCCGTCCTCCATCCGCCCCTTGTCGAACACCTGGAAGAAGAGCTCCGTGACGTCGGGGTGCGCCTTCTCGATCTCATCCAGGAGGACCACCGAATAGGGTCGCCGTCGCACCGCCTCGGTGAGGACTCCCCCCTCACCGTATCCCACGTAGCCGGGAGGCGACCCCTTGAGGGTCGAGACGGTGTGGGCCTCCTGGAACTCCGACATGTTGATGGTGATGAGGTTGTGCTCTCCACCGTAGAGGAGGTCGGAGAGGGCCAGGGCCGTCTCCGTCTTCCCCACCCCGGAGGGCCCCACCAGGAGGAAGACGCCCACCGGCTTCTCCGGATCCTCGATCCCGGCCTTGGAGGTCCGGATCCGATGGCTGATGGTCTCCAGGGCGTGGTCCTGGCCCACCACCCGCTTGCCCAGCGTCCGCTCCAGCTCCAGGGCCGCCTGGACGTCGTCCCGGAGCATCTTCCCGACCGGAATCCCCGTCCAGCCCGAGATCACCTGACCCACCAGCTCCCCATCCACGCTCACCGGCACCAGGGGCTCCTCGCCCTGCACCTCTTCCAGCTCCTCGGTGAGTTCGGCCAGCACCGACCTGAGTTCGTCGCCGTCCTTCCTGTCCAGCCCGGCCCGGAAGGCCTCAATGGGATCGCCTTCCCCCTCTCCCGAGTCCGCATCCACGTCCCCATCCGCCGTAGCGGACGTGTGCCCGCCATCTGCGTTCTCGCCGCTGTCGGCGGAGGAGTCGGTCGCGTCCTCGGCGGCTGAAGCCTTCCGGTCCGGCTCCGGCAGGTCGGCGCCCCCCGGAGACATGGCTTCGAGTCGCTCCCGGACGGCCCGAACCCTCCGTACCAGGTCGAGCTCCCGATCCCACCGGTCTTCCAGGGCATCGAGACGGGTCCGGGTGAAGGCGGTCTCCTCCTCGATGCGGGCGAGACGCTCCCCGTGGTCCGCCCCGGTGGCCTCCTCCCGGGTGAGAATCCGGTTCTGAACCTCCAGGTCGTCCAGTCGCCGACGTGCGTCCTCCACCGGGGCGGGGGTCGCGTTCTGGCCCAACGCCAGGCGGGCGCAGGCCGTGTCCAGCACACTCACCGCCTTGTCCGGAAGCTGCCGGTCCGGGATGTACCGGTGCGAGAGCTGCACGGCCGCATGGGCGCCGTCATCCATGATCCGGACCCCGTGATGGCCCTCCAGCGAGGGGACGATCCCCCGCATCATGACCATGCACTTCTCCTCTTCCGGCTCCTCCACCTTGATGAGTTGGAAACGACGGGCCAACGCAGGGTCCTTCTCGAAGTACTTCTTGTACTCCGACCAGGTGGTGGCCGCCACCGTCCGGAGTTCCCCCCGGGCCAGCGCCGGCTTCAGGAGGTTGGCGGCGTCGCCCTGCCCGGCCTGGCCGCCGGCCCCGATCATGGTATGGGCTTCGTCGATGAAGAGGATGATGGGGATGGGAGAGGACTTCACCTCCTCGATGAGCCCCTTGAGTCGGTTCTCGAACTCCCCTTTGACCCCGGCACCCGCCTGGAGGAGGGCCAGATCCAGAGAGCGGAGGGAGACGTTCAGAAGGGGCGGCGGCACGTCGCCGTCGGCGATCCGCATGGCGAAGCCCTCGACCACGGCCGTCTTCCCCACCCCGGCTTCCCCCACCAGGATGGGATTGTTCTGCCGACGACGGGTGAGGATGTCCACCACCTGGCGAACCTCCCAGTCCCGACCCAGGACCGGGTCCAACTCGCCGTCGCGGGCCCGCTGGGTGAGGTCCACG
Organism: Gemmatimonadota bacterium; assembly: GCA_007121555.1. Lineage (GTDB taxonomy): Bacteria > Gemmatimonadota > Gemmatimonadetes > Longimicrobiales > Gaopeijiaceae > PWLA01. Next base: position 43,942 of record SKKH01000254.1, on the reverse strand, counting down.
GTGTACTGGTCCAAGTGGGGGGTCTTCCCGCTTCCCTTCGCCTTCCCGGGGCTCCGGCCCGCAGCAGGTGGCGCGGCGCCGACCCCGGCCTCCTCCACCGATCCACCGATGATGGTGCCGAAGTTCTTTCGGAGGTCTTCGGGCTCGATCTTCTCCAGCTCCCGGCTCGCCTCGCTCACGACCCGCTGCAGGTCTCCGCTGAGGAGGATGGCCAGGACCACGAACCCGCTCCGGACCCGCTGCCCGTCGAACTCCACCGAACCCAGTGTCCAGGCCTGCGTCAGGGCATCCACCAGCTGAGGACTGAGGGCCGGGGTCCGGGCGTTGCCGGTCTTGAGCCGGTCCAGGGAGTTGGTGAGTTCCTCGGAGAGCCGGGACCGGTTCACCTCATAGTGGCGGAGAATGGCCGAGAGGTCGGTGTCGGTCTGGTCCAGGAGCTTCAGGAGAAAGTGCTCCAGCTCCACGTTGTAATGGGTCCGGGAGAGACAGAGCCCCGCGGCCGCCTCGACCGCATTCCGGGTTTCCTGGTTCAGCTTCCCGATGAGGGAGCGAAGATCTACACGCATGTCGGCTTGTCTCCTGGAATCCCTCGAGTTGGACTCCTGAAAGGGTTCAGAGAGTGAGAATAGTCTCGTCGGCGTCGTGTTCGCGAGGCCTGGAACGGAGCCAGGTGCCCCATCCCAGGGGCGGAGAGCTCCGGTCGTCCCCCCCAAGCACGGTCCCCGTAACCTCCTCCCGGTTCAGGACGAGCTGCAATTCGACCTCGAACTGGTCGTGGGTGAAGAAACGGACGAGGCGTGCGAGGGCGAGATGCTCGGAGCGCCCGGGGAGGAGGCCGTCGTAGCTCTCCCGGTCCAGGGGACCGATTCGAATGCGGATCCGCGCATGGGGATCCCAGACCTCGTCTCCGACCACCGCGCCGGTGCCCAGGGTGTCGGCTTCGTCCTCTTCTCCCAGCCGGCACAGATCTTCGTCCCGCAGGGAGATCCATCCGCCGACGAAGGGCTCCACCTCGACCGGCACCCCGAAGCGGTCCGCCAGGAGCTGCTCGAGGGCCGGCCCGCTGCGGGCCGGGGGGGCCAGGAGTCCCATGTACCAGGCCAGGGTCTCTCCGGAGACCCCGGGCAGTGCCGATTCCGGCTCGTGCCCCACCCCGATGAGATCCAGGAGATGGCGGAGGCGCTGATCGTCCTCACCCCTCTCCAGCGCGAGCTCCGGGATCCCCTTCCGCCAGGCCTGGTAGAGGAGAGAGAGAGCTCGATGATGGAAGATGTCGAGGAAGGCCTGGAGCGTGGTGTCCCGCGCCCGGCCGCGCTCGAGTACCAGCACCGAGTACGGGTGGGGAAGGACCCCCATCGTCCCCACCATCCCCAGGACGTTGGAGAGCACCTCGGCCCGGTCCCCCTCCTGGAGCTCCACGTCCTGCACCTCGCGGGCCGGAAAGCCCAGCGACGGATTCTGCGCGATCCGAGCCACTTCCTGTGCGGGGTCTCCGAAGGCTCCAACCGGTTTCTTTTCGGGATGGATGGCCTCGAGGACACGGAGCAGTTGGAAGAGCCCCATGGACTTCCCCCGGTCCCGCACCATGGAGTACAGGGGACCGGAGGGCATCCGGCGGGCGGGCGGGGGCGGGGTCAGATCAGCGTCTTCCATCCGGCCCTCGGCGCCCACTCCCCGATCGGCTCCTTTCGCTGGAGACTCCGCGCACGGAGGGTCGTGAAGCTGTTCATGGAGGTGTAGAGGCCGAAGAATCTCTCCAGCACGCTGGCCAGGAGGTACACGCTCGACCCGGCGAACTCCTCCTCGTCGAGGGTCAGGTCCAGGCGGTGACCCCGGGCGAAGGAGATCCCGTGCTCCGTCCGGACCCGGGCGTGAACCGGGGCGCTCTCCAGCTCCTTCACCCCCCGGATCTGCCGGTCGCCGGCCGCGGACTCGCCCAGATTCTGAAGCTGCAGGAGCTGGCGTAGGGACTCAGACCCTCCCTCCACCAGCGACGAGTAGTTCAGCGAGAGCTGGGAGATGAGTCGCCAGAGCCTGGAGGACCCCAGCCCGGGCTGAATCACCGAGGTGGGCTTCACCAGCGCGACGATCCGCTCCACCGGTCCCCCACCCTCCAGCCGGAAATCGCCCTCCTCCGCTCCGAACGGGAGGCGGGAGGGAAGGTCTCCGTTGTGGCAGGTCAGACGAAGGGTGGCCACGTCCTCGTCGGGATGGACCATCCGGTCCGACGCGTCGACGAAGGCGATCTCCACCCGGTCGCCACCTGCGTCCTTCCACCCCGTGCTGCTCCGCCGGGTTCGCCAGTAGATGGGCGGGGCGTCGGGACGTCGAACCGGGGCGTAGAAGGGGTCGATGACCAGCGGTTCGGAGAGCTCCGGGCTCACGAGGCGGACGTGGTCCACCGAATGGGTGAAGATGCTGTCACGGCGCCGAAGGTCCGGAACCACCGGATACTCCGCCTTCTTCTGGTTCAGGACGATGGGCTCCGATGTCCTGCCGAAGAGATTCACCACCGGGGTGCACCCCAGCCGGAGACTGGATGCGGAGAGGGCGTCGTCGAGGCGGCTGCGCCAATCGGAGCGCTCGAAGGACCGAATCTGGAAGACCACCTCCAGCCGGTCGGTGAACCCCCGCTCCCCGAGGCCCTCCAGTCCCGCCAGATCCAGGAAGTGGAATTTCTCGGGAAAGGTGAAGTATTCCTGGAGAAAAGAGTGGGCCAGGAGCGCTCGTTTCGGCGTCCCGACCAGAGACTCATCGAGGCCGAAGCCCACCGGCGAGAGTGCCGAGGGTGGAAGCACGACAGGCTCCACGCGGGATCCAGGCGTCGGGTCCCGGACCACGATCTCCAGGCAGTGATTCAGGAGGAGTTCGTAGAGCGCAGCGGTGAGCCCTCCGTCCGAGCTGATGTGGAAGCGAAGCCGGTCCAGCTCGAGGTCCTCCAGGGATGCTCCCTGAAAGGCTTCGATCTCGACCCGGATCGCACCCACGGCCTGCCGGGCTCGGCTCGAGCCGCCGGCCCCACCACCGGCCCACCGGACATCGGCCACCCGAAGGGGCCAGAGCACCGTGTCGTAGCAGGTTCGGAACCGACATGGCTCCCCGCCCACTGGACGAGACGTCAGATTGCGGCCCCGTTCGATGCGGACCCCTTCCGCCTGCTGACTCTGGGCTGGATCCAGGTGGAGCTGAACCACCGACAGCGAGGGCAGCGGCCGGACGTACTGGGGATGGACGGCGGACAGGAGGGATTCAGAGATCTCGGGAAGATCGTCGTCCAGCCGGAGATGGACCCGGGCGGCGAGGAAGGCGAAGCCCTCGAGGAGCCGCTCCACGTGGGGATCTTCACACTTGTTCTCCTCCAGCTCCAGCCGCCCCGCCACCTTGGGGTAGGCTCGAGCGAATTCCCCACCGGTACGGCGAAGGAAGGCCAGTTCCCTCTCATAGTAGTCCAGGAGGTCGTCGCGCATTTCGGGGCTACCCCTGCACGACGAAGGAACCGCTGGATGTCTCCAGCACGGTGTCGAAGACGATCCGTTCGGGATTCGGGTCCATGAGGAGGGTGGCCTCCACCCGGAGGCGCACCGCTCTGCGTCCTCCATCCCCGCCACCACCCTGCACGAGGCGAACTCGGACACCCGTGAGGCGGGGCTCGAAGAGGCGGATGGCCTCGTCCACCTGACTCAGAAGATAGCCTCTGGCCTCACTGGAGTCCGCGCTGAGTGAGGTGACATCGGGGATGCCGTATTGATAGACCGACGCACGAAGCTCGGTCTGACTCCGAGAAGCGGGCCGGGTCGTGCGCCGGGTGTTCAGAAGCCACTCCAGGTCCCTGAGGACCGACCGCCTGAATCGAGCCTCGGACTCGGCTCTCCCCACCTCCACGTCGGTGGACTCCCGGGGACGCTCGTCGATGAGCCGATCCAGGATCGAGGGCCGGACCGTGCGCTCTGGGGCCCTCATCCGCCCTCGCCGGCTGAACCGGTTCCGAAGGTCATGGCCTGCATGGGGTCAAGGCGGCAGATCCGCAGGTAGAGCTGTTGGCGCTCGCCCGCGTCCCCGTCGGTCTTCTCCATGCAGCGATACAGGAGGGCCAGGGGCTGCGCCACCGTTTCGCCCTCCTCCCAGTCCTCCAGACTGTGGCGCTCGACCTGTTCCACCATCTCGCGCAGGATGGGGAGGGCCACGGACTCGAGCCCGCTCTCGACCATGATGGAGGCGGCCTGGGAGCGGCGGAGAAAACGGGCCCGGGAGCTCTTCTCCTGGGAGGCCTGTCGCATGAGAAGCTGAATCGCCTGATGGGGCTGGGTGCTCCGAAGGCGGGCCACCTGGCGCTCCAGCGCCCGGTCGGGGTCCGAGGTGTCCGGCACCGTGATCGAACCGCCTCCGTCGTCGGAGCCGAAGCCAATGGCCTCCCGCAGCCAGGCCTGGGTCTCGCCGTTGGCCGTAGGAGAGTCGTCCATGAGGGTCATCCCGGGCAGGTCGGGAAGGTCGTTCAGGAGGGCGGCAAGGGCTCCCTTCACCGCTCCGGCCACGACGTCGAATTCGCTCCCCAACCCTTCGCAGGCCTCCAGCACGTAGCGCTGGAGGTCGAGCCAGCCGCGGCCGTGGGGGGTCGCCATGACCTCTTCGCAGGAGTCCAGGAGCTCGGCCCACTTCCCATCCAGGGTGTACCCCTTCAGGCGGGTGCGCACATGGGTCGGCGGAGCCGTGAGAAGCTTGGGATCCACCCCGTCACCGGACGTCCGCAACTCTCCCCACCGGAGGCCCCGAAGCATGAGGTAGGGTGACGGATCCGCCGGTCGCTCCCTCCTGAGGAAGCGGGCGGCCTCGGCTGCCGCCCGAGAGGCGTCGGCCGCACTCGCGATCTCGGTGAGGGCTGCACCGGTCCCTCCTGTCGCTCCCACCTCGCCGGACTGGGCAGCCTCCTCCCCTTCGGCCGGATCGTGCTCCTCCTCCATCACCACCGGATCCGGGTCCTCCTCCAGCTTGACGGCCAGGTACTGGCTCGTGAGCCGGTGGAGTTCCTTCAGGTGGTCCCGGAGGGGAATGAGGTTCGGGGTCACATCTCCGAAACGCTCGTCGCAGAAGTCTTCCAGCGCACTGAGGTTCTCCTGCGCCGATTCGATCTGGGCCACCACCTCCCGGTAGAATTCCTTGCCGGAACTCTGGACCCCTTCCTCGAACTCCTCGGGCGTCACCTTTCCGGATTCGATCGCCTCGTTGCGGGCCTTCGCCTTGTCCTTGTCCGACTCCGCCTGACTCTCGGTGGGGACGGTTCGGCTCTCCCGGTAGTGGAGGTAGCCCAGCCCACTGCTCGTGATGGGCACGTGCTCCACGGACGGCTGGAGATACCGCCCGAGCCACTCCAGGGGGACCGCCCGGAACTCCAGGTCCCCGTCCTCGTCGATCCCGGGATGGAGCCCGTCCCAGAACTCCTCCATGAGCCGGCGCAGGAGCACCAGACCCCGATCCAGCCCTGCGAAGCCCTCTTCACGGGTCCAGGCCTCGGTGAGCCAGGCCGCGATCTGAAGGTCCTTGGACCGATCGGAGAGCACCTCGGTGGCGAGCTTCACCACCAGGGGAAAGTCGGCAACCTTCAGTTCCCGCTTCCACTCCCCCTGGGGCATGGTGTCGTCCTCCTCCTCCCGAGCCCGCTTGATCTCGTCGTACACGGGTTCGTAGCGGAGGCTGGGGCCTGCGGGCTCGTCCCCTTCAATGGGTTCGAGAAGTCCGTCGATGGAATCCATGGAGGTCGATCAGCCCTGAGAGGGGTCGTCGTCGGTGGGTTGATCGATGAGCAGCTCCCGGATCTCCAGGAGGGGAACCACCTCATCATCTACCAGGAAGAGCTTGGGGCCGTAAAGCGCCTCTTCTCCTCCGGCGAGCGCGGCCACCCGGGTTTCCCGGCCCAGGCGGACCGATCCGTCGGGGTGACGATGGCTCCCGGGATTCAGGGCGGGAATGAGCACCTCGCCGAGCTCCATCTCCTGGAAGCGGGGCCCGGGAATCACCTGGGCGGGGAACCAGAGCAGGTCCCGTAGGCGCTGAGGCGGCTCGGCCCTGATGGCGGCCAGGTGCTGGAGCGGAAGCCAGGTGTACTGGCCTGCGGCGTAGATCTCCAGGCGGGCACCCAGCCTGGGGTCCGCGTCTTCCAGCGATTCGAAGCGTCGGCCGTTGAGGGTGCCCGACACCGCTGGGGGACCCGAGTCCCCCTGGGGATAGGTGCCGGACGTAAACATCTCGTCGCGCTCCCGGTCGGCGTGGAGGGCGGTCCGATAGACCATGGCCCCCATCTCCACCTCCTCCCCATTCCGGGCCAACACGTCCAACTGCTTCTCGGCCCGGTCCCGCTCCCCGGCAAAGGCCAGGAGCTCGAAAAGAAAGGTGCGCCGGGATGCGTCGAGAGGATCGTCTCTGACCTCGCTGTTCAGCACCTCGATGGCCTGATCCAGATCACCCCGTTCGTACAGGGCTCGTGCTTTGCTTGCTCGCATCCCGGCGCCCCTCTGTCAGCGGAAGATCACTTGGCGCGAGTTCTCTGGTCCCAGCTCGCCACGATGGGGGTCCCGGTGTCCCCGGTATCGGCCTGCTCCGTGTAGGTCACCGTCACCTTCCCGAAGGCCAGCGACACGCTCTCCGTGGGCCGATCATCGCCTCCGGAGCTTCCGCTCCACTGGACGGATTCCACGAAGACGTTCTCGAACTCGTACTTGAGATACGGAACGGACGAGTCTCCGCCTGCGGCCCTGAGGGTGAGCGTGGCCTTGTCCTTGTGGTCCCCGCCGCAGCAGGCCTGGAAGAGGCCTGGGCTCGCCTTGTCCGTCTTCTTCATGAAGTTGAAGCTGGAGATGCTCACCCTGCCGGCTCCACCTCCACTCCCCATCCCCACCGTGCTGGGATTGCTGGCACCCCAACTGAAGGAGTAGATTTCGATCTCTCCCTCGTGGCCCTCCCGGGTGGATTCCCCCTCCACATCGTCGATCTTCAAGAATGCGTCGTAGGCCATCTCCATCTCCTTTGCTGAGTCAGTTTGCGTAGGTGCGATGAACGATCAAACCGCAGCAGCCGAGGCACGGCATTCCCCGATCTCCTCACTCCGGGGCCAGGTCCGCCAAAGGGCTCGACTTCCGCTTGGAGCTTCCTGCTACTTGGCCGGCGGCGGGAGATCCGCCACCAGGCGCATGGACACGCTCAGCTCATCGAGCTGGAAGTGGGGCCGAAGGAAGGCCACGGCCCTGTAGGCACCAGGCTTCCCTGGGACTTCGACGACGTCCACGCGAGCCTCCCGGAGCGGCCGCTTGGCCTTGACTTCGAATGAGGCATCGTCGTTCCCGACCACATAGTTGGAGATCCATCGGTTCAGGAACGTCTGCGCTTCCGAGCGCGACATGTATCCGCCGATCTTGTCGCGCATCATCGACTTCAGGTAGTGGGCGAATCGCGAGACGGCGAAGATGTAGGGGAGCTGCGCCGAGATCCGAGCGTTGGCCGTGGCGGCGTCCGAATCGTAGACCTTCGGCTTCTGAGCGCTCTGCACGCTGAAGAAGGCCGCGTTGGCGGTCCCCTTCTGGTGGACCAGAGGCGCGAATCCCAGATCGGCCAGCTCCTTTTCCCGACGGTCGGTGATCTGCACCTCGGTCGGGCACTTCATGGCGATGTCACCGGATTCGGTCCGGAAGTTGTGGACCGGAAGACCCTCGACGAGTCCGCCGCTCTCCACCCCTCGGATCGTGGCGCACCAGCCGTGCTTGGCGAAGGCCTGGGTGATCCGGGATCCCAGCGCCCATGCGGCGTTGCCCCAGAGGTAGTCCCCGTGTTCACTCCCGTCCACGGACTCGTCGTAGTCGAACGCCTCCACAGGGACGGTGTCGGGGCCGTAGGGCTCCCTGAGCATCATCCGCGGCAGGGTCAGGGCCACGTACCGGGCGTCCTCGGTCTGCCGGAAGGCCTTCCACTTCGCGTACTCGGTAGTGTCGAAGATCTTGGCCAGATCCCGGGGCTGGTCCAGCTGGGTGTAGCTCTCGAGGTTGAACATCTCCTGGCTCGTCCCGGTGATGAGCGGGGCGTGCGCCGCGGCCGCCACCTGGGAGAGCTTCTCCAGGAGTTCGATGTCCTGGCCCTTCCGGCCGAATTCATAGTCACCGAGGAGCGCGCTGAAGGGTGCCCCTCCGAACACACCGTACTCCTCTTCGTAGACCTTCTTGAAGAGGGCGCTCTGGTCGAATTCGGGAGCCTTCTGCAGGTCCTTCAGCACATCCTTCTTCGAGGCGTTCAGCACCTTGATCTTGAGCATGGAGCTGGTCTCGGACTGGTTCAGGAGATACTTCAGTCCTCGCCAGGTCCCCTCCAGGCGCTGGAACTCGGGGTGGTGCATGACCTCCCGAAGTTGTCGGGAGATGAGTTCGTCGATCTGGGCGATCCGGGCGTTGAGCATGGACTCGGTGTCCCGGGAGATCTGCATCGAGCCCTCGAGGACCTCTTCCACGAAGCGCTTGACCAGTCCCTTGCCCCGCTCCTGCTGCCGGGTCTCCTCGCCGAATCGACCCGACTCCACGATCTGGTCGAGAAGAGAGACCTCCTCGGTGGTCTCCGCAGCCGCCGCGTCCTGTTGCTTCTGGGCTTCAGCCATTGTCGTCACCCTCCTCCTGCGCCTTCATCTCATTCTTGAGGCGGTTCAGGGCCTCCTCGTCGGAAATCGTCTCCTGAAGGATCTCATCCAGCTTCTCATTCCCCTGGAGGCTGCCGCGGAGATCGGCGAGCTGCTGACGCAGATCCAGCAATTTTTTGATGGGATCTACTTGCTCGGCCACCCGGTCCGGATTGAAGTCGTCCAGGGACTTGAAGTCAAGAGACACGCTGAGCGATCCGGCCTCGGGATCATCGCTCAGGGTGTTCTTCACCTTCAGGTCCAGGTGGGGCTTCATGCTGCCGAGGACGTCATCGAAGTTGTCGGGCGTGACCTCGACGAACTTCCGGTCCTTCAACCGCGGCTGACCCTCCTGCGGATGACCCGAAAGGTCCGCCAGGACTCCCATGACGAAGGGGAGCTCCTTCATCTCGATCGCCCCCCCGGTTTCCACCTCGTAGCTGATCTGGACGCGAGGGGCCCGAACGCGTTCAAGTCGCTTCTGGATGCTCTCTGCCATAGTTGCTCCTGAGCCGATTGGCCGTGGGGAGTATCGGACGGGTTCGGAAACGGATTCGATTGGTGGGAAGGCCGCTCCCGGCCAGCGGCGACGGTCCGGAGGTCCGGTCGAAGCCCTCCCTGCCTTTCCCGGTTGAATAGATTGGCACAGTACGCATCATACCTCCGGAATGTCAAGTTGATTGTGCCATTGAAAGTTCCGGGCTTCACTCGGACCCTTGCCGCCCTACTCCCAGGCGATCAACCTTCCCTCTGGGTCGGCCCCTTTCGATTTGCTGGACATGGCTTCAGCAGGAGACCGTTCGCCGGTCCCGGCCCCGTCCGAGCACCGATCCAGTTCGGTGACACCCTCGCCATATCAACCCGGACCCGCTTCATGCGTCAGATGCAAGGGGTACTCTGGACCAAGGGTACGCTTCTCACACCCCAGCACCTCCAGGTCCAGGACCGCTTCCTCGAGGACATGCTGGAGTTCCGGAGCTCCTCGCTGAGCTTCCGGCCCTGGGGGTTCCGGTCCCTGGAGATCGACAGGGAGGGGCTCGAGGAGGCGGGTTCGCTGGCCCTGAGCCAGGCGTCGGGACTCTTCCCCGACGGACTTCCCTTCGATGTTCCGGGAGGTGAGCCGGGCCCCTCCCCACGTCCTCTCGAGGAACTATGGGAGCCGGACCAGAAGGCCCTCACCCTCTACCTGACGGTGCCGGAGCACCGAAGTGGAGGTCGGAACGTGGGCATCGGGCAGGCCAGGGCCGACGCCCGCTTTCTGGCCGAGGTGGAGTTGCTGAGAGACGAGAACACGGGCCAACTGGAGAAACCGGTGCAGGTGGCCCGGAAAAACCTCAGGATCATGGCGGAAGCCGAGAACCGGGAAGGGAGCGCCTCGCTCCCCCTGGCCCGGGTCCTTCGAAACGAGGCAGGGGAGATGGAGCTGGATCCCCGCTTCGTCCCCCCCCTCCTCGACATCGGGGCGAGCGAGTACCTCATGGCCATCGCCCGGCGCCTGCTCGAGCTCCTCACGGCACGGAGCAGCAGTCTTTCTGCGGGACGGCGAGAGCGGGCCGGCGGGGTGGCGGACTTCGGAAGCTCGAACGTGGCCAACTTCTGGCTGCTCTACACCATCAACTCGGCCCTGCCGGCGGTCCGACATCTCTTCGAAGTGCGACGTGGGCATCCGGTCCAGCTCTTCCAGACCATGCTGGGACTCGCCGGCGCCCTCGCCACCTTCTCCACTCGGATCTCACCCGCTTCCTTCCCGACCTACGACCATCTGGACCCGGAACCGGCCTTCACCGAGCTGGACCAGACCATCCGCGAGCTCCTGGAAACGGTGGTACCGGCCAACCACGTGACCCTGCCCCTGAAATCGACGGGCTCGGCCACCTACGCCACCGCCCTCGAGAAGGAGGTCTACCTCAGGGCCCCTCAGCTCTTCCTGGGAATCCGAGCCGAGGGAGATCCGGGTGAGATCGTTCGGAAGGCACCTCAGCTGCTGAAGGTGGCGGCGGCCGATCGGGTGACTCGGTTGGTACGACAGGCCCTTCCGGGGATGCCCCTTCGACATGTGCCCGACCCTCCGGAAGCGGTTCCCGTTCGGACGGGGCGGCATTACTTCGCCCTGGAGCGGAGCGGCGACGAGTGGGAAGCCATACGTCGAGCTCGCAACCTCAGCGTGTACGTGCCCTCCGATTTCGAGAACCCCTCACTGGAACTCGTACTCATCCTCCCTCGGGAGGAAGGGGCCCGGTCCCGCTGAAGTGGAGGTGCGCCTGGGGGCGTACCGTGCTCGCGGCGGCGTCCACCTCTTCCACCTGGTCGGTCGCCTCTTCCGCCTCGGGTTCCGCCTCGCCCTCGCCGTTTCCTCCCATCAGCGCGAAGACCAGGATCACCGCCAGGGCCAACAGAAAGACCACGACGATCCCCACCAGGAGAAGCACATTGGAGGGCCCCTTTCCCCCGTCGCCCCCTGAGCCCCCCGGGACCCCGGTCGAAGGAGCGGAGGGTCGAGCGGGGGAAGCCGGCGGTCGGGGAGCCTGGGGTCCGCCCCCCCCGCGAGACACCGCCGAGATCACCCTGGTGAACTCGCTGGGGCCCGCCCTGCCGCCTCCCGCCCCTGGCGGCGACGGTGGAGCCCCCCTCGACCCAGCCTCACCGGACCGGGAAGGGGGTGGCGGGGGGCCCTGTCCTCCGGGAGCGGGTGGACGGGGAGGCGCGGGAGGCTGCGACCCACCTCCCTCCGGTGGACCGAAGCTTTGCAGGCGATCCAGGTAGTCATCCGGCTCCCGGCCCTCGCTCGAGCTCCCCTCTTCCGAAGGGGACTCGCCCCGGCCTTCGGGAGAGGGCGACCGGTAGTCGGGCATGCGAGGGGGCGGCGGCGTGTCGCTTGGCTGCCGAGGGGGTGAGGGCGGCGCGGGGGGCCGGGGCGACGGACTCGAGGGGGGCGAGGGTTCAGCGTCCTCCTCTCCGGGGCGAGCCACGCGACCGAACTCCTGGGTGAAGGATCCGGGAGGACCGGACGCCGCGGGGGGACGTGGCCTGGAGGGCGGTTCCGCAGGAGGGGGCCCGGGCTCCTCCTCACCGGGACCGGGACGGATCGCCTGGAAGAGACGGGTGAACTCCCCGCCTCCACCCTTCTCCCCCGGGTCGGGACTCGGACCCTGGGGCTTGGGATCCTCCCCTCGCTCCCCGACTCCCTCCTCAGCGCTCTCCGGGGCCCCGGCCTCTCCGGCCGGGCCACCTGCAGTTCGGGATTCGGCGGAGGGCGTGGCCGAGCGCGAGTCCGTTTCGGAGCGGGATCGGGCGGGATCCTCCATGGCCTTGAAGAGGCGTGTGAACTCGCCCGGTTCCTCATCCTGCTCGAGCGGAGTCTCCGGAGGCGCGTCCGGTGAATCCATCCGCTTGAACATCCGGGTGAATTCGCCGGGACCATCCTCCCCGGAATCCGATGAGGCGCCGACGTCCCCGAACTCCGGATCCGACTGCTTGGGCGGATCACGCTCCTCGACCGCACCCTCGCCGGCTCCGGATTGCGGTTCGGTAGCCGACCGCTCGGCGGGGTGCTGGTCATCGAGCCCGAGCCACCGCTCCAGCGACCCTTCGTCCATGAGGAACTTGGTGACCAGCACCACTTCGCCCTCCACCTCGTGCCGTCGGAGGACGCGGGCGGCCTCCTCCTCTCCCAGCGTCCCCACCCGCTCCAGGACTGCGTCTCCCCTGGGGGTCCCGGGCCGGACGAAGTGCACCATGACGACCGTGCCTCCGGCGGCCACGGCGTGATGGGTACGCACGTCGCCCTCGGTGACCTGCTCGACGAGTTGGTACCGGGCTTCCAGTTCCTCTCGGGTCATGATCGGAAAGGATGCGGGATGGGGTAGGACTCCAAGGAGTGCGGGGATGTGGTTGTTTGATCGGAGCCGGGGGACCTAGAATACTATCCTTCGCTGATTCCCGGAAGCAAACGCACCCGTGCCTCCCACCCGAGGTAGGAATGGAAACCAGGCCACTGGCCCGCGTCGTCTGGGAGGAGGGAATGCACCTCGCCCAGCATCACTTCCAGGCGCAAAGCCGGTTCTTCGAGGACACCTCCGTCTTCGCCCTCTCTTCATTGTTCTTCCGCCCGTACGGATTCGTGGGTGTCGAACTGGACCGGGAGGCCCTCCTGAACGGGACCGTGAGCCTCCGGCATGGACGGGGGTTCATGCCCGACGGGCTCCCCTTCCACTTCCCCCATGATCCCCCACCGGAGCCGCTGCAGGTCCGGGATCGCTTCTCCCCGACCCGTCCGGCCCATCTCGTCCACCTGGCGATCCCTGCATACCGGGCGGGAGGAGCCAACGCCGCCCCGCCCGACGAGCCCGGGATGGAGGGGCACCGGTACCTCCTGCATCGAGAGGAGCGGGTCGACGAGGTATCTGGAGAGGATCGGAAGCCGGTGACCCTCGCCCGGAAGAACTTCCGACTTCTGCTCGACGACGAACTGGAGGACGCCCAGGGGCTCGTGACCCTCCCCATGGCTCGGATCACCCGCGACGGCTCCGGGAGCTTCGCCTTCGATCCGGAGTTCATCCCACCCAGCCTTCGGTTGGGAGCCGTACCGGCCCTGGGCGACCTGGTGGACCGGGTCCTGGAGATGGTGACGGCCCGGGCCGACTCCTTCCGGGCCCAGCGAGGCGGCGGCGACACGGCTCGCGCCATGGATGTGGCGGACATGTGGTTGGGGCACGCGATCCACCAGAGCCTCCCGGCCCTGAGGCACCTTCGGGAGACCCGCGGCTCTCATCCGGAGGCCCTGTATCAGGAGCTGTCCCGGCTGGCCGGCGCGCTCTGCACCTTCTCCCTGGACGCCCGACCCGAAGACCTGCCCCTCTACGACCACGACAATCTGAGCGAATGCTTCCGGGAGCTGGAGCGCGTCCTTCGACGTCGACTGGAGGTGGTCCTCCCCACCGGCTCCTGGCGCGTCCCCATTCCGCCCTCCGAGCCCCCCATCCACACCTGCACGATCTCGGACCGCGACGCGCTCTTCTCGGCGCGGTTCTACCTGGAGCTCACCTCTCCGGCTTCAGCTGGTGAGGTCGTGTCCCGGGCGACCCGCCTGCTGAAGGTCTGCTCCGCCGAGCACATCGCCCGATTGGTCAGGGAAGCCTTCCCCGGCCTTCCCCTGACCCACGTCACCTCTCCTCCCGCGGCGCTTCGTCCCCGCCCCGGAGCCCATTATTTCGAGCTCGCGAAGTCGGGACCGTGCTGGACCTCCATCGAGAAGACGGGGGAACTGGGCGTCTACGTCCCCGACTCCATCGCGGAGGCCGCCCTGCAGCTGGTGGTCGTGCCCGGGGACTGAGAGAAGCTGCGAAGGGGGAAGGCCGGGGTTCCGAGAAGAACCATCATGGCCCGGGGCCCCGCCCCCACCTATTTTGTCTCTTTCCGCCTGTCGAGACGACCCAGGAGACCGCATATGTCGGCCAGCAGCAACCACTCAGCGGCGGAGAAATCGCCTCCTTCCGAGCCCATTCCCGAAATCCCCGGAGAGCTGGCCCGCAGCTTCCAGGAGGTCTTCACCGTCATCGTCCGAATCCGGACGAATCGCCAGTCCGCACAGGACGCGGAGAGTTTTCGGACCCACGCCAAGCGCATCCTGGCCATGGCCGATGAAGAGGCCCGGTCCAAGGGGTACGACCGGGAGACGGTGCGGCAGACCGTGTACGCAGTGGTGGCCTTCCTCGACGAGGCCATCCTCAACTCCACCCAGCCCATGTTCAAGGACTGGCCCCGACGGCCCCTCCAGGAGGAGATCTTCGGCGATCACATGGCCGGTGAGACCTTCTTCAGGAATCTCACCTCTCTTCTGGAACGTCCCGACTCCCATGAGCTGGCCGACCTCCTCGAGGTCTATCACCTCTGCCTCATCCTCGGATTCCGCGGCCGCTTCGGAGCCGGCGCCGAGGGCGAAATCTACCGCTATACCTCGACGATCCAGGACCGGCTCCAACGGATTCGCGGGGATCATCCGCCCCTGGCCCCTTCGGCGGGCCTGCCCGACCGCGAGGTCGTGCCCCGGGCCCGGGATCCCTGGGTCCGCCGGCTGGCCGTGGGCGCCATCGTTCTCATCCTCCTGGCCGGGGGCGCCTTCCTGATCTACCGCCTCCTTCTCGGGACTTCAACAGGAATGGGGGCGGCATGAATCGGGTCACTCGCGCCTGGACGGGAGGAGGCTCCATCCTCCTCCTCTTCGTGGGACTGGCCTGGGTCCTGGGTGGGTTCCTGGGACTCGAGGGTCGCACGCTGTGGCTCTTCCGGGGCACCCTCGTCTTCCTGGGTCTCCTTGCCTCGGGCATTGCGGCCCGGTTGCTGTGGACCTCCGGACCGAAGCCGAAGCGAGAGGGGCCCGATGACGAATCGCTGGCCCTCTCGGCGGCTCGGGAGCGGTTGGCCCGATCCAGCGCCCCCCATTCCCGGCTGAACCGACTTCCCCTGAACCTGGTTCTGGGCCCCAGGGGCAGCACGAAGACGACGCTGCTGGCGCGGTCGGGTCTCGATCCAGAGCTTCTGGCCGGTGAGGTATTCCAGGGCGATACCGTGGTGGAGACCGACGGGATCAACCTCTGGTACCAGGGGGGATCGGTCTACCTCGAAGCCGGAGGCGAGCTCCTGGAGGACGAGACGCGCTGGAAGCGCCTACTCCGCCGTCTGCGGCCCTCGAGCTGGGGTGCCGCCCTCGGGCGCGGGGGGCAGGCTCCCCGTTCGGTCATCCTCTGCTACGGCGTGGACGAATTCCTGAGGCCGGGGGCAGGCCAGGACGTGCCGGCCCAGGCCCGGATGCTCCGTCAGCGCCTCTCCCAACTCACCGAGGAGCTGGGAATCTCGGTGCCGGTCTACGTCCTCTTCACCCGGGCCGACCGGTTCCCCTTCTTCCTGGACTACGTGCGGAACCTGAAGGGAGACGAGGTCGTGGAGCCCCTGGGCGCCACCCTGCCCCTCCGTCCCCCGCCCGATGCCGGGTCGTATCCCAGGGAGGAGGGGGCGCGGATCCGGGCGGCCTTCCAGGAGCTTCACGACAGCCTGGGGGCCAATCGTCTCCGGGTGCTTCCCCGGGAAGGCCAGGACGAGGTGCGAAGCGGAGCCTACGAGTTCCCCCGGGAACTCAGGAAGATCACCGATCTGGCCACCTCGTTCCTGGTCGAGCTGACCCGGCCCAGCCAGCTCGGCCAGAGTCCGGTGCTCAGGGGGTTCTACTTCACCGGTGTCCGCCCGGTCTTCGTCAAGGACGCCGAGCCCACGGCCCCGGTCCGGGAGGAGGGGCCCTCGTCGGTGGACATGGGGGCCACAGGGGTGTTCAGCGCCGAACAGATGAAGGCCATGACCGGGGGGGGAGCGAAGGCGACACCGACCTCGGCCCGAAAGGTGCCCCAGTGGGTCTTCCTGGACCGATTCTTCCGGGATCTCCTCCCCGGCGACCAGAATGCCCGGGCGCTCACGGCCGGGGGCGCCCGGGTCCACCTCCTGCGACGGGTGGGCCTGGGCCTTGTGGCCGCGGCGGCCTTCGTGGCCCTCGTGGGCTTCACCGTTTCCTTTTTCGGGAACCGGTCACTCGAATCCAGGGTCGCCGCTGCCAGCCAGGAGGTGGCGGCGCTGGACCCGGAACCGGGCGTCCCTCCGACCCTGGGCGAACTCCAGCGCATGGAGGAGCTGCGGGAGGAACTCGCGACCCTCCGCGGCTGGGCCGAAGCCCGTCCCCCCCTCCGGCTGCGCTGGGAACTCTACCAGGGCGACCGGATCCTTCCCGACGCCCGGACCGTCTACTTCCAGCGCTTCGAGGACCTCCTGTGGGCCTCCACCCGCACCCGCCTGGTGACTCGCCTGGAAGAGCTGGAGGGAGAGCCGGGCGAGGAGGACGACTACGGGGAGAGCTACGACGACCTGAAGGCGTACCTGGTGACCACTCGCTACCCGGAACGAAGCGAGAGCGGCTTTCTGACCCCCACCCTCCTTCGCCACTGGGCCTACGCAGGTGAGGTGGATGAAGAGCGCTCCGAGCTCGTGCGGGCCCAGTTCGACTTCTTCGCCCGGGAGCTGGCCGTATCGCATCCGCTCCCCCGGGACGCGGATATGCGGAGGGTCGCGACGACCCGGGAGTTCCTCCTCCTGTTCGCCGAACAGGACCGGGTCTATCAGGCCCTGATCTCCGATGGATCCGCCGGCATCGAACCGGTGGAGCTCGCTCGGGTCGCCCCAGGGGCCGGGGGCACCGTCCGAGGCGACTACAGCATCCCCGGGGCCTTCACGGAACCGGGGTGGGAGCGGGTCCAGTCCGCACTGGCCGATGTGGATCGGCTCTTCGAGTCGGAGGCATGGGTGGTGGGGGAGCAGGCCATCTCGGCGGAGGACCGGGAGCGGCTGGCCCAGGAGCTCCGGGACCGGTACGTATCGGACTACGTGCAGCACTGGCAGCGGTTCCTCCAGTCGACCACCGTTCCCGGATTCGGGAGCGTGGCCGACGCCGCTCGACGCCTCGACATCCTCAGCGGGAACCAGTCGCCCATTCTCCAGGTCCTGGCCACCACCGCCCGGAACACCGCGGTGGACTCGGCGCTGATCATGCCAGCCTTCCAGCCCGTCCATCGGGCCACGCCCCCCGAAGTCCGGGACCGCTTCATCTCGTCGTCGAACGAAGACTACATCGCCGGCCTGGCGGATCTCCAGAGCACGATGGACCAGTTGGACGGGGCCAGCGGGCCCCAGCGAGACCAGCTCATGGGCGCGGCCTCGTCCAATGCGGAGCAGACCCGTCGCTCGGTGCGACAACTGGCCCTGGACTTCAGTGTGGAGGGCCCGGCCCAGGTGGCCGCGTCCGAGGTGCAGCGCCTCATGGAGGCACCCGTCCAGTTCACCGAGGCGCTGATCACCCGTCTGCCCGCAGCCCAGGTGAATGCCCGGGGAGAATCATTCTGCGCCGCCTTCAGTCCGGTGCTGGGGCGCTTCCCCTTCGATCGTACGGCTTCGGCCGAGGCCTCGATGGACGACCTCACCGATCTCTTCGCCCCGGACGATGGGGTGCTGTGGAGCTTCTATGAAGATCTCGGCCGAAGCCTCCTGGCTCGACAGGGAAGCCGCTATGTGGCCGCCCCTGACGCCTCGCCCCGTCCCACCGACGGCTTCGTCCGCTTCTTCGATGGTGCGGCCGAGGTCTCCCGAGCCTTCTTCGGGGACCAGGGCACCCGCCCGGAGGTGGTATTCGCGCTCCGGCCCGACACCTCCGAGGAGCTTCCGGAGCTCACGGTGAGCATCGACGGTCAGACCCACCGATTCACCCGAACCATGGTGGCGGCCCAGACCTTCGTCTGGGACGGCAACCGGGCGGAGAACGCTCGAATCACTGGACAGGTGGGAGGTCAGGAGGTCACTTTGCTGGAGGCTCCCACGGGTCCGTGGGCCCTCTTCCGGCTCTTCGGAAATGCCCGATGGGACTCGGTCGGCGACGGCCGTTACCGCCTGAGCTGGGACGTCCCCGGTCAGCAGCTGGACGTCACCGCCGAGCTCAGCCTCCCTCGAGGAATCCCCGTCTTCCGCGGAGGCTTCATGGAAGATCTGAGCTGCACCTCACGGATCGCTCAATGACCACGTTCCGATCCGCCACCGGCCCCGGAAGGAGTTCCCGTCCCATGCAACGCCTGATCCCATGGACCATCGCCATCCTCACCGCCCTCCTCCTGGTGGCTTGTCGGGGCGGCGGCGATCCTCCACCCCTCCCACCCGAGCCGGAACCGGACCCGCTGGCTCCGCTCGCCTCGTCCGCCCGACTCTACTATGACAACAGTGGGGGAATCGCCGACTCCATTCGAATGGTCGTCCGGGACGAAGCTGGATGGGAGGATCTCTGGACCCGAGCCACCTCGCGCCAGACCTCTCCACCCCCCCGACCCCAGGTGGACTTCGAGGAGGAGATGGTGGTAGCGGTGGGCGCGGGCCGGATGACACCGCAGGACCGGATCCAGGTGGACAGCGCCGGCTACTATGACGAGCGCACGGTGGACGGGGCCGAACAACAATACTTCCTGGTGGTCGTTCGGACCGTTCATGGCTGTCGGAGGCTCGACTCCGACGCCTTTCCCCTGGAGATCGTGAAGGTCCCCCGGTTCGAAGGAGCGGTGCGCTGGGAAGAGCGCACGGAGAGGGAGACCGACTGCCAGGAGGAGGCTCGATTCCTTCCCGAGCGCCCGGCGACTCCACCCCTGTCCGGGGTCGCTGACCTCGTCCACAGTCTCCCGCTCGGGGCAGCCCACCCATGAGCCAACCCCCCACCTCGTCGGACGGCGGTGCGGGCGAAGGCCGTGAACCGGACGCCACCGAGCTGACCGGGACCATCCTGGCCGGCCGCTACCGGGTCATCCGGCGGCTCGGGGTGGGGGCCATGGGAGCCGTCTACCTGGGCGAGCACACCCGGATCGGACGGCGCGACGCGATCAAGGTGCTCCGAGCCGCCATGGCTCGTGACCCGGAGGCCATCGCCCGGTTCACCCGGGGCGCCCGGAACGTCTCCCGCATCCGCCACCCGAACGTCTGCACCCTCTACGATTTCGGCAATACTGAAGAGGGCTTTCACTTCCTGGCCATGGAGTACGTGGACGGACCGACCCTGGGCCAGCTGCTGGAAGACCAGGGTCCCCTCTCGCCAGAACGGGCGGTGGCCCTCATCAGTCAGGTGGGAGAGGCCCTCCAGGCCGCCCACTCCCTTGGCATCATCCACCGGGACCTGAAGCCCGACAACATCATGGTGGCCCGACAGCCCGACGGGTCGGAACAGGTCAAGGTGGTGGACTTCGACATCGCCAGGGGCCCCGCCGAAGAGGAGGGACCGGCGGTGACCCGCCACGGGTTCGTCGTGGGTACGCCGGAGTACATGAGCCCCGAGCAGCTCACCGGAGACCCCCTGGACGGCCGGAGTGACATCTACTCCATGGCTCTCGTCCTCTTCCGGATGCTCACCGGGAAGCTCCCATTCGAAGGTGAGACGGCCCAGGAGATCATGGTCCAGCGCCTCACCCGTGAGCCCACTGGACTCTCCGAGGTGGCGGGCCACCCGTTTCCCAGGGCGCTGGAGCGGACCGTGGCGGCGGGGTTGGCCCGAAAGGCCGGGGACCGACCCGCCGAGGCACGCAGCTTCGCCCGGCAGCTCCAGGAAGCCGTGCGTGAGGGGGGCATTACGCCAGCGGCTCCGTCCCCCGCTTCGGAGGCGGGTGGGGTGGCCGCAGCAGCCCCGCTGCCCACGAGGGCCCCGGGTTCAGGAGATCCGGAGAGCCCACTCGTCTCGGCCACGGGAGAAGGAGAAGCCGTATCGGCTGGCGGCCAGGCCTCGGGGGGCGGCGCCCCCTCTGCTCAGGGGACCTCCGCCGGCGAGCGAGGAGGGGGCGGCTCCCCCCGGTTGATCCTCCTGGGAATCGGGCTGGTGGCGCTCCTCATCATCGGAGGCGGCAGCGTCGCGGCCTACCTGGCGCTGGGCGCGCTGGGGGTTGGAGAGGAGGGCGATCCCGGGACGGTCACGGCCCTGGAGAGCGAATTCGATGCCGAAGAGGCGGATCCCGCCCGGGAGGAGGTGGAGCCCGGGGAAGACCCCGTTTCCCCACCCGCAGAGGAGGACCAGGCCGACGATCCACCAGCCCGGGAGGAGGTCCCCCCGCAAAGAGACCCGGACCCGCCCGTGGAGGCCCAACTGGCTCCGGCCGAGGAGCCCGACGCTCCCGTCCGGGAACCGGGAATCCAGGTGGATCCCGAGGAGGCCACGGCGACCCTCCGTCGCCTCTTCATCGCCATGGACGAGACGCCGACCACCACGACCTTCGAAGCCGTCCGGGACACTGTGTCCGCGATCCGGGAGACCCCGGGCCTTCCGGTCGAGGATCGAGCCTTCGCGGCCTACGTCCTGGGACTCACTCTCATCCCCCTGGGCGATTCGATCCGAGGGGTCGAACTCCTCGAGGAGGCCGCCCGACTCGACCCCATCGAACGGTACATCTCGGTGCGAGATGTCCACCGAGGAGGACTGTGATGAGCCCCTTTCCCGGAGAGGATCGGCCTGTGGAACTCTCAATCTGGGGGCTCTCCGACGTGGGTCAGGCCCGCTCGGAGAACCAGGATGCCTTTCTCATCGCGGAACTCCCGGATGAGGGAAGCGATGGTGGATTTCTCCTGGGCCCCGATTCACCCGAGCCCTCGGACGGAGCCCAACCGAACATCCGTCTGGGCCGCCGAGGGGCCCTCCTCCTCGTGGCCGATGGAATGGGCGGGGCGGCGGGCGGTCAGGTGGCTTCGCGCCTCGCGGTCTCCGCCCTCACCGAGAGCCTGGTCCAGGGATGGGGGGGAGATCGGCTCAAGACCCCCGAACGCTTCGCTCATCATCTGGAGGAGGCCGTCCGCGAGGCGAACCACAAGGTCTTCGAGCGATCCAGGGTCCGACCGGAGCTGGCTGGAATGGGCACCACGGCCACGGCGGCTGGAATTCTGGACGACTTCGTCTACCTGGCCCAGGTGGGCGACTCCCGAGCCTACCTGGTTCGCGGTGACCGGATCGTCCAGCTCACCCGGGATCAGTCCATGGTGCAGGAACTCATGGACCAGGGAGCCATGACTCAGGCCGAGGCCGAGGCGAGCATCCATCGCAGCGTCCTGCTGCAGGCCCTCGGGACCGAACCCCAGGTGAACGTGGCCCTCACCTATCATCCCCTCCGGCGAGGCGACCGACTTCTGCTCTGCTCCGACGGGCTCTCAGGCCCGGTCAACGATGCGGAGATCGGGACCATCGTGGCCCGGGCTGCGAACCCCCGCTCCGCCTGCTCCGAGCTGGTGGCACTGGCCAACGAGCGGGGGGGACCCGACAACATCACCGTCATTATGGGCCACCTGCACGGCGAGGGACTCCAGGCACCCTCGGACGGCGACCAGTTGAGGCGCCGGCCGTTCCAGTCCGACGCCGTCTGACGGACACCGGACATGACTCCCCACCTCCTGATCCGCTCCGGAGCGCGCGCCGGCGCGCGGATCCGCGTGGACTCGGACCGGCTTCGGATCGGTCGCCGCCCTGACCTGGAGGTGGCCCTCGACCCGGAGCGAGACCTCGAGGTCTCGGCGCTCCACGCCGAGTTGAGCCGTGTGGAGGGGACGTGGTTCCTCAAGGATCTGGGGAGTCGGAACGGCACGTTCCTGAACGGCCGTCCGCTGGGCCCTCAACCGGTGCGAGTCGAGATGGGGGACGAGATTCGCCTGGGCCCTCGGGGCCCGCTCCTGGAGATTCGTTCCCCTCGCTTCAGAACGTCGCCGCCCCCGGCGGTCCCGCCTGGCTCCGCCCGGACCGAGACCTCGGCCGGTCACTCGGACGAGCGCCCCCCGGGACCGGAGACCCAGGCACGGATCCAGATCCACGACATGAGCCGGCGCTACCGCTGGGGTGCGTTGGGGCTGGTCCTCGTCCTCAGCTTCGTGGTGGGATCCATCCTCCTCATCACATCGCGGGAGCGGGCGGAGTGGGCCCAGGAACGTGCCGAACTCGAGTCGCGGGCGGACTCGCTGCTGCGGGTGGAAGAGGAGGTGACCCGCACACTTCAGGCGGAGCTCCAGGAGCTCGATCAGGCCCTGGAGCGATCCCGGGACGAACTGCGGGAGATTCGACAGGAGGTCGCTGCCGGCTCCGCTCCGGCCGGCGCCCCAGCGGAATCCGTGGAAGAGGAAGCTCCGGGTGCCCCTTCCGCCGAACGGGCGGAGCTGGAGCAACGTCTCAGGGAGGCCACCGCGGCGCTGGAACGCCAGCAACTCGCCGCTTCCCTGGACTTCGACGGAATCCGGGACGCCAACCGACAGGCCGTCGCCATGATCTTCGTCGAACAGCCGGGAGGAGAGGTGGCCACGGGGAGCGGTTTCGCCGTGGGAACATCGGGGGTGCTCCTCACCAGCCGGCACCTCCTCCTGGAAGAGGGGGGAGAGGATCCCCCCTCACGGATTGCGGTTCAGTTCACCGACTCGTCCCAGGTCTTCCCGGCCCGGCTGCTGGGGGCCTCGTCGGAATGGGACGTGGCCGCGCTCCAGGTGGAGAACCTGGAGGGAGAAGTGCCCGTCGTAGCCGGGCTGAACCTTCGTCCCGACACCCTGTCTTCAGGCACGCCCGTGGCCTCGCTCGGATTCCCCCTGGGCGGAGAGGTCGGGACCGTGGGGGGGGAGCGGGCTCCGGTCCGCCCACTCCTCAGCGCAGGAGTCCTCATGGGCCAGACCTCCGGAGGAATGGAAATCCAGGGATACGGTCAGCCCGGGGCGAGTGGAAGCCCTATCTTCGATGGATCGGGTCAGGTGGTGGGGATCCTCTACGGGGGTCGTCAAGATGGCGACGTCCGAGTGCTTCTGGCCGTGCCCATCCCGGCAGCCCTCCCCCTCCTGGAGGCGATCCGCGGAGGGGACGGCTGATCAGTCCGTGGAGATCTGCTCCAGGGCCTCCCGAGCCTCGGTCATCTGGGGGAACTCTTCCACGATCCGCTGATAGACCTCGACGGCTCGATCCCGGTCCCCGAAGTCCTCGTAGGTCTGGGCGCGGGAGAAGAGGATGACGGCCTCGGCCGGAATTTCGCGCGACTCCCGGGATTCCCGAACCTCCCTGCTGAGGGGAGGAAGGTCCACGCCCTCAGTGACCTGGCTGGCAAGGTTCACCAGCATGTCGTAGATCTTCTCCCGCTGGTCTCGGACCTGCTGGGTGTTGATGATCTCGCTGGACTCCACGTCCACGACCCGGGCGTCCATGCGGAAGTCTCCCCACACATCCATGAAGACCCCAGTGATCACATAGCGGGCACCCACGAGTCGACCAATCTCGGCCGCCGTTCCCGCCTCCACCCGACCCGCGGCTGCCAGCTCCTGCTCCTCCATGAGGGACCGGAGCATCGACCGCTCGACGATCCGGAGCGAGGAGTTCTGCTCCAGTTCGGTGAGCAGCATCTGCTGCAGGCCGACGCCCAGCGCCTGGAAATCCTCCTGGTCCGGACCGAAGGAGCCGCCGTTCTCGAACTGGAGCACCGCCACCCCCGGCCGGTCGTCGGCCTGGGTATCCTGAGCCCCAACGGGGGACGCCAGGAAGAGGAAGGGCACCAGGAGCAGCGTGGAGGCGGATCCCGGAATCCGGAGACCGGCCCGCATGTAGGTGAGCACGTCCATGGGTGGAACTCCTTCGATCGTGTAAGACCGCCGATCCGTCGAGGAAGTCTGAACCAGGCGGTGGCCGGGGCGAACCGATGGGAACCACCGCTGAACTGAGGTCTACACCCGGCAAGCTCCAGCGGTGCCGCAGGAGGTTCCGGCCCTGCCCGGCCGTCCCAGCGTCGAATCGCGATCCGAAGCAACGCAACCACCGTGGATGCACCGGGTCACGAATGCCGGCGAGTCCATGGCTCAGGACACTACCATGATGCCGCCGCAGGAGCGACGCAACCACCGGCGTTCCTGGACGGCTGTCACCCACGCCATCCCCCGCTCCAAGGCCCAGTCCCATGCCCGATTCCCCTACCCAGCCCCCCGGTTCCCCACGTCGTCCCCTGCAAGACCTCCACGCCGTGATCACCGGCGCGAGCGCGGGGATCGGTCGGAGTTGCGCGGAGGCCTTCGCACGAGAGGGTGCCCACCTCACCCTGGCGGCCCGCCGGCAGGACCGGCTCGAGGAGATCCAGGAGGAGCTGACCCAGCGGTACGGGGTTCGGGTCGAGGTGGGGAAGGTGGACGTCCGGGATCCCTCGCAGGTGGACCGGTTCGTGGAACGGACCCTGGAGACCTCCGGTGCTCCGGATGTCCTGGTGAACAACGCCGGTCTCTCCCGAGGGCTCTCCCCATTGCACGAGGGCGAGGTGCGCGACTGGGAGGAGATGATCGACACCAATGTGAAGGGCCTCCTCTACATGACCCGGGGCTTCCTCCCCGCCATGGTGGAACGGGACTCGGGCCACGTGGTCAATCTCGGGAGTATCGCGGGGCACATCGTCTATCCGGGCGGAAACGTCTATAATGCCAGCAAGTTCGCGGTAAAGGCCCTGACCGAGGGATTGAACATGGATCTGGTGGGGACGCGGATCCGGGTCTCCAGCGTGGACCCGGGCCTGGTGGAAACCGAGTTCTCCCGGGTCCGGTTCCGCGGCGATGAGAGCCGGGCAAAGAAGGTCTACGAAGGGTATACTCCTCTATCTCCGGACGATGTGGCTGAGGTGGTCCGCTACGTCGCCGCGGCCCCACCCCATGTGAACATCTTCCAGACCGTGATCTACCCCACGGATCAACGGAGCCCCTTCGTGCTTCATCGCCGAAGCGAACCGGGAAGCGCTGAAGACCAATGACACGTTTCTGGGAATTCTCCCGACCTTGACGATCCCCCGCCCTCATCCCTGGCTGGTGGTCTTCGCCCTCTGGCTCCTGGTCTTCTCAGCCAGCAGCCAGATCATGATCATCGCGCCCATCCTTCCCCTCGTGGGAGACGAGCTGGGCATCCGGGAGGCCCTCCTGGGGACGCTCGTCTCCGCCTACTCGGTCATGGTCGGCATCTTCGCCGTGATCTCGGGCCCCTTCTCCGACCGGGTGGGCCGGCGACAGATCCTTCTGGCCGGAACCGGTCTCATGACGGCCGGGCTGGCCGCACATCTCCTGGTCACGGACTACACTTCGTTCATGGCGGTCCGCATCCTCACCGGCGTGGCCGGAGGGATTCTTTCCGGGTCCGCGGTCTCGTACGTAGGCGACTACTTCCCCTATGAAAGGAGGGGATGGGCCACGGGTTGGGTCATGAGCGGAGCCGCCTTCGGCCAGATCCTGGGAATCCCGCTCGGGGTGGTCCTGGCCGGCGCCTATGGGTTTCGCACCCCGTTCATCCTCTTCGCGGTGTGCATGGCGGCGACCTTCATTCTCATCCTCCTCCGCCTTCCCCAGCCGGATGTGGAACGCAGCGCCAACCCGGTGACCCTCAGGGGCGCCCTGCGTGACTATCGGGGGATGCTCGACACCCACGGGGTGAAAGCGGCGTGTGGTGCGTTCTTCCTGATGTTCCTGGGCGTCTCCTTCTACGTGGTCTACCTGCCTACCTGGTTGGAGCGGGAGATCGGCGCCACAGCGAACCAGATCGGGCTTCTCTTTCTCGTGGGCGGGGTCGCCAACGTCCTCGTGGGTCCGCAGGCCGGTCGAATCTCGGACCGGGTGGGACGGAAGGGAATCATCCTCTTCTCATGCACCGGACTCTCGGTGGTGATGGCCCTGACAACCGTCGTAGTCGGAAGTGTGACGGCAGCCTTCCCCTACTTCTTCCTGGTCATGGCCCTTGTAGCCATGCGAATCGGGCCCTTCTCCGCCCTTCTCACGGCTCTGGTCTCGGACAAGCGCCGGGGCTCCCTCCTGAGCCTGACGGTGGCGCTGGGGCAGGTGGGGTTCGCAGTGGGGGCCACCTTGTCGGGCTTCATCTATGAGAGCTCGGGCTTCGGTCCCACAGCGGTTCTGGCCGGGCTCTCGGTCATGGGGATGGGACTCATGGTCTGGTTCATGGTCCCGGAACCCCGTGGGCTCGGAGACTCCGGATCCGCCCCGGACCCAGCTGCGGCCTCGACGACGAAGCTGACGGCACGGACATCCTCCAGCCGGGTCGACCGACCTGCGGAACGATGAGAGGCACTGGCACACCATCACAACTCCTCCGACATTGTTCACGCCCGTTACACAGATGTCTCCGACCGATCGACACCCCGGCACCATACGGGGTCCGATCCTCTCTGAGTCCCTCTCCCACCGGCCAGACCCGTCATGGCTACCCCACCCGATACCCCCGACCCGTCGCCTCCCAGCGCTCGGCCCGTCCTCCTCGTGGAAGACGACCTGGACCATGCCCACCTCCTCCAGTTTCTGCTGGAGGCCACGGGCCAGTACCAGGTCACTCTGGCGCAGGATGGAATTCGGGGTTCAGAACTGGCCGCCAGAGGAGGCTGGGCCCTCATCATCACAGACCTGAACCTCCCGGGTGCGTTTGGTCAGGCGGTCATCGAGGTGAGCCGGAGAACGCATCCGGCGACCCCCATCCTGGCCACCACCGGCCACACTGGCCCCGAGTACGGAGACGACGCCCTGAATCGGGGGGCGGATCGGGTACTGCTCAAGCCCCTGGATCGGGATGAGCTCCTGACCGCAGTGACTCAGCTGGTCCAGGGAACGGAGCTGGAGCTCGTCCCGGCCGAACCCTCCACCGGACCGGATGAGGAGGAGACGAGCACCAGAGCTCGGGAGCCCTCCCGTCAGGTGCTGGCGGTGGGGCTCCGTCCCGGCGAGATCGAAGCAGGGATGGGAGGAATCCTGCTTCGGCACGCCGCCCGGGGAGACCGGATCATGTCCCTTCTGCTGAGCACCGAGTCCACCGACGACGGAGCGGACCGGGAACGCCGGAAGCAGGCCAAGACGGCGAGCGGCATCCTCGGGGCCACGGCCTTCGTGGGGTCGGCCTCCCTCCAGGTGGAGAAGGAATTCCAGAAGGCCGCTCGAGACGTCCTTGGGAAGGTGCTGGAAGGCATCCTTCCGGATCTCCTCTATCTGCCCACCCCCAATCGCCAGGACGCTCGATCCGCCTCCCTCTTCGACCTGGCGATGAAGCTCGGCACCAACGTGCCCCTCATCTTCTGTTATGATTCAGGTGACTCCTCGGAGACGTTCAGGCCCACGGTATTCGTCGCCATCAGCTCATTCCTCAAGGGAAAGGAGGAAGCTGTGGCCGGCTACGGCTTTCCCTCGGGCCACATCCTGGGCCCGAAGCAGCTCTCCGCCCGGGCGCGCCAGTGGGCCAGTCGGGCGGGGGGACGCAGCGTCGAACCCCTGGAAGCGGTCCGGGGGAGCGAGCCCTGGCCCGGCGCCAGCGCGACCTCCTGACTTTTCGATGAAAACTGGAGCGGAAAGTGCCGGTCTCTGAACCGAAGCTCAAACAAATCTGTGTGTTCTGCGGTTCCAGCTCCGGTGAGGACTCCCGCTACCTGAACGCCGCTTCGACGCTGGGTTCGCTCCTGGTGACGCGGGGCATGGGCCTGGTGTACGGAGGCTCGAGGATGGGGCTCATGGGGAGACTGGCCCAGACCGTTCTCGACGCCGGCGGCGAGGTCGTGGGCGTGATTCCCCGAGCGCTCATGAACAGGGAGGTGGCCCACTCCGGGATCACGAAACTGATCGTGACCGAGTCGATGCATGAACGGAAGGCCGAGATGGCCGGCCGTTCCGATGGTTTCATCGCCGCTCCCGGAGGATTGGGTACGCTGGAGGAGTTCTTCGAAGTCCTGACCTGGTCTCAGCTCGGTCTCCACCAGAAACCCTGCGGGCTCCTGGACATCGACGGCTTCTACAAACCACTGATCCGCATGCTGGACCACGCGGTGAAGGAGGGCTTCATCCAGGAGGCCCATCGGAGGATGGTTCTAGTGGATTCGGACCCGGGCCGCCTGCTGGATCGAATGCAGGACTACGAAGCCCCGAGCGTGCCTCGTTGGATTGGGAAGGGGCAGACCTGAGGCGGTCAGCCTCCCCACTTCTCGCGCAGACTTGTAAGTTACGGAATGTGGCACACCGCCGTCACACCACGCGTGACGCGAACCGGAACCAGAGGGAGGGCCGCTTGGCCGCCAAACCACACCTTGAGTTCGAGCGAGACATGGTCGAGGTCCAGGAACAGATCGAAAAGCTCCTGGACATGGCTGAACGAAAGGGCATCGATGTGTCAGGTGAGCTCGCGGACCTCCGCAAGAAGCTGGAGGTTCTGAGGGAAGAGACCTACCGCGACCTCTCACCCATCGACCAGGTTCAGGTCGCTCGCCACCCGCGCCGTCCCTATACCCTGGACTACCTGGAGCGAATCTGTAAGGACTTCGTGGAACTCCACGGCGACCGGAGCTACCGGGACGACGCCGCCATCGTCGGAGGATGGGGCCGCATCGGTGGCGAGCCCGTCATGATCATCGGCCACCAGAAGGGCCGGGACATGAAGGAGAACCTCCTGCGAAACTTCGGCATGCCCCATCCGGAGGGATACCGGAAGGCCCTCCGCCTCATGAGGATGGCGGAGAAATTCGGCCGTCCCGTGGTGACCCTGATCGACACCCCCGGCGCCTACCCGGGCATCGGGGCCGAGAAGCGGGGACAGGCCGAGGCCATCGCCATGAATCTCCGGGAAATGGCTCGATTTCGGATTCCCCTGGTCTCGGTGGTCCTGGGTGAGGGCGGCTCCGGGGGTGCTCTGGCCCTCGGGGTCACGGACCGGATCCTCATCTTCGAGCACGCCATCTACTCGGTGATTTCGCCGGAAGGGTGTGCCGCGATTCTCTGGCGCTCGGCGGAGCACCGGGACAAGGCGGCGGCGGCGCTGAAGCTCACCTCCGGCAATCTCCACAAGCTTGGTGTGGTCGATGAGATCATTCCGGAGCCTCCCGGAGGGGCGCATTCGGATTGGGACGCAGCGGCCCAGTCCCTGGAGGAAGCCCTGGTCCGTCACCTCAGGGAACTCAGAGGGATGGATTCGGAGGCTCGACGCCAGGCTCGCTGGGCGAAGTACGGTGAGATGGGGAAGTGGAAGGATCCCAGCTGAATCCACAATAGCAGAGGGATCGTCATGTCGGCATTTGCGGAAGTCGGATTCAAGGGAAATCGCAAGGACTACTTCATGGTCCGGGACCTGGACCTGGCCCCCGGCCAGCATGTGATCGTGGAAGCAGACCGGGGGCGCGACCTGGGCGAGGTCCTGGCCCTCGGTGCGATTGCCGAACGGAAGTGCTCGGCGTCGGGCGGGTGCGGAACTCCCGAGCCCGATCGAGACGTGCTCCGGGCCGCGAGAGACGAGGAGGTCCAGGTCCTGTCCCAGCTCCGGGACGACGAGGAGCGGGTCCGCATCGAGACCCGCAACAAGGTGGAGGCCCACGACCTTCGCATGAAGGTGACCGAGGCCGAGTGGCAGTTCGATCGGAAGAAGCTCACCATCTACTTCACCGCAGACCGGAGGGTGGACTTCCGCGAGCTGGTCCGGGACCTGGCACGGACCTTTCGCACCCGGATCGAGTTGCGGCAGATCGGAGTCCGCGACGAGTCGGCGCTGCTGGGGGGGGTGGGGCGGTGTGGGCGGGAGCTCTGCTGCTCCACCTGGCTTCCCGAGCTGAAGCCCGTATCCCTCCAGCTCGCCAAGGATCAGAATCTCTCGCTGAACCCGGCCCAGATCTCCGGATGCTGCGGCCGGCTCATGTGCTGTCTCCAGTACGAGCACGACACCTATGTCCAGGCTCGGCGTCGCTTTCCCCGCGAAGGTCGGAAGCTCCGGACTCAGCGTGGCGAGGAAGTGGTCCTGAAGGTGGACATCTGGGCCGAGCGGGTCACCCTGAAGGATGACCAGGGAGACCGCCGCACCCTTCCCCTGGAGGAGTTGAAGGAAGAGGTCCGGCTCAGCGCCCGAGGTCCAAGCCCCAAAGGCTGAAATCCACGCTCCGCGCCGGGCGAGCCAGTGACCCAGAAGCGGTCAAAGTTGCCTGGAGGCCTCGCGATCCCCCGCCCCTTCCAGGGCGAACTTCCCCCATCGAGGAACCCAACGTCGTGTCCAGCTCAGACGGCCGTCACTACCTGACCACTCCCATCTACTACGCCTCGGGCGAACCCCACATCGGTCACGCCTATACCACCTTCCTGGCCGACACCCTGGCACGATACCACCGACAGACAGGAGCCCCGGTCCACTTCCTGACCGGCACCGACGAACACGGCCAGAAGATCCAGGAGGAGGCGGGCAGGAGGGGAGTCGAGCCCCAGGAGCTCTGCGACGCCATGGCCGAGCGATTCCAGTCGGCTTGGTCCGATCTGGACATCTCGTACGACCGGTTCATCCGCACCACCGAGAAGGAGCACCAGGGGGTGGTTCAGGCATTCGTGCAGCGGCTCATGGACCGGGGTCAAATCTACGAAGCGGAGTACGAGGGGTGGTACTCGGTCCACGAGGAGCGATTCTTCACCGAGAAGGAGCTGGGTCCGGATCGGACCGATCCCATCGCGGGACGACCGGTGGAGAGAATCCGTGAGAAGAACTACTTCTTCCGGATGAGCGCCTTTCAGGAGGACCTGGTCCGCCATATCGAGGAAAACCCGGAGTGGATCTACCCCGAGAAGCGACGGAATGAGGTTCTGGGCTTTCTCCAGAACCCCCTGTCCGATCTGTCCATCAGCCGACCTCGGGCCCGGCTGGCATGGGGAATCCCGCTGCCCTTCGATGAGGAACACGTCACCTACGTGTGGGTGGACGCCCTCATCAACTATCTCACCGCGTCGGGTGCCATCCGCCCTGAGGGTCCGCCCGGTGAGCAGGGCTTCGAAGATCCAGGGGGATCATGGTGGCCCGCCGATCTGCACATCATCGGAAAGGACATCCTCACCACCCACGCCGTCTACTGGCCCACCCTTCTCATGGGGGTGGGGCTTCCACTCCCACGCCGGATCCTGGCCCACGGCTGGTGGGTGGTCGGCGAAACCAAGATGTCGAAGTCGCTGGGAAACGTGGTCGATCCACTCGACCTCCGCGAGCAGTTCGGAACCGACGCGGTTCGGTGGTTTCTCCTCCGGGAGATGCCCACGGGCGAAGACGCTTCCTACACGCCGGAACGATTCCTGACCCGATACGAGGAACTGGCCAACGTTCTGGGAAATCTTGCCAGCCGGGTCTCCTCCATGGTGGTTCGATACCGGGAGGGACGCCTGGGTCCCGGGGTGGAGGGCCGAGGGCTGGACACCGAGATCGACCTCTGTCTGCAGCGGGTGAGTGAGAGCATGGTCCGCCTCCGGGTCCACGAGGCTCTCGGCGCCGCCATGGAGTTGGCCCGCGAGGCCAACGGCTTCGTCGAGACCACAGAACCCTGGGGATTGGCAAAGCGGGAGGGCGCCGAGGACGAGCTGGACGAGACGCTGGGAACCCTTCTTCGGACTCTCCTGGTGCTCTCGGCCCTTCTCCTTCCGGCGATGCCGGGCAAGATGGAGGAGTTGGCCGAGACCCTGGGGCTCCCCAGGGTTCCCACCCTGGACCAGGCCACCGACCTGCCGCTCAGCGAACTCCAGGTCCGGAAGGGAACGGCCTTGTTTCCCCGTTCGGACCTCCTTCCGTGACCCCCCGAGGCTCCGGCTCGGCCCAGCGATCTATCGTCGATGTTGGTTGACTCCCCCACAGAGCTTCCGGTACAATTGAAAGCTTTGCGGGAATGTTGGTTGAAGGACTTTTTCAGGAGATCCAGGGATACTAGGCCCTATGCGTGAAGACAGGTGGCGTGAAGACAGGTGGCGTGAAGACAGGTGGACCCTCGTCCTCCACCGGGACAAGGAAGAGCCACGCCAGATCGCCCTACCGATCCGATCCCCCCGGCTCCTCGCCGGAGGCGTGGGTTTCGCGTGCCTGGGTGTGCTGGCGCTCCTCGCCTTCATCGGGATCCGGGGAGTGGACACGGTCCAGACGCTTCAGCTCGAGCGGCAGAACCAGATCCTCTCGGCGGAACTGGCCAGCCTGCAGAAGCGACTGGGTGGCCTCCAGGGAGAGCTGGCCGAACTGGCCGAGATGGATTCGGAGCTCCGGGTTCTGGCTGGACTCGACGTCATCGATGAAGAGGTTCAGCGGGTGGGGATCGGAGGTCCCGGCACTCCGCACTTGGAAACGCATCCGCTCTACGAGCTGGACCCGTCTCAGGGGAAGGAGGCCTTCGCGGCGGCCTACGATCTGAACGCGCTGGAGCGGCGTGCGCGGCTGCTCCGGGAGAGTCTCACCGAGGCCGGCGATTCCCTGCAGGCGCATCATGATCTGCTGAAGTCGACGCCTTCAATCCTTCCCGCCGATGGTCGCATCACTTCAGGGTTTGCGTCCGCCCGCGCCCATCCGATCCACCACGAGGAGCGTCCCCACACCGGTATCGACATTTCGGCCACTCGAGGGACTCCGATCCTGGCGGCCGCCAGAGGCCGGGTCACGGTGGCGACGCGCCGGCCCGGCTATGGGCTCATGGTGGAGTTGGACCACGGATACGGCTACTCCACGCTCTACGGTCATGCGTCGGAACTCCTCGTCCGGCCCGGACAGCGGGTGGAGCGAGGTGACATGATCGCTCGAGTCGGGAGTTCCGGTACCGCCACATCGCCCCACCTCCACTACGAGGTCCATGTGGGCAACCGAGCCGTGAATCCCCGGAACTTCATCATCATGGGAGCGGTGCCCTGACCAGCCACGCCCCGCCGACGGAGGCGCTCCGCCCCGGTCTCCGCGAAGGACTCCGTTTCACCCCCGGAACCCCTTGACCGCCCTTTCCCTCCTCGTCCTCCTCTCCCTGGGAATTCCTTGGACCGTGGAACCCGTCGGGTTCGACGAGCCTTCGATGCCCGGCGAGCACGGTGGAACGGTCCAGGCTCTAGAGGCCTTTCTTCCCGACACGGTGATTCGGCCCCCCGGGGGACCTGAACTGGCGTTCTTCAACGTCGGGAGCTCCGAGGTCGTCTCGATCCGGGTCTCGGTGCCGCTGGTGGAGGCGGTGGAGGAAGCGGGGGCGGCTCAGATCCTTCGGATCCAGGCCCGAGATCGGATGCAGACGCTGGCGAACCGCATCGGAGCCCGAGCCCAGGTCCACCGCACGGGCCAGGCCCTGGTCTATCATGTGTCCGGTGCCGTCGAGGATCTGGACTTTCTGGGGTGGATCCTGCGGGCCGGCCTCGCCGAGCCCGAGGCGGACCGATTCGAAGCCGCGCGCAGGGAGGCCCGTATCGATCTTCAGCAGCGCCAGGAGACTCCGGAGGGAGCCCTGGCCCTACGCCTTCTCACCGCCCTGGCTCCGGGTGCCGCGCCGCTCCAGGGAAGCGAGGGCGCGCTGGACCGATTGGACTCCGCACGAGTGACGGCACTCTGGTCCCGTAGCCACCTGAGAGGGGAACTCCGCATCGTGGCCGCCGGTCGTCTGGACCCGGTCCTTCTACTTCCCATCGTGACCGACCTGGGACTGCCCGAAGACGGACCTACGGCCCAGCAACCTCCCTCTGAGAGCACGGGAACCTCGCGAGGCGCGCCCGAGGTGATCCGCGAATGGATTGGATTCGGCTGGGAGCTGAACTCCGAGGACACCCACGCAGCTCAACTGGTTTCGGCTCGTCTGTTGAGCCAGACGCTTCGAGACGCTCCCGGATCGTACGAGGCGTCGGTGGAACTCTGGGAGATCGGTCGCCGCCGCGCCGTAGTGGTGTCGGGAGCCGCCTACCCCGGCAACCTTCCATCCCTCCGCCAGCGGCTTTCCGGACTCCCCGAAGAGGCCCGACCCCGGGTCGATGACGTTCGGGTGGAGGCGGCGGCCTCGGCGCTTCGCACAGAGCTGCGCGCTGCAGCTCGGACTCCCTGGGATCTGACTGAACTCGTGGGACAGGGCTGGGACTCCCAGGGTTCGGCCCGTGCAGTGGCGGACCTGCTGCAGGATCTGGAGAGGGTGGACGTGGACGCGGTCCTTTCGTTCCTGGACTACCTCCAGTCCGCATCTCCCGTCCGGGAGGAGCTCACGCCATGAGCATGCAGCTCATCCTGGCCCTCGGCACCGCTTTGTCCATGGGAGGCGACACGGCTTCGGAGGTCGTCGCCTCCACCGCTCCCCTCGCGGACTCCCTCCTGGTACAGGCGCCACTCCTGCAGACCGGTGAGCTGGCCGAGTTCGGCCAACTCGTGGTCCAGTCCGACCCGGGAGGCGCGATCGTGGGCCTGACGATCCACATTCCGGTGGGCGGGGCCCGGGACCCCGAGGGGCGAGAGGGGACGGCGTTCCTCCTGGGACAGCTGCTGGAGGAGGAGGCCTCCCGGAGGGTGGCCGGCCTCCACGCCGAAGCGTCGGTGGAGGTTGGGCCCGAGAGCATGACCCTCTCATTCGCCAGTCCTCCCAACCAGTGGCAGGCCGTCCTGAACGAAGCCGAGTCGGTGCTCCGAGGGGAAGGGCTCGACCCCTCCCGTCTGGACTCGATCAGAGAAAGGCAACGGGCACGCCTCACCTTCGAGGAGGGAGCACCCGTGAGAACCTTCCAGATGGAGAAGGAGGCCCTCCTCCGAAGGGAGGCCCAGGGCGGGGGCCGACCCCTGATGGGGCGCAGGGAAACCCTGGACCGGATCACCTTTGACGACCTTCAGGAGTTTCGCTCACGCAATCTGAGCCGCCCCTGGGCTGTCCTGGCTGTGGTGGGTCCAGTCGACGCAGCGGAGGTGGGGCGGGCACTCTCCATGACCCCCGTGGAGGTCTCCGCCTCCTCACCCTTCCAGGAACGGCCCTACCAGGCACGTGCCGCCGGCCGACGAAGCGCAGCCGACACAGCCGCCGCTCCCGAGGGAGAACCCATCGGACCTCTCCGGACGCGGCTCTTCAGGGATTCGGGGGCAGTTCCGTCGTCCGCTCCCTCCCTCACGGGATCCCCGGCCTGGACCCAGGAGGAGCGCCGGCTCGAGGACATGTCCCTAACAAGCAGCTGGATCGCCGTGGCCTGGCCCTACCCCCGGGACACCCCCCGAATCCTCCTGGAATTCCTGGCTCACACCTTCCACGAGGCCCTGGTGCCAT
The DNA here is from genome assembly GCA_007121555.1 of Gemmatimonadota bacterium. GTDB lineage: Bacteria > Gemmatimonadota > Gemmatimonadetes > Longimicrobiales > Gaopeijiaceae > PWLA01. The sequence goes on along the minus strand of SKKH01000254.1, from coordinate 8,698 downwards.
CCCCCCCTGACCCCGGACTGTACAGCGCCGAGATTGAGGTCGTGGTCGTGGAGGGCCGTCCCATCCTGGTGGTTACCGCCGTGGCGGACCCCCGGTCAGCCCTTCGATGGGAAGAGCGAATCAGAGAGGGATTGGACGCCCTGGCCGAGTCTCCCCCTGAAGGTTCCTTCTTCGAACTCACCCGCCGACGTTATCGAAGCGCCCTCCTCATGGAGCTCGCGGACCCATTGGCGAGGAGCCGCCATCTGGCCCGGGAGATCAACGATTCGGGAGAGGTCACGGACCTGCAGACCCAGATCTGGAGCCTGTCCCGGGAGGGGCTCGCTCGCACCGCCGAGGCCGCCGCCGGCCCTCGGATCTTCATCCTGGGTCCGGTGGAGATGATGGAGCGGGCCCATCGCTGATCGTGCCGCCTCATTCCGAAAACGTGCGTGGAGGCCCTGGATGAAGTCCACGGCCTTCTTGCTGATGTCTCGATCCCTTAGTACTTTCTGCCCACTTTTCACGAACAATACCCGGAGTGAACTAATGATCCGTCGAAGCCTCTGGAGTGCGATCCTCCTGCCACTGATCTTCGCGGCCTGTGGCCCTGGCGAAGTCATCGTCACTGCCGAGGTGGAGCGCATGAACCCCGAAACGGGTGAGATGGAGATTCGTCCCATCGAGAACCTGCCGATCCAGCTTCTGCCCTTCGATCGGGACCATCTCTTCGACTCGCTGACCGCCGCGGCTCCCAGCCCCGAGCCTCAGGTTCCCGAGGAGTTGGCTCTGGCTCGGGACTCCATCATGGCGGCTCAGAGCGAATGGCGGGAAGCGGAGGCCGAGTGGCTCGAGCGTCGGGAGCGGCTGGAAGAAATCTCCAACGAGATGGAGCAGTACAACCCGGGAGAGGCTCGGTACCGGGAGCTGTTCGCCGAGTTCAACGCAGTGGAGTCGGAGGTCCTGAGCGCCGAGGACCGTCGGGATGACGCCTTCGATCGCTTCACCGGGCTCCAGGAGGAAACGCTGGAGGAGCTGGACCGGCTGCGGATCGAGATCGACGTATGGGAAGACGAGGCCTTCGCAGACTACGGTGAGATCGTAGCGAACAGGCTGCAGGAGACCCGGAAGGAGATCCTCGCCGACACGACCGGGGCTACCGGACAGGTGACCTTCCAGGCCAGCCCCGGGGAGTGGTGGGTCTATGCGCGCCACCAGCTCACCATGGAGGAACTATACTGGAACATCCGTGTTGACGTGGAGCGAGGGGACCCTCTGGAGATTCTCCTGAGTCGGGAGAACGCCGAACTCCGCGAGGTCTTCTGATCGGGGGGAAGTCCTCCGGCAGACCCGCGAAAGCCCGCTTCGACGAGCGGGACCATCACGCCCCGGGACCCCTTCAGGACGGGTTCCGGGGCGTGGTGCATCCCAGGGGAACCCGCTTCCCACTCACCCCGGCCAGGGAGCCGCATCCATGGAGTCCGCCGCAGAGCCGATGACCAGCAGCTCGCCCTCGCTTTCGATCACTGAGGATGGACTCGCCCTCGTCCGTTTCGACGATCCGGACCGACGTGCCAACGTCCTCACGGAACCGGTCATGCGGAAGCTGGCCGACCTCATAGAAGAGATCCGGGCCGGGGCCGAGGCCGGGCGGATTTCCGGGGCGCTGATTCTGAGTGGGAAGGCCGGGAGCTACATCGTGGGGGCGGACGTGGATGCCATCGCCGCTGTGGAGGACCCGGAGTCCGGGGCCGAAGCGGCCCGCCTGGGGCAAGCCATATTCCTGGACCTGGAGCTCCTTCCAGTCCCCACCGTGGCAGCCATCCACGGGAGTTGCATGGGCGGAGGCACCGAGATGACTCTGGCCTGCCGGTATCGGGTGGCCTCCGATCATCCGAAGACGAAGATCGGGCTGCCCGAGGTTCAACTCGGGATCCTTCCGGCCTGGGGCGGCACGACCCGGCTCCCGCGTCTGATCGGCCTTCAGGCCGCCCTTGACCTGCTGCTCACCGGAAAGACGGTGAACGGCGACCGGGCCCGGCGAATGGGGCTGGTGGAAGAGGTCCTCCCACACGAGATCTTCGAAGAGGCGGCGCTGGAGTTCCTGCGCCAACGGGTCGAGGGAGAGGCGATTCCCACCGGGGCCCGGCGAAGCATCGGAAAGCGGCTCCTGGAAGACACGGCTCCGGGCCGGCGGCTCGTTCTGGCCGGAGCCCGGAAGCGGGTTCGGGACCGAACCGGCGACCACTACCCGGCTCCTCACCGGATCCTGGACGTGATCCAGGGATCCCTGGGCCGGTCGGTGGAGCGGGCTCTGGAGCTGGAAGCCCGAGCCGCCGGAGAACTCCTCACCTCGCGGGTGTCGAAGAACCTGGTCCACGTCTTCCACATGAGGGAGCGGGCCCGGAAGCGGACCGGCGTCAGCCAGCCCGTGGAACCGCGGGAGATCGCGGAGATCGGGGTCGTCGGTGCGGGCGTCATGGGGGGCGGGATCGCCCAGTTGGCGGCGTATCACGGCCTGTCGGTCAGGGTGAAGGACATTCGCCACGACGCGGTATCCGAGGCCCTGCGGCACGCTCGAGAGCTCATGGACAAGGCGGTGGAACGGCACAAGCTCTCTTCCCGGGAGGCCCGAGCTGCCATGGAGCGGATCGCCGGTGGAATCGAATACACCGGCTTTGGACAGCTGGACCTGGTGGTTGAAGCGGTGGTGGAGAAGATGGATGTGAAGCGGACCGTTCTGGCCGAGGTGGAAGAACGGGTGCCCGACGGCTGTGTGCTTGCGACCAACACCTCCACCCTCTCCGTCGATGGCATGGCCGAAGCGCTCGCACGGCCCGACGAGTTCTGCGGGATGCACTTCTTCAACCCGGTCCACAAGATGCCCCTCATCGAGGTGATCCGGGGCAAGCGCACCTCCGATTCCACGGTCGCCACCGTGTATGCCCTGGCGTTGGAGCTGGGGAAGGTGCCGGTGGTCGTGGGAGACGGACCCGGGTTTCTGGTGAACCGGATCCTGGGGCCCTATCTGAACGAGGCCGGCTTCCTCCTGGCCGAAGGGGCTTCGGTGGAGGCTGTCGACGCGGCCATGACCGCTTTCGGCCTCCCCATGGGTCCCCTCCGCTTGGTGGACGAGGTGGGCATCGATGTGACGCGGCATGCAGGCGAGACCCTGCACGAGGCCTTCGGAGAGCGGATGCGGCCGGCCCCACCCCTCAGACGCCTGGGCGAGTCGGAGCGGCTCGGCCGGAAGGGAGGCGCTGGGTTCTACCGCTACGAGAAGGGCGACGCCAAGGGTGTGGATCCGGAGATCTACTCGGTCCTGGGCGACACGGTCCCCTCCCGCAGGCGGGACGTGGAGGAAGCCGAAATCCGGGCCCGCCTGATCCTGGCCATGATCAACGAGGCGGCCCGCACTCTGGACGAAGGGGTCGCCGCCTCCGCAGCCGATGTGGACCTGGCCATGATCATGGGCACCGGCTTCCCCCCGTTCCGCGGGGGCCTCCTCCGCTTTGCGGACGACATCCACCCCCGCTCCCTGGTGGAGCGCCTCGAAGGGTATGAAGGGAACCTGGGCTCCCGGTTCGACGCGGCTCCCCTCCTGAGGAAGCTCGCCCGGGAGGACCGCGGCTTCTACGACGCCTTCCCGGCCCGGAACGACTGAACCTTCGTGGGCGACCTCCTCGGGGTGATCCCCTCCGCCGCCCCTCCCTCGGCCCTCGGTCAGGCCCTGGGGCTCCTCGATGGCGATGGGTCCACCTTCCTGGAACGCACGGTGACCGCCCTTCGGGAGGGGGGAGCGGAACGCATCGCGGTGGGAGTGGACGAGCTGCGAGGTCCGGTCCACGCGGCGGTGCTCGCCGCTGGGGCGCACCCCCTGGTGGTTCCGCCGCGACGCGAGGTGAGGGCGGTGTCGGAGACCGTCCGGTGGGCGAGGAAGGAGTGGGGCTGGGCTCCTCCGGCAGCCCCTCCCCCTGGGTCCAGCGCGGGGAAGCGGCCCTGCCTGATCTGCCTTCCGGTGGATCGACCTCGGGTGAAGGGCGCGACCGTCCGTACCCTGGTGGAGGTGTTCCTCGACACCCTCCCTCCCCCACCCCTGGTCCGACCGGTACATGGGGGAGAATCCGGATTCCCGGTGCTCCTGGGGGCTCCGGGGATCGAGGCGCTCCTGGCCCTGTGGGAGGAAGAGCCGGAAGCCCACTCCGAGCCCGACGCCGGGGGGTTGGAGCTGAACGCCTTCCTGGAGTCACTCCGCTCGGAAGAGGTCTCCGTCGAGACGGACGACCGGGGGGTGACCCTTCGCATCGCGTCAGTCCCGGAATACCGCCGTCACTTCCCCCGGAGCTTCCGGAAACGCTTCCAGAAGTGGTGAAGGGCACGGTGAGGGATCCGCTCCCGGTGGAGATCCACTACCTGCGGCCTCCGGACACCCACACCATCTACCGACAGATGCTGGTCCACGACGACGGCAGGGTGAAGGTGAGCCTGGCCCGAAACCTGACCTTTTCATCCCCTCTGCTCATCGAGGATCAGGTGGCCCTGGAGGAGGGCTCGGACGCCCTCTGGTTCACCTTCCCCGGGGTCTGGCACGACATCGGCCTCTTCCATCGAAGGGACGGCACCCTTACCGGACTCTATGCCAACATCATCACTCCCTGTCTCTTCTCGCCCGGGGGGGTGTGGCACACCACCGATCTCTTCCTCGACCTCTGGATTCCGGCTCAGGAGGGCCGACCCACCTGGCTCGCGCCCCCCGACGGACCCGAACCCCTGGTCCTGGATGCCGAGGAGTTGCAGCGGGCCCTTGGTAAAGGCCATCTCTCCGGCGAGTGGACTCGGAGGGCCTGGCAGGAGATCCGACGACTCCAGCGGGGCTTTCTGGAAGGGCTCTGGCCCCCTTCAGTGGTCCGGGAGTGGAGCCTGGAACGGGCGAGGGCACAACCCGGGACGACTACTCCTCGAGCACGTGAGCCGCGCAGAGGCGGTCCAGATCCACGAAGGTCCGCTGGAGCACGGAAGGTTCCTCCTGGAGGAGATCGATGAGGCGCTCGTATCGGCTCACCACTCCAGCCGGCACCTGGATGTCTTCGGGGCGATAGCTCCCTTCGTCCACGAAAAGGAGACGGATCGTGACCATTTCGCCGGACTGAGCTTTCTCCCCGGATGCGCTGCGGCTCACAGCCCCTCCTCGGTGGGCGCCTCCGCCTCGTCCAGCTCGTCGGCATAGCCGAGGCGCTCCAGAGCCTCGCGGATCATGGGCCGGAACGCCTGGGGACTCCAGTTCTGGACCCGCTGCCCCTGACCCTCCCCGGTGTCCAGGAAGATCCCCGGGGTCCCGGTCACGCCCAGCCGACGGCCGAGCTCCATGTTCGCCGTGACGACCTCGGCGTGGCGATCACCTGCCAGGCAGGTCCGGAACTCGGACCGGTCCAGGCCGAGACTCTCGGCGTAGCCTACGAAGGTGGAGAAGGGGTCGGACTGGCCGGACCACTGCTGCTGAGCGCGGAAGAGCTGGTCGTGGTAGCCCCAGTAGTCCTCCTGATCGCCGGCGCACCGCGCCGCGCGAGCCGCCAGGAACGAGTGCGGAAAACTGGGCAGCGGAAAGTCGTAGTAGACGAAGCTGGCCAGCCCCTCGTCGATGAATTCCATCTGGATGAAGGGCTTGGCCTGACTGGCGAAGGCCTGGCACGACGGACACTGGTAATCCGAGAAGTCCATGATCGTGATGGGTGCGTCCGGATCTCCCAGCCGAACTCCCTGGGCCATCTCCACGAGTTCTTCGGAGGAGGCGTAGCTGATCTCCACCGGAGCTCGGGTGCCCTGCCCCGAGGTCCCGAATACGAGATTCCAGAGCACGACACCCAGGGCGATCGCCCCGACCGCCAGGAGGACCCGATAGAGATTACGGGACCCCTGGGCCTGGGGGCCCTGCCGCTCGCTCTGGCGCTTCCGTCGTCGCTCTTCCGCTCGGTTCTTGGACACCGTCACCATCTCCTGAAGATTGTGGACAAACTCGCCGGACGGGTGGCGGGATCCGGACGGATCCCGGCCGTCTTCCTCTCAGCCCCGGAAGGCCCGCACCACCGCCGGGGTATCGGTCAGATCCTCGAGCACCACGTCGGCCCCGGTCGCCTCCAACTCGGCCGCCTCGTACCGGCCCGTGGCCACCGCCACCGTTCTCGTACCGTGGGCGCGGCCGCACTCCACGTCCCTGGGCGTATCTCCTACCACTACGACGCGATCGGGTTCGAAGGAAACCCCCCACAGGTCCCGAGCCCGGGTCATGGCGATGGCCGGAAGCTCGTTGCGGAGCTCGTGATCGGACCCGAAAGCTCCCACCGTGAAACGTCCTGCCAGTCCTACGGGTCCCAGCTTGAGTTCGGCCCCAGGGGCCACGTTCCCGGTCAGGAGCCCCAGGCCCCAGTCCCCCTCGGCCTCCAGGGTGTCCAGAAGGGAGTGGACCCCCGGGAGTGACCGGGTCGGCTCTCCGGGCATGCGTCGCTCGAGTTCCACCAGGTAGGCCGCCCAGAGGCCGGGGAGCCCCTCATCGATCCGGGCGTCCTCCAGACCTGCGGCTCGCAGGAGTTCTCGGGCGATCTGTGGATCGGTCTTCCCGGAGAACTCCCAGCTCTCGATGGGACCGGTGGTCCCGTACACCGTCTCCAGCGCCAGTTGGAACGCTCCCTTGGCCGGACCTCCGGTGACCAGGGTGCCGTCGATGTCGAAGAGGACGAGTGCGTTCACGTTGATCCTGGGGTCAGGAGGAGGGAGAGGCGGGACGGGAGGCCGGATCAGAGGAGGCGGGCCATGAACGACGGATCCAGGTTTCCTCCGCTCACGGTCACGCCGATCCGGCGTCCAGCGGTCTCGACCTTTCCGGACTGGATGGCGGCCACCGCCGCCGCTCCCGAATACTCGACCACCAGCTTCCGGGAGTGGAGAAGCCATCCGGTGGCTTCGAGGATCGCCTCGTCGGAGACCGTGACCACGTCATCGAAGAGGGCCTGGACATGGGCGAAGGTGAGGTCTCCGGGCCGAACCGGAGCCAGGCCGTCGGCGATGGTGTCGATCCGGTCCAGGGTCACCGGCGCTCCGGCATCCAGCGAGGCGCGCATGGAGGCCGCGCCTTCCGCTTCGACCCCGACGATCCGGGCGTCAGGACGCAGGGCGCGAAGGCTCACCGCCGAACCCGAGCCCAGTCCCCCTCCGCCGAGACACACCACCCAGGTATCCATCTCCAGCCATTCCCGGGCCGCCTCCAGGGCCACCGTGCCCTGTCCGGCGATGATGTCGGCATGATCGAAGGGGGGCACCATGGTCAGACCCTCTTCGGCCTGAATCTCCTCCGCCCGTGCCCTCCGCTCCACCGAGGTCGTCCCCTCGAGAACGACCCGGGCACCCAGCGCTTCGGCCCCCTTCCGCTTCACCGCCGGGGCGGTCGTGGGCATCACGACCACCGACTGGACCCCTCGAAGGCTGGCGGACAGCGCCACCGCCTGGGCGTGATTCCCGGACGAGTAGGTGATCACGCCTGGACCCAGCTCCGCGTCCGAGCGTCGAGCCAGGAAGTTGTAGGCGCCCCTGAACTTGAACGACCCGGAGCGCTGGAGCGACTCGACCTTGAGCCGCACCTCGGCGCCCAGCGCCTGGGAGAGCCCGGGGGAGGCCAGAAGGGGAGTCCGAACCGCCCGGCCCCCGAGGCGCTCGGCCGCTGCTTCCACCTCCTGGAAGGTCACCAGCTCCGGGTTAGCGCTCACCCCTCGTCCCCTGAGTCGTCCATGGCCTCGCCTGCTTCAGCACCGTCCACGCGAACTCCTTCGGGAGCCGGTCCGGATTCTCCGGCTCCGGCGGCCCGGGCCAGTCGCCCTCCGCCGCCGGCGGGGGCCCGGGTGTCGCCGGCCGCAACCTCCGCCTCCAACTCCTCGTCGGCATCGTCGGGGATCACCCGAGCGACATCGACGAGGAAGTCGCCGTCGTCCAGGTTCACCAGCCGGACCCCCTGGGTGGCCCGGCCGATGACCCGGACCTCTTCCACGGCCTGGCGATTCACCACACCGTTCCGGGTGATCAGCATGATCTGATCGTCGTTCAGAACCGACTTGATAGCCAGGACCTTCCCGGTCCGCTTGTTGATCCGGATGTTGATGACCCCCCGACCGGCCCGGTGCTGCAGGCGGTACTCGTCGATGGCCGTCCGCTTCCCCATCCCACCTTCGGTGATGACGAAGAGGTCCGAGTCATCGCGAATCACGACCATCCCCACCACCACGTCACCGGAGTCCAGGGCGATGCCCCGGACGCCTTCGGTGGCCCGGCCGGTGACCCGTACGTCCCCTTCTTCGAAACGGATGGCCTGTCCGTCGCGAGTGGCCAGGATCACCTCTCGCTCCCCATCGGTGATCTTCACGTCGATGAGCTCGTCGCCCTCCCGGATGTTGATGGCGTTGAGACCCACGGAGCGTATGTTGCCGTAGTCCGAAAGCGCCGACTTCTTGACCTTCCCCTGGCGGGTGGCGAAGAGCAGGTACTTGTCCTCGGCAAACTCCCGAATGGGAACCACCGAGGCGATCCCCGCCCCCGAATCGATCTCCAGGAGGTTCACGATGGGCTTGCCCCGGGAATTCCGTCCGCCCTGGGGAATCTGCCACACCTTCAGCCAGTGGCACTGGCCGTCCCTGGTGAAGATCATGAGGACGTCGTGGGTCGAGGCCAGGAAGAG